>JAUNJB010000240.1 GCA_030535375.1 Clostridia bacterium | reverse complement strand
GTCAGGCGCGCGCAGCGGCGGCATTGTTGCGCGTGCCTTTTTATCCTGTCAGCCATCAGGAGGGGCATGTGCGTGCCGCGCTGGTGGATTCGGGCATCGACGCCTCGCAGCCCTTCCTGGCGCTGCATCTGTCCGGCGGAACGACGGAAATGCTGCTGTGCGAGCAGGGCAGGCTCACGCTGATCGGCGGAAGCCTCGATCTGCATGCCGGACAGCTGGTGGACCGCACGGGCGTGCGCATGCAGATGCCGTTTCCCGCGGGCCCGTCGCTTGAGCGGCTGGCCATGCAGGGAAAGGCGCAGGGGCTTATCGGCGTTTCGATCAAGGGGACGAGCTGCAACCTCGCCGGCGCGGAGAACAAGATCGCGCGCTGGCTTGAGGAAGGGGTCCTGTCCCGCGAGCAGATTGCTGCGGAAGTATTCGATTTCCTCAGCCGGACGATCGAGCGCATGATCGAGGCGGGATGCGAGCAGACGCATTGCCGCCAGGCGCTGCTGGCCGGCGGCGTGGCATCCTCGACACTGCTGCGGCCGATGCTCGGTGAGCGGGCGAGGAAGAGGGGGCTGTCCTGCCGGCTGTGCTTTGCCCGGCCGGAACTGTCGGGCGACAATGCGGTGGGCGTGGCGCTGTTGGGCGCGCAGGCCCTGGCAAAGGAGAAGAGGGGGATTGAAGATGGCGGCAACGCTGATTGACGGGCGCGCTGTGGCGCGCAGCCTGAAGGAAGAACTCTCCGTGCGCGCGTCGGAGATGATCGCGCGCGGTGTGATGCCGCATCTGGCCGTCGTGCTGGTGGGCGAGAACCCCGCCAGCCAGGTCTACGTGCGCAATAAGGAAAACGCCTGCGTCAAGGCGGGAATCCGTTCCACGGTGATCCGCCTGGCGGAGGACTGCGCGCAGCAGGAGCTTGAGGACGTGGTCGCCTCGCTGAACGCGGACGGCGGTGTGCATGGCATTTTGGTGCAGCTGCCGCTGCCGGGGCATCTTGACGAGGCACGCGTGCTCAGGATGATCGATCCGAATAAGGACGTCGACGGCTTTCATGCGATGAACTCCGGCCGGCTGATGAACGGCCAGCCCGGTTTTGTGCCCTGTACGCCGCTGGGCGTCATGAAGCTGTTGGAGGCGTATGACATCCCCGTGCGCGGAAAGCACGCCGTGGTGATCGGGCGCAGCAATATTGTGGGAAAGCCGATGGCGATGCTGCTGCTCGCCGCGGATGCGACGGTGACCATATGCCATTCCCGCACGCAGAATCTGGCGGAGATCACCCGTCAGGCGGATATTCTGGTGGCGGCGGTCGGCCGGGCGGATTTCGTCACGGGGGATATGGTGAAGCCCGGAGCGGTGGTCATCGATGTGGGCATCAACCGCGTGGAAGGCAAGCTGGTGGGCGATGTCGACTTTGAGTCGGTTTCCGCCGTGGCGGGTTATCTGACGCCCGTGCCCGGCGGCGTCGGGCAAATGACCATCGCCATGCTGCTGGCCAACACGCTGGATGCGGCCGGCGGGCGTGGCGAGTAAGCTGTCGCTGAGCGTCTCCCAGCTCAACGAGTACGTGCGCAGGATGTTCCAGCTTGATCCCATGCTGCGTACCATCGAGGTCAGGGGAGAGATCAGCAACCTCAAATTCCATCAGACCGGCACGCTTTTTTTCACGCTGAAGGATGAAAACGCGGCGATCTCCTGCGTGATGTACGCGCAGGATGCGGCAAGGCTGCAGGCGGAGCCCTTCGAGGGGATGCGCGCCGTGGTCACGGGCAGCGTGGGGCTTTACGCCAAGGGTGGCCAGTACCAGCTGTATGCCGCCGCTTTGCGTGCGCAGGGCGTCGGCGTGCTCTACGAGCGGCTGCTGGCGCTCAAAGCGAAGCTGGCGGCCGAGGGATTGTTTGACGCGGACAGAAAGCGACCGATTCCCGGTTTTGCGGATACGATCGGCGTGGTCTCCTCGCCGACGGGCGCGGTGATCCACGATATCCTGAATGTCTCCCTGCGGCGCGATCCGCAGGCGCGCATTCTGCTGTGCCCCGTGCGGGTGCAGGGGATCGGCGCCGCGGATGAGGTGGCACACGCCATCCGGCTTCTGGAGCGGCTTGACGGCGTAAGCGTGATCATCGTTGCGCGGGGCGGCGGTTCGATGGAGGATCTGTGGACGTTCAATGAGGAGAGCGTCGTGCGCGCCGTCGCCGCGTGCAGAAAGCCTGTCGTCTCCGCCGTCGGGCATGAGACGGATGTGACGCTGTGTGATCTGGCGGCCGACCTGCGCGCGCCCACGCCGTCCGCCGCGGCGGAGTGTGTCGTGGCGCGGCGGGACGATGTGTGCGCGCAGATCGCCTCGATGAAGCAGGCGCTGCGCGACGCCGCGACCGCGCGGCTTGACCAGCAGGAGGCATCGCTTCGCCTGGCGGCGGCGCGTCTGGCCGCGCAGCATCCGGGGAACAAACTGCGGTTGACGGAGGAATGCCTGGCGCGCGCGAGGCAGGCCCTGCGGCTGGACAT
>JAUNJB010000239.1 GCA_030535375.1 Clostridia bacterium | reverse complement strand
TCATGGACAGCGCCAGCACGATGTTGATGGCGCACAGCCGCGTGATGCGGATGATATATTTGCTCGCGTGGCCGTCGATCATGAACAGCACGCCCACGAGCACGGCCAGCAGCAGACAGGTCAGGATGACGGAACTCTTTTTGATCTTTGCCATGCTTTACACCTTCTCCGTAGTTTTTTCGCCCAGCAGACCGGTCGGCTTGACGAGCAGCACGAGGATCAGCACGATGAACGCGAACGCGTCGCGATAGCCCGAAAGCGCCGGGAACAGCGCGACGATCACGATCTCGATGAAGCCGATCAGCAGGCCGCCCAGAACCGCGCCGGCCGTGTTGCCGATGCCGCCGAGCACCGCGGCGATGAAGCACTTGATGCCGGGCATGGAGCCGATCGTCGGGCTGATGCGGGTGTATTTCATGCCCCACATGATGGCACCGACGCCGGCCAGCGCGGAACCGATGAAGAATGTGATGGCGATGGTGCGGTTGAGGTCGATGCCCATCAGGCTCGCGGCGTCATAGTCGCGGGACACTGCGCGCATGGCCAGGCCGGTGCGCGTGCGCTTGATGAGGAACAGCAGCGCCAGAAGCAGCACGGCGGTCACCACCGGCACGATCAGCGACAGGCGCTGGAGATATACGTCGCCGATCACCAGAACGTCGGTGAACAGCGGAATCTGCGGAAAGGTGAGCGGGCGTCCGCCGAAGAGCACGGTGGCCAGGTTTTGCAGGAAGTAGGACACGCCGATCGCAGATACCAGGCTGGAAATGCGCGGCGCGCTGCGCAGCGGGCGGTAGGCCAGGCGCTCGGAGAGCGTGCCCAGCAGCGCGGTGACCAGAATGGTCAGCAGAAAGGTGACGTACCACGGCAGGGAAAAGAGAGAAATGCCGTAAAAGACGATGTACATGGCGATCATGAAGATTTCGCCGTGGGCGAAGTTGATCAGGCGCAGCACACCGTAAACCATCGTGTATCCGATGGCGATGAGCGCATACAGGCTGCCCAGGCTCAGCGCGTCGGTGAGCGTTTGCAGCAGACGGGTCAAGTCAAACATGGTCTTCACTCCCAATTGATTTTGGAAAGTACAGTGAACCGACGAAGGGCTGTAAAGCGGCAAGCTTTACAGCCCTTAGCCAAGTTAAGCTATTCTCAGGGTGCGCATGGAAGAACGCTGCGCATGTTCATCTGAGGCCGGAATCCATAAAGGGCGTGGCTTACGGCTCGATCATGTCCGAGAAGGACGTGGTGCCATCGGCATTGACCACCTTGAAGACGACGGGACGGGTGGCGTCGTGGTTTTCATCCAGCGTGATGGTGCCGGCGGCGCCGACAAAGCCCTCCGTGGCGAACAGCGCGTCCCGAATGGCCTCGGCGTCGGTGGAGCCGGCGGTCTCAATGGCGTTGCGCATGGTCAGGTAGGCGTCATACGCCATGATGACGGGGGCGGCAGGCTCCTTGCCGTACTTGGCGCGGTAAGCGTCCAGGAACTCGCTGGTCTTCTCCGTGGCGGGCTGCGCCGCATCGTAGAAGGTGGTGAACACCGCGCCCTCGGCCGCGGTGCCGGCGATGTTGAACAGCTCCGGCGCGTCGAGCGTGTCGCCGCCGAAGAACGCGCCCTCATAGCCCAGTGCGCGGGCCTGCTTCATGATCTGCGCGGCCTTATCGGCGTAGGAGACGGAGGTGAAGATGACGTCGGGCTCCTGCTTGAGCACGGCGCCCAGCAGCGCGGAGAAGTCCTCATCCTTGTTCATGAAATCGCACAGCTCGACGATCTCAAAGCCCTCGTGCGAGGCCAGCTCATCCTGGAAATACTTGACCAGGCCGACGGCGTATTCGGAATCCTTCTCGCGCATGATGGCGATCTTCTTATACTCGTTCTTGACCGCGTAGCGCGCGAGCATCGTGCCCTGGAACGGATCGATGAAGCAGATTCGGGCGTACCACTCGCAGTCGAGCGTGACGGTCGGGTTGGTGGCGGTCGCGGTCAGCGCGGGAATCTCCGCCTCGGCGAAGACCTCGCCGCCGGCCATCGTCAGGCCGGACGCATAGGAGCCCAGCACCGCGACGACGCCCTTGTCCACCAGGGACTGCGCGGCCAGCGTAGCCTCCGCACGGTCGGATTTATTGTCGCCATAGACCAGCTCGATCTTCTTTCCGAGAACCTCGGGATAGAGCTCGTTGGCCAGATCGAAGCCTTCTTTTTCCATGGCGCCGCCGGCAGCGGTCGCGCCGGTCATCGGCTCGAACACGCCCAGCTTGATGGTGTCATCGGCGAGCGCAAGCACGGGGCAAAGCAGCATGACCGCAAGAAGCATAGCCAGAATCTTTTTCATCACATTTCCCTCCTGATAAGACGAAGTCGGTGAAGCAGCACTTCACTATATTGCAGTATTATAGCGGGTATGCGGAGAAAATGCAAGAGAAAAATGCAATTTTGAGAAAAATAAAATGCTGATTTTAAAAATAAACCTGAATAATTCGCGGAAGACGGAATGAAAATTGCAGG
>JAUNJB010000079.1 GCA_030535375.1 Clostridia bacterium | reverse complement strand
GCCTTTGTGCTGGCCTATGAGGAAGTCACAGGTGGTGCGCTCACGACGGCGCTGACCCCGGACAACATCACCGCCATGGTGGCCAAGTACCTTGAAGCGGACAACGTGGACATTTCCGCTCTCTCCGCTGCACAGATTGAGGCCATCGTCACCAGCTTCGCCGAGGCTACCGGCTGCGACAAGAGCCAGCTGCTCCAGAACTTCACGGCCTATATCGCCAAGTACGATGACACCAACGCCGTGAAGCCCAGGCTGTCCATGACTGTGGGCATCTATGGCTATGACCTGATGGCCTACCGCAAGTTCGTGGCGGAGAACCCGGTCGAGGTGAAGGGCATCGTGAAGCTGGGCGAGGTGTATGAGAATCCCTCCGATGCGCTGCTCGACCTGCAGACAAGGTTCTGGCAGGATGGGCAGGAAATCCCCGTGGAGGCCGTGCCCACCGAGTTACTCACGCCTGACAAGGTGGCTGTGTTGGACGAGGACGGAACGCTTCATGTGCTGGTCGCTCCGGAGATCACCGGTACGCAGGAAGCCATTGACGCGCTCTCGCCGCTGATTGACGAGGTGGATCAGTTTGGAACGACCACGCTCGGCATGATGACCGGCATGGTGCCCGAAACCACCATGGACTTGATTGGCTCGGCGGTTTCGCGCATCAATTCCTACACACAGTCGCTGGATTACAACGGCTGGGAGCGCTTTTGGGCCTCCCTGCGTGGCGAGAGCGTGGATCAGGGTGTGCTGAACCAGAGCATGCTCAGCGATTTCAGTCCGGAGCGAGTGGCTGAGCTTTCGGCCTATGTTGGAGAAGTCGTTTCGGCTATTCAGCAGGGAAAGCAGGTGTCCGAGGAGGATGTCGCCAATCTGCAAGAGATTTTGACATTCCTGCAAGGACTGGACACAACGGAAACCGGCACGCACATCCTTGAGGGCGTCGGTGAGGGCATGACGGCGGCAGGCTGGGATTCGGACGCGGAAACCGTCGCGGCAAATCTCGAAGCCGCGCTCAATGCCGCTCTGCAAATCCATTCACCCTCCGAGCGCGTGAAGCCGGTCGGCGAAAACGTCTCCGCTGGTGTAGGCGAAGGTATGGGCGGCTACGATTTTACCACAGACGCGGCCACTCTTGCTTCCGGCATCGAGGCTGCGGTCACAGCGGCCCTGCCGCAGGATACGCTGGCTTCAGTCGGCATCGCCGCCGCGCAGGGCCTTGCGGATGCTATGACCGGATACAGCATGAGCGGTACCGGCAGCGCGATTGCCTCCGGCGTGCGCACGGCTGTGAACACCAACCTGACCGCCACGACATTGAGAAGCGCGGGGGTTAACGCCATGGCCGGACTCACGGCGGGCATCAACGCGGGGCGCTCCGGTGTGATTTCGGCGATGCGCTCCGCCGCGAGAGCCGCTGTGTCCGCAGCCAAGAGCGAGCTGAAGATCAAGTCACCCTCGCAGGTGTTCGAGAATGAGGTCGGCGTGATGACTATGCGCGGTTTTGGCAAGGGCGTGCTCAAGGAAACCAAAGAACAGGCGCGGGTTATCCGCAACGCCTCCCGCTATCTGACGGGTGAAGCCAGGGACAGTTCCATCGCCACGACGAGCAACGACAACCGACGCACCTATAACAACAGCGTCAACTCCACGATTCAGGTGCAGCAGATGGTTGTGCGCGATGAGCAGGATATCCGCGCGCTGGCCGTGGAGATCGCCACGCTGACCAGACGTCAGCAGAGAGGGAAAGGATTGAGATTCGCATGATGGATTGGTTTGAATGGAACGGACAGCGCTGCACGGAGTATGGAATCCATGTAACGGAGCAGCCGCCCCTCACCATCCCCTCTGAACGGGCGACCTTCACGAATGTGCCGGGGCGGTCGGGCAGCCTGACCACGCTGGAAGGCGATGATGTGTATGACGACATGCTGCTCACGGCAAGCTGCTTCATCGCCGACCCCGCCCGCATCCCGGCCATTGCCGCATGGCTCAAGGGCAGCGGTACGGTCACCTTCGCCAACCGGCAGGGAGGCTTTTATAATGCCCGGATTGTCAACCAGATTCCCTTTGAGAAAATCCTGCGAGGGAATCCGCATCGCGCATTTGCGGTCAATTTCCGATGCAAGCCCTTCTGGTATACCTCTGGTGTGCAGCCCATTACCCTGACTACATCGGGAACGTTTATCACCAACCCCGGCAGCGTGTTTTCCGAACCGGTCATTACCGTATACGGCAGCGGCGAGGTCATGCTCATGGTGGGCATGACCATCACGGAGCTGGAGATCACGGACAGCATCACCCTCGACACGCCGCTCATGGAGGCGTATTCCGGCAGCACCTCCATGAACAGCTGCATGAGCGGCGACTTCCCGACGCTGCTGCCGGGCCAGAACGCTGTGAGCTGGACGGGAAATGTGAGCAACGTGGTGATTCAGCCGAATTGGCGGTATCTATAATTTGCTTTTCTATCTATACGATATATGCTATAATAAAGGTAATTTCACGAAAGGAATTTTTCATGATGGCGGGAAAAGTACAGAAGGACTTCATTCATGCGAAGGGTGTCAGCATCGGTATTTATACCGAAGACTTTCAAAATGAATACCTATCGCTTACCGATATTGCTCGATACAAAAGCGATGATCCGGCTGCTGTGATTCAAAACTGGATGCGCGGCAGGGATGTTTTGGAATTTCTCGGGTTGTGGGAAAGCTTGCATAATCCGCAGTTTAAACCCCTCGAATTCGAGGAGTTTAGAAATCAGGCCGGGGCAAATGCTTTTACCATGTCCCCCAAAAAGTGGATTGATGGTACAAATGCAATAGGTATTGTTTCCAAATCGGGCAGATACGGCGGAACATTTGCGCATTCAGACATTGCTTTTGAATTTGCATCGTGGATTTCGGCAGAATTCAAGCTTTATATCATCAAGGACTATAAACGTCTGAAATACGACGAGAGCAGCCGATTGTCCCTAAGCTGGAATTTGAATCGTGAAGTCGCCAAATTAAATTATCGGATTCATACCGATGCCATCAAGGATAATCTCCTGCCACCGGCGCTCACTCCGATACAAATTGCGTGTACCTACGCCAGCGAAGCTGACATGCTGAACGTCGCTCTCTTCGGAATGACCGCCAAGCAGTGGACAGAAAGTCATCCTGATCTTAGTGGAAACATTCGAGATCACGCTACGCTTCAGCAACTACTTGTATTGGCCAATATGGAAAGCTATAACGCTATCCTGATCGGTCAGAATCTGGCACAGCCGGAACGCATGAAGTTACTTCGTGAGCTGGCGGTTCAGCAGCTCAATACGCTCGAAAAGATGAATGGCGATATTTTGCCCAAGCTGACGAAATGAACTCTATTAGAAGCGAGCATCGTCGATGTGGCGGTGCTTTTTTGCATGCCCCGAGGAGGTGAACCCCGTTGATCTGTGTCTACCCATCCGACTGCACCGACTTCTCCAACAACGGTCTTGGCCCGGTGCAGCCGCAATCCTGCATCGTGACCGAAACCCTGAACGGCGAGTGGGAGCTGACGCTGGTTCATCCCATCGATGAGATGGGCCGTTGGACGCGGCTCACCGAGGGCCGCATCATCCGCGCGCCGGTACCCACCGCCATGACGCCGCAGATGAGTCTCGTCACCCAGCAGTATCAGACCACCACCTATGATGTGCGCATCTACCGCGTCTCCACTCAGCGCGACCCGCTGCGCCTTCGCTCCGGCACAGGCACCAGCTACAAGATTCTCGGCAAGTATAAGAAAGGCGCCGAGATCATTGTCGTGGATAAGACCACCTCGTCATGGTATGAGGTGACCTGCCCGGACGGCAAGCATGGCTACATGTCCGCCGAGTATCTGACCTATGTGCGCACGGAAACCCAGAGCACGCAGACCAACGTGGGCTTTCGCAATCAGGTAATCGAGTCTCGGCAGCTCCGCGACCAGCCCTTCCGCATCTATCGCGTTGTGCCGGAGCTCGACAAGGTGACGGTCTACGCCCGGCATGTGTTCTATGACCTGCTCGATAATATGATCCAAAAGATTGAGCCATCGGCCTCCGCAGTCGGAGCGTCGGTGGCTCAAAGCATTTCTTTGGGCTGCCTCTCCGCCCATGACTTCACCTTCTACTCCGACCTAACCACTACGGCGGAGGACATGCGCTTCGAGAACATCAACCCCGTAGAGGCCATGCTGGGCGAGGGCGGCATGGCGGAGAAGTACGGTGCGGAGCTGGCGCGCGACTGGTTCGACGTGTTCCTCGTGAAGCGCGTGGGTCATGACACCGACGTGCATATCCGCGAACGCAAGAACCTCACCGGCATTTCCTACGACATCGACGAGACGGACGTGGTCACGCGCATCATGCCCACCGGCGAGGACGCGGACGGCAACATCCTGTACCTGCCGGAGCTGTATGTGGACAGCCCCAACATCGGCGGTTATATCCATCCGAAGTGGATTCACCTTCCGGTTTCGGAGGCGAAGGAGGTCACGGATGGCGATGAACCAAAAAGTAAAAATCAATGCTATACCGATATGCGCACAGCGGCGCAGACGGAGTACGAGAAGGGCTGCGACCTGCCGACCGTGACGCTCAAGGTGGACTTTGTGAACTGCGCGGACACCGTGGAATACGCGCAGTATACCGCGCTGCGGAGCATCTTCCTCGGTGACAGCGTCCGCGTCATCGCCCGGCGCATTGGCGTGGAAGTCTCCATGCGCATGACGCAGTACACCTACGACTGCCTGACACGCAAGTATATCTCTGTAACCCTCGGCACCGTCGCGGACACGCTGGAGGGCAGCATGGTTTCTGCGCGTCAGTTGGCTTCCGGCAGCATTACCGGCGCGAAGCTGGCGCTGAACTCCGTGGGAACCGGTCAGCTGCAATCCGGCTCCGTGGGCAGCCTGCAGATCAGGAACGCCGCCATTGGTTCCGCGCACATTCAGGACGCCTCCATCACCCGCGCTCATATCGCGGAAGCGCTGATCGACGTGCTGAACGTGGACGCGCTCACGGTGGTCACGGCGAAGATCAGGGAGCTGGCGGCGGGCAGCATCACGGCAGACGAGCTGTACACCTCCATTGCCATGATCGCCACCGCACAGCTGACAACCGCCAATATCGTGAACGCCAACATCAACTGGGCGCAGATCGAAAACCTCGCTGCGGAGATCGCCTCCATCAGCAAGGCCCAGATCACGACAGCGACCATCGATGAGGCCAACATTGATTGGGCCGCAATCACCACGCTGTCTGCCGCTGTGGCCAGCATGGTGAAGGCTGACATTGGCACAGCGGATATTGATTGGGCGCACATCAAAGACCTTGCCACGGACACGGCCATCATCACGCAGGGCGTGGGCGGCGAGCTGTACATCGCCAAGCTGGCCGTCACGGAGGCGAACCTTGTGTCTCTTACGGTCGGCGAGCTGGTGGTCAAGGGTACGGATGGGCATTTCTACTCTGTGTCCGTGGATGATTCCGGCAATGTCGTGAGCACCCTCAAGCAGGTGGGCAACGATGATGTGGCCGACCTGTCCATTCACGGAACACAGAAGCTCATTGAAGGCTCTATCACAGCCAAAACGTTAAATGTTCAAGAGATTTTCGCGGACAACGCGACCGTTCGCAGTCTGATTGCTGCAAACCTCGACGTGGACACGCTTTTTGCCCGTGAGGCCACGGTTAACGCCCTCAACGCCATGGATATTACGAGCAACACTTATCTGAAACTCATGGTGTCCGGCAAGGCGGATAAGAGCGACGTGACCGCGCTGGATGAGCGACTGGATGCCGCCGAGTTGAAACTCACTCCGGAGGCTATCGTATCCACGGTGACGGGAAGCCAGCAGTACAAAGACGATCTCGCTGCCATCTCTCTGACAGGCTCCGGGCCTGAGTTCATCGTGGGTACCCAGACCACGATGACCGCTTCATGGACGGGCAACGCCAGTTTTTCTGCGCTCAAGGACGGTCAGCAGATCGCTTATTGGCTCCCGTTTGGCAGCGGAGCCAATGTGACATTGACCCTGACCCTCAAGGATGGTTCTGCTACCGAGGCCATTCCCTGTTATTACAGCCAGGGGACGCGCTTGGGCACCCAATATGCAGCGGGAAATGTATTGCACCTGACCTACCGGGAGAACGCTGCCTATTCTTCCTTTTCCATACCCAAGGGCTGGTGGGCGGACGCCAACTACAACACGGATACCTATGACCGCATCCGCAGCGGCTCGGTGCTCATCAAAGAGACGCTGACGGCCTTCCGTTTTCTGGTGGGTGATGACAGCGGCTTCTTTGTGCTGGCGGCGGATCAACCTTTTGACGTTCACAAGCCCATCCTCTGGAACACAGGCTCTGGTAATGCGGGAAACGTGACCTCCAACGTCTATGTGGCGTATTCGAGCGTGTACCTGCGCTATCATGTGTCGGATTTTACCGGCGTGCAGGGCGCGTCCTGTTATCTGGTGGGGACGCTTTCCGGATCGACATTTACGCCTGCCGCAACCTACCTTACCTGTACAGCGCCCACGACGGAGGATGGTCTGACCTATCTGCTGCTGGGCTGTATGTCCACCACAACCAACATGACGCTCTACCCCGAGCACCCCATGTTTCGCTTTGTGGATGGTGTGTTCCAGCCGCTTTCGCAGGTGGGCTACGAGGCATTTGCCGAAGTGGGCGCACTGCGCACTCAAACGCAGACGGCTATTGCGCAGACCAACGCGGCCATTGCCCTCAAAGCGGACAAAACCACCACGGACGACCTCTCTGCGCGCATCGATCAGGCGGAGCAGAAGGTTACGCCGGAGGCCATCTCCTCGGCGGTCACGTCCGCTGCCCTGTATGCCTACGAGAAGTACGAGGGGCGCAATTACTGCCTGAACTCCGCAAATGTGCATACCTTTGTGGACAACAAGTACCGCTATGCGAACGGTACCACCTCCACTTACACGGGATGGAATCTCAGCGTTTCGGATGACCTGTTTGAGCATAGCGGAAACGGCGTCAATATCCGCTTCTCCTTTGACATCAAGAGAACGAATGTTGATGCAGCCTCCGCGTCTACTGCAGGCGTGTATTCTGGCGTTTGGGTGTATTATCGCTATTATGGCGGCGATGATGGAACGACACTCTATACGACGGGGCGCGGCTGGTATCTGCGCACCACGGATACTTCTTTTGCGGCAACGGATGATGATTGGGTCAGGCTGCGCTATGGCCCTCTGAATCTCAGCTCATTTAATCCGGTATCACTCGCGTACTTCATGCTTGGCACAGGCACTGCGAATGGAACAACCGGTACCGTCCAATTCCGCAATGTGAAGCTGGAGGTGCTGGACAAATGGACACCTTGGAGCGCGGCTCCAGAGGATATCTATGGACTTGTCAGGCGCATGACAACCGCTGAGAGCAACATCACCCAAAACGCGAACAACCTCGCCCTCAAGGTGAGCACGTCTACTTACAACACCGAAAAGGTTTATCGAGGCAGTACAGCCCCACGACGCTCTATACGAACATGCTTTGGCTGGATACCTCGGTTTCTCCCAACCTGCTCAAGCGGTACACGGGCAGCGCATGGGTCGTGGCAGGCGCGCAGGAGGTGAAGTCCTCTGGCATCTACATCGGCTCCAACAACGTGGCGATCACTACGGAAAATTTTCTCTTGCAGCTGCTCGATCCATCCAACAACGAGAATGTCCTGATGGAAATGAGCGCCAATGGTAACGTGGGTTTCAAGGAACTGTATGCAGACGAGATTATCTCTGGCTCAGTGGCGGCTTCTTATAATGGCCCGAGTGCGCTCTATGTCAATACGTCGTACTCTGGGGCGAGCGATACCTGGTTTCGTTCATTAGGCGAAGCGGTTAAGGCCGTCAATAACCGGTTTCTCAAAAGCAACGTAACCATTTATCTGCCAAGCGCCAGCGGAGAAATCTATGAATCTGCGGGAACGCAGCTTCAGGGTGTGTCCGGCCCCGGCAGGCTCATGATCTACGGTTACTCCGCCTGCCGCCTGAACAGCTATATCTCCGTGAAGGGCTGTTCGGCCCATATTGCTTTTCAGAATGTATCGCTGCGGGAAATCCGCCCGCTCAATGGCAGCAGTCGTAATCCCTATCTGGTCGACCTGCAAATGAATCATCATGTAGAGTTCAACGGCTGCACCCTGGACGCGAATAACGTAACCTACGATTCCATCTACTGCCGCACCACCCATGCCTATCTGCTGAACTGCGGGCTGTACAATGCACTGCAGGGTTTGGAGGTGTTCATGGGCTGGGCGTATACGAAAAACTGCAGGGGTTCATGCTCGTGGGCCATGGTATCCTACGCCGGGTACATCATTGCATCCGGCACGGTGCCCTATGGCAGCCGCGGCACGGGTGATAACGGGCAGCTCTTTGACACGGGCGTGACGGTGGACTACGGCACGGCTATTCCGGTTGTAACGCCTGACTCCACAACAATCCAGTATGCTACAAGCACGAAGTCCTATCGCGGCGGATGGCGCTCGGATACCTCTGATGTCATTCAAGGCGTTTACTCCGATAGCGGTTATTCCTCAAGTCTAAGCTGGAACTACGGCTGCATGTGGTTTGGCAGCCTGCAAAACGTGCTGTCCGGAACGACGATCAAGTCTGCTACGCTAACGCTGCACAGAAAGACGGGAAGCGGTTCCGGCAGCGCCAAGACGGTGTACCTGTGCGCCATCACCAATACGTCCGCCAGCGGGTCGCCGTCCATCGCGGTGAACTATGGAGCCATTGGCACGATTGGGCGCAACGCGCAGGTGACGTTTGCAATTCCCATCGCTGCCGTGCAGGGGCTGGCTAACGGTACCTACGGTGGCCTGTGTTTGTATGAGACCAAGTACAACTTCGGCTCATCCACCTACTCAAACTGCTACATGCGCATGAGCGGTTCGGATACGAACCTGCAGCCGTATCTGACGGTTGTTTACAATGATCCCACCTCGGTGGGCTAAGCCCGCAAATAAAATAGTCAACAGGGAGGACGGAGAAATTGAATATTGTGATTCCCCTTGAGGGGCGGGTGAGAACGATCATCCGCTCTTCTTTTGTTGCCGCGAAAAGGGTGACGGAAACCCAATATGATTTAAGCGGCGAACAATTCCAGATGACCGGTGTAACCTCAGATCAGATTCTGATTCTGCCGGATGACGCGCTCATTGAGGAAGGACAGGCGCTGACGGATGATATGCTCCTGCGGGCGCTGCCTTTGGAGAGCTTCGTTACGGTCAGCGCCGAGGAAGCCCTGCCCAATGCGCTGGGGCTGCTCCTGCGGCTGGCCATTGCGGATGGACGGCTTACCGACGAGGAGCTGCTTTCCATCCAGCCCGCCCTGGAGGGACGCGTATGGAAGCCGGGGCTTGCCGTGCTGGTGGGCGACGTGTACTCCTATGGTTCATTCCTGTGGCGCTGCCTGCAGGCGCACACCACACAGAACGACTGGCCGCCCGACGTTGTGCCAGCCCTCTGGCGCAAGGTGGAGATCATCCATGAGGATGAGGCACGCGTCTGGCAAGTGGGCGTAGACTATGCGCTTGGTGATGAGGTGGCCTATCCCGACGCGGATGGTTCCTTCTTTGTCTGCCTGCAGGCACACACCTCGCAAACGGGCTGGGAGCCGCCGAATGTGCCCGCGCTATGGAAGGCAAAAGAGGACGCTGCGCCAATGAACGAACTGCCACATAGCGAGGTCGAATCCGACGCGTAAGCCGCTCAGATTGGGCGGCTTCTGCTATACAAAAAAGGAGGAAAACGACATGAGAAACTTCTCGATTGATCTGATCTGGGCCAAGGTTCAGACGGCGGTAGCCGCGATTGGCGGCTATCTCGGTTACTTTGTGGGAGGCATGGACGGCCTGATGACCGCGCTCATCATCTTCATGGTGATCGACTACATCACTGGCCTCATGTGCGCCGTAGCTGACAGGAAGCTGTCCAGCGCTGTGGGCTTTAAGGGCATCTGCAAGAAGGTGCTCATCCTGATGCTGGTGGGCGTGGCGCACATTGTTGACCTTCATGTAGTAGGTACCGGCAGCGCGCTGCGGGGCGCAGTGGTGTGCTTCTACCTGTCTAATGAGGGCGTGTCCCTTCTGGAGAATGCCGCCCACCTCGGACTGCCTATTCCCGAAAAGATGAAGAGCATTCTTGCTCAGCTGCACAATCGCATCGAAGACACTACGACCAACGAGGGCAACGGCGCTTGACGCCGCCCCTCCTTTTTGATTGGAGGTAATTATGAGCGAGAGAATCAACACTCCCTATACCAGCGAGCACTTCGTTGATTTCTGCCTGTCTTTCCTTGGACAGCCCTATTGGTACGGCACGGTAGTCTACAAATGCTCCGAATCTCTGCGCTCCCGCAAGGCCAAGCAGTATCCGACCCACTACAAGGACAATCGCACCGCTCGGTACAGGGATGACATTGCCAAGAAGAAGGTTTGCGCGGACTGCGTAGGTCTGATCAAAGGCTACAATTGGACGGGCGGCGGTAAGGGCGTGAGAGAATCCATCGGCACGGACAAGACCTTCTCCAGCAAGTACGGCGGCAACGGCTGTCCCGACAAGAGCGCTAACGGCATGTTCACCTACGCCAAGAGCAAGGGCTGTGCATGGGGTACGATTGATACTCTGCCCGAAATCCCGGGCGTTGCTCTGCGGTCGGACGGTCATGTAGGCGTGTATGTTGGTGACGGCTATGCTGTTGAGGAGCGCGGCTTCAGCTACGGCTGTGTGAAGACCAAGGTGTCCTCCCGCAAATGGACGCACTGGTTCCAGCTGCCCTTCGTTGACTATGGCGACACCACCTTTGTGGGCGGCAGCTATGTGAAGCCGGATACCGCACAGACCAATTACACCCTTGGCACCCGGACGCTGAAGGATGGCTCCAAGGGCGCTGATGTCAAGGCCATGCAGGAATTCCTGCTGCAGCTGGAATACACCCTGCCCCGGTATGGAGCGGACGGCGAGTTTGGTACTGAAACCGAGACCGCCCTTAAAGCGTTCCAGAAGAAAGTGGGTATCAAACAGGACGGCATCTACGGCAGCGAAAGCCATGCGGCTCTGATGGATGCTGTGGCTGACGATGATGAAGGTAAGGCTGACGACGCTCCCGATACGGACGAGTCCGTGGAGATGCCTGCTGCCAAGCAGGTGCGCATCGTGTGTGACAACGGCTCCGTCAACATCCGCGTAGGCAATGACACCAGGTACAGCCGCATCACGTCCGTCAAGGCTGGAACGACCTTTGAGTGGATCGCTACTGCCGAGAACGGCTGGCATGCCGTCGTGGTCAATGCGCAGATCGGCTGGGTGTCAGGGAAATACTCGCGGGTTGTCTGATGCGCATTTATATCATGTAGAAACGCATAACGGGGCCGGAGCGATCCGGCCTCTTTCCTGTTATATGGCGGCGTGGATGGTCATGCCAGAAAGGAAATGCTTCGTGACAAATGCTGAGAAAAACTACATCATCCAACACAGGCAAGCCGGGAAAAGCTGTAACGAAATCGCCAGGGAACTGGGCCTGTCAGCCAACACGGTGAAATCCTTCTGCCGAAGGAACAACGTCGCTCCTATTGAGCGGGCAGCATCCATCAAAACCGCTGAAGGAACGTGCGATCAGTGCGGCGCAAAGGTAGCCAGGCAGGCTCACAGAAAAGCGAAGCGCTTTTGCTCCGACGCATGCCGTCTAAGCTGGTGGCATGCGCACAGAGAACTGGCAGGAAACGCTGCTGAACGCAGGTGCAGCCACTGTGGAATCATTTTTCATTCTGTAAGAGAACAAAAATACTGCAGCAGAACATGTTATTTTTCTGCACGATATGGATCGGCTGCCGTTCCTCAGCAAGGCAGCACACCTCTGGAGAGAGGTATATAGGAACTACTCTAAAATATGGAGGCGATCACCATGGGCACGATGCTGACAAAAGACCAGTTTGACCGGGAGTGCGGCTATCGGGCTGCGATCTCTGTCATGGCCGCTCTTCGGGAAAGAGGGCTCCTCACTCCAAAGGAATACGGGCAGATTGAACCAATTCTGGCGCAGAAATTCTCCCCGGTATGGGCGGATTTATCCGACGTTCTGAAGGATAAAACTGCCTGAAAAGGCTTGATCATCCGTCCGAAAGGCGGTAATATGCCACACTGACAAGGGGATTGATACAATGTACCCTGGAAAGGACGGAAGAAGATGAACGAGAAAACCATGACGGTCAGCCGCATCGAGCCGCCTGTGCAGATACCCAGGCTCAGGCGAGTTGCAGCCTATGCCCGCGTCTCCATGGACAAGGACGCCATGCTGCATTCCCTGGCAGCGCAGGTCAGCTATTACAGTGAACTGATTCAGCGCAACCCGGAATGGGAATATGCCGGCGTATATGCCGATGGAGGGCTGACAGGCACGAAAGAAAACCGACCGGAATTTCAGCGGATGCTGAAGGACTGCCGTGACGGGAAGATTGATATGATCCTGGTCAAGTCCATTTCACGCTTCGCCCGAAATACAGTGACCCTGCTGGAAACGGTGCGCATGCTCAGGGAAATGGGCATAAGCGTTTACTTTGAAGAACAGAAGATCGACACCATGAGCGGGGACGGAGAGCTGATGCTCTCTATCCTCGCTTCCTTTTTTCAGGAGGAGAGCCGGAATGTCTCCGAAAACTGCAAGTGGCGCGTCCGGAAGAAATTTGAGAAAGGCGAACCCACGGGCTTCCGTATGTATGGCTACGACGTCCGAAACGGCGTCTTTACCGTCATACCGGAAGAAGCCGGGGTTGTCCGCAGGATCTTTCGGATGTATCTGGACGGCATGGGGGGCGAAAGGATCATGAAGGCGCTGAGCGCGGAAGGGATGCCCGCGCCCGAGGGCGGACTCTGGAATGCGGGCGTGGTCATGACGATGCTGAGAAATGAGAAATACGCAGGAGACCTTCTCCTGCAGAAGTTCTTTACCAACAACCACATCGAGAAGAAGCAATTCTTCAATCGAGGAGAACTGCCGCAGTATTTCGTATCCGGCGATCATGAGCCGATTATCGACCGCGAGACCTTTGAGGCTGTACAGGCGGAGATTGCACGGCGCAAAGCGATGTATGCCATGAAAGGAGGCCGCAAGGCAGCGGAAGATGCGGGGGACTGCCGTCCCGAACCGGAAGAAAAGAAACTCTCAGACCTGCCTCTGGGCAAGCAAATCTATTGCGGCATCTGCGGAAAGAAATACCGATACAAAATCACGCGGCGGGGCACCCCATATGCAGCACCGATCTGGATCTGCAGCACCTTTAACTACAGAGGGAAAGCGTACTGCGCATCCAGGCAGATTCCCGAGAAGATCCTGATTGATCTGATTGCCGGCGTGCTGGGTATTGCCCCCGCGCTTGACGATATGGAGGCGCTTGAGCGAATTCATCATATGGAGATGCATCCGGACAACCGGGTGCGGTTTGTTTTTCAGGATGGTCACGTGGAAGACCACTTCTGGAAGGACCATTCCCGCAAAGACAGCTGGGACGCCGAAAAGCGAAAAAAGGCCGCTGAGAAAACAAAGGAACAGCATAAGAGGAAGGAGCGTAAAGCGCAATGAGCGAAGCCGGAAGCTATGGTTCTTCTGTTAAAAGAGCCTACGAACCTGCGGTTACCCGAATGAAAACGGTGACGGTCATTCCGCCCCGGCTGCAGGCGATGCCGGGCATGCCCACGTTCACTGCCCGTCCCAGGCGGGTAGCCGCCTACGCCCGTGTTTCCACCAACAGCGAAGAGCAGCTGACCAGCTATGAGGCGCAGGTGAAGCACTACACCGAGTACATTAAGTCCAGGGAGCACACCGACAACTGGCAGTTCGTTTCCGTGTATACCGACAGAGGCGTCACGGGCACGAGCATGAAAAAACGTGAGGGCTTCAACCAGATGGTTGCCGATGCGTTGGCTGGAAAGATCGATCTGATTATTACCAAGTCCGTCTCACGCTTCGCTCGAAACACGGTGGATACGCTGACCACCATCCGCGAACTCAAAGCAAAAGGCGTAGAGGTCTACTTCGAAGAGCAGAACATCTATACACTGGACGGAAAGGGTGAAGTGCTGCTGACGATCATGTCCAGCATCGCGCAGGAGGAAAGCCGAAACATCTCCGAAAATGTGACATGGGGCATGCGCAGGCGGTTTGCGGAAGGCAAGGTCAGCATGGCCTACGGGCAGTTCATGGGCTACAGGAAAGGGAAAAACGGTGTTCCGGAGGTCGTGGAGGCTGAAGCAAACATCATCCGCACCATCTTCAGACGCTTTCTGGAAGGTGCGACTCCCGCGATCATTGCGAGAGAGTTGAATGTGGCTGGCATTCCCTGTCCCTCCCGTAAGAGCCTGCTTAGCGGGGATGAGATCGAGGCTACCAGGGCCAGAAAGAAAACTTCCCGCTGGGGCCCGTCTACGGTGGAGAGCATCCTGACCAACGAAAAGTATAAAGGCGATGCCATCCTGCAAAAGACCTACTGCACGGATTACATCAGGAAAACCTTCGTTGTGAACGATGGCAGCGAGATCCCGAAGTATTACGCGCAGAACAGTCATCCGGCCATCGTCAGCGCGGAGGTATTCGATCTTGCGCAAATGGAACTGGAATGGCGCAGAAGCCTCAAAGGCAGCTACAGCGGGAAAAGCTGTTTCGCCAGCAGGGTGGTATGCGGGGACTGCGGCGCCTTTTACGGCAGCAAGGTCTGGCACAGCACGGATACGTACCGGCGTGTCATCTGGCGGTGCAATCACAAGTATGAGGGCGATCACAGATGCTCAACGCCGCATGTGACGCAGGACGCGCTGGAACGTGCCTTCGTCAGCGTGATGCAGCAGGTGATCGCTGAAAAGGACGCTGTCTTCGTCGTCTGCCGGGAAGTGCTGGATGAGGTGCTTGATACGACTGAACTTGACAGGGTCGCAGCGAGGCTGCAGGATCAGGCGCTGGGTATGGCGGAGCGCGTCAGGAAGCTGGTTGAGGAGAATGCCAGGGTGCGAAGGGATCAGGCGGAGTATCAGCGGGAATACGACGCGTTGGCGGCAGAGCATGAAAAACTTGCAGAGAGGATTTGGTCAGTTGAGCAGCAAAAGAAGGACAAAGCAGACCGAAAGCGGCAGATTGAGGTTTTCCTGCGGATGCTGGAGGAGAAGGAAGTGTGTGCAGGCTTTGAGCCTTATACCTTTGTGGCGCTGGTTGATAAGGTCATTGTCGGGCAGGATGGTGAGCTGACGTTCTGGTTTCGGAACGGGATGAAATACGATTATTCCCAGCAATAAGATAATATTTAAAAGACCTGATAAGCTGTTCGTTGGCTTCAGGTCTTTTTTTGTATATGAAAAAGACACATCTCAACTCGAATCTCGCTTGAGATAGAGGACAAATCGGAGAACGGTGTCGCAAAATTCGCGATTCTGTGACTGCTGAGGCAGGCGGAGAACAATATGTCCGCGTACAGCCGTCACAGTATTTATTATAAAGTTGCTCACAAGAAATGTCAACCGTTTTCTATGACTAAAAATAGGTTAAGGACGGTTATTTTTGGATACCGCCGGGAATGAACAGGGGTTATTCCCAGTGGAGCGGCAAAATTTCCGCATGATGGAGCGCTGAATTTTAAGCCGTCGAAAACGCCGTCGAATTTTCGCCGCGCATGAAAGGGAGGAAGAACTATGGCAAGACATGGTGAGAATATCTATAAGCGCAAGGATGGAAGGTACGAGGGGAGATATGTGATCGGAAAGACCCTGTCCGGAAAGACTCGATTTGGCTATATCTATGCCCATCAGTATTCGGAAGTGCGCAGACTTCTGGTTCAAAAGAAGTCAGAACTGCTGAATCGCGCAGATCACGGCGAGTTTACCCGCCGTGGAACGCTCAATGAGTGGATGATGTATTGGATGGAGAACGAACTGCTGGGCAGCGTCAAAGCGTCCTCTTATCAGACCTATCTCAACCAGATGAACCGGCATCTGCTTCCCG
>JAUNJB010000238.1 GCA_030535375.1 Clostridia bacterium | reverse complement strand
TGCGGCCCGTGACCTCCGTGCGGCCCGTGGCCCTCGTGTGATCCGCGGTGATCCGGCCCTTCGCCGTGTTCCACGTCTTTCTCTTCCTCTGTGCCATAAAGCGCGCGGCCTCTGCCGCAGCTAAGCGCCGTTGTGGGGCAATGCCGCCCGCATCCGTCGCAATATCCTGCCATATGCATCATCCTTTCAATTTATAAGGTACCTTGACTTTTGCCATTCTATCACCGCGGCGCATCTTTGTCAAGGTACCTCACAAATTTATTTGCGGCAAAATCGCGCCTTTCCGGGAGGAAATCGCTGGCCATACAAAGAATCAATCCACATTCCATTTTTTTACAGGAGCATATATGTGCGGCAGATATTTCATCGATATGGAAGACACGGACGAGGAGCTGGAGGAAATCATCGCCATTCTTCAGCGCAGGAAGGGCTCCGCGCCCGTCAAGACCGGCGAGATCTTTCCCTCGGACACCGTGCCCGTCATCGCCAACAACCGCCGTCTCGTGCCGACGCCCTTTGCGATGCGCTGGGGTTACGCCCTGCCGGACGGACGCCGCGTCATCAACACGCGCAGCGAAACGGCCCACGAGCGGCCTATGTTTCAGGATGGTATGCGGAGACGGCGCTGTCTGATTCCGGCCAGCCTCTACTTTGAGTGGGAACGCCGCGGCCGGGAACGAATCAAGTACGCGATCCGCCCGGCCGGCGCAAAACCGCTGTACATGGCTGGCATCTACCGCATCGAAAACGGCTCGCCCGTCTTTTCGATTCTCACGCGCGCCCCGGCAGAGTCCATCGCCTTTATTCACGACAGGATGCCCGTCATCCTCCCCGCCGCGCTGCGGGAAGCCTGGCTCTCCCCGGACGTTCGGCCCGAGCTGCTGCTCGCTCAGGCCGAACAGCGGATGATCTTCGGCGCCGTATCATAAGCAATGGAGCCGTCAGGCCAATTCCAGGCATTCTGAATTGAATAAGCAAATCAAGCCTCTTTCGAGCTTGGGGCTCTGTCCAGGGAACTCGCATAGCCACGCTTTCCGTTTCCATCTGTCCGCTTCCGTCACTGACGGCGACAGATCACCACAAATGAAATGCTTATTTTTCTCAGAATACCTGAATGTTTCGCCTGACAGCTCCATTCAGTATCATATGAAGTCAATCAGCTCCCCTGTCACGGGAAACCGGACGGCCGCCATGGCCGTTTATAGGATCAGCTCGCTGATAAACACGGCCGCACAGGAGAGCACGGCCACGGTGAACAGGCTGCGGCCGGACCAGGCCAGCGCCACGCCGGCAACCAGAGCGAGCAGACCGGAATACACGCTGTTCGTCGCATATAGGATATCCGGGAAAGTCATCACGGCCAGCGTGACATACGGCACGTAAAACAGGAACGAGCGAATCCAGCGGCTCTTGATCGGCCTGCGGATGAGCGTCAGCGGCAGCACGCGGATCAGGTAGGTGACCGCGAACATGATGAAGATATAGACGTAGATGTTATGCCGCATGGTCTTCCTCCTTCACCGGGAACAGCGTCGCCGCCGCGCCGGAGATCACCACCGTCAGCAGAATCACCCGCATGCCGGAGGACCAGGATGAAAACGGCGGCAGCTTAAACAGCGCATAGCTGGCCGCCATGGAGATCACGACGATCCCCGCGATCACGCGGCTCTTGCGCGCGGGCGGGATGATGATCGCGACAAACATGCCAAACAGGCCGACGCTCAGCGCGCTGGTCACGCCGGCGGGCAGCGCATTGCCCATGACCACGCCCAGGCCCGTGCCCAGCGTCCAGCCCGGGATCGCCAGGCTCATCATGCCGTATGTATACCACGGATTGAGATATCCCGGCACAGCCATGGACACGCCGAAGACCTCATCCACGATGTCAAATCCGACGATCATCCGCGGCACAAGCCCCGTCTTGGGCGAAAGCTTCTGGCTCAGCGCGCAGGACATCAGCAGATAGCGCGCATTGGCCACGAAGATCATAATCGCCATTTCCACATATCCGGCATCCTCCCGGATGACGGTGAAACCGGCATACTCGCCAGCCGAAGCGTTGTTGAGCAGGCTGGTCAATGCCGCCTGAAAAGCAGTCAGCCCCGCGTTGCGCGCGGCGATGCCCAGCGTGAAGGAGACGGCCAAATAGCCCAGCATGATCGGCACGCCGTCGCGCAGCCCGCGCAAAAACCAGCTCTTGTTCTCTTGATGCACGTTGCACCCTCCCCATCGTAGGATCACGCCGGCGCGGGCGTCATTTGCCCCGCCGGTGACGTCGATTTTGCGCAAAGACTATGATATACCTTTTTCCGCCGTTCGTCCAGCCCAAAAAGATCAAAATACCGGCATTTTCAGCAAAAACCGGCATGCACGGCAGCAAAAAAGCGCGCCGTGCGCGCTCCCTCTTCCGAAGCGCTTCACACTCCAAAGTGTTTCTGTGCTCGCTGCACGGTTTTTCGCGCAATTTCCTATAAGTTCAATAAAGCGCGCCGCGCGCGCTCCCACTTCCGAAGCGCTTCACACTCCAAAGTGTT
>JAUNJB010000237.1 GCA_030535375.1 Clostridia bacterium | reverse complement strand
ATTTGCAGCGATTTTCGGAAGTGGAGGCGGCCACTGGCCGCTGCGCGAAAAACCGGACAGCGAGAATAGAAATGCTTTGGAATGTGAAGTGCTTCGGAAGTGGAAGCGCGCACTGCGCGCTTTTTTGCTGCGCGTGTGCACCGCGGCGGCGCATATTTTCCTCCCGAGTGCGCAGATTATAACGCAAAAGGGAGGAACAGACTGTGCTGACTGGATTTTTGCGGACGATCATTTTGTTCTTTGTCACGGCCATCGTGCTGCGGCTGATGGGAAAGCGCCAGCTGGCGCAATTGCAGCCCTATGAGGTCGTGATCACGCTGATGATTTCGGATCTTGCGACACAGCCTATGGGCGATGTGGAAATCCCGCTGCTGGGCGGCGTGGTGGCGATTTTGACGCTGCTGCTCGTCCATAGCCTGCTCAGCGTGCTGTCCTTCTCCAGCATGAAGATGCGCAGGCTCATCTGCGGCCGGCCCAGCGTGCTGGTGCGCGATGGCAAGATCTGCGAGAAGGAGCTTTCCCGCCTGTGCTTTGATCTGTCCGACCTGATGGAGGGCATCCGCTCTCAGGGCGTGATCGGCCTGCATGAGACGGGCAGCGTCGTGCTGGAGACAAACGGCTCGCTCAGCGTGTTTCCCTCGGCGGACAACCGGCCCGTGACGCGCAAGGAACAGGGCCTGCCTAAAATATACGACGGAATTCCGCTGACGCTGATCCTTGACGGCAAATTGCAGGACAGGACGATGCGCATTGCCGGGCTGGAGCCGGGCTGGCTGCGGCGCATTCTTCAGGCGCAGGGGATTAAGCAGGACAAGGATGTGCTCATCGCCGCGCTGGATACACAGGGCATGCTCCTGGTGCAGGAGAAGGGCGAGGACGGACGGCTGCTGAGCGTCGACGTGCTTAGCGAGGACAAGGTGAGGTGGTAAGATGCGCAGAAAGATCATCACGATGATTGTGGTCGGCGTGATTCTGGCGACGCTGAGCGCAGTGGAGCAGATTTCCGTGCACAGGATCACCGACAGTGCGCTGGAGCAGACCTCGGAAATCCTCAACGCCGTGCGCATGGGCGACCTGGAGGCGGCGATAGAAAAAGCCCATGCCCTGGATGAGGCATGGGACAGGGAAGCGAGCATGATGGAGATGATTATCGATCACGGCTCAGCCGACGACGTCCGGTTTGCGTTGTCGAGGCTGATCGCGTCGCTGGAGAGCGGGGACAGCTCCTCGGCGATGATCTACGCCAGCGAGCTGGAGGGCGGCATTGAGCATGTGCTTGAGCGGCAGGAGCTCTCGCCCCAAAACGTGCTTTAAGCGAGCGCGGCCATCTCGGCGGCGATGGCGGCCTCGTCGGGCTTCATGGCCTCCAGCGTGCGGGAGAGCAGATCGTCGAGCGGCCAGCCGAGCATGTCGGCGCCCTGCGCGATGACATCGCGCGAGCAGCCAGCGGCAAAGCCCTTGGATTTGAACTTTTTCTTGAGGCTCTTGAGATCCATGTCCGTGATGCTGCCGGAGGGGCGCATCTTGGCGCACGCGCCGATCAGGCCGGTGAGCTCATCACAGGCGAAGAGCACCTTCTCCATCTGATGCTCGGGCACGACGTCGGCGCACAGGCCATAGCCATGGCTGACCACCGCGTGGATGAGGCGCTCGTCCGCGCCGCCCTCCGCGAGCAGCTCGCGGCACTTGATGCAGTGCTCCTCGGGCCAGCGCTCAAAGTCGATGTCGTGCAGCAGGCCGACGACGGCCCAGAAGTCCGCTTCGTCTGCGTAGCCAAGGTCGTTTGCCATGCGGCGCATCACCTTGGAAACGGTGATGGCATGGCACAGGTGAAAGGGTTCGCTGTTGTAGCGGCGCAGGAGCGCAAATGCTTCTTCATAAGTCATGGCGGGATTTCTCCTTTGTTTCGTTTGAAGTATTATACTCAGTTGCCGGATGATTGTCAAATCCGAAAGGATGACGCGGGATGAACAAATTTGATTTTAACGCATATAATTTTATTCAAATTAACTGCGATTTTGGCTATAAAATGAAAGAATTAGAATTTTAATAGAAAAAGAATTGCAAATATGCTTGACAAGCCCCATCCGCAGGCGTATAATGGTTTCATCGGCAGGAAACAGCAGCCTGCCGCGGACGGCAGGGCTTGCGCAGAAGCCTGCGCCGTGCAGTGTTTCTCTTTCTTTCTCCTCTTCATCAAAAGAGCGTCCGGTTGCGGGCGCTTTTTTGGTTGACAGGAAATGGCGTAAGAACCGGGCAGCGAGCACAGAAACACTTTGGAGTGTTGAAGTGTTTTGAAAGTGGGAGCGTGCACGGCGCGCTTTGCGCGAAAAACCGGGCAGCGGGCACAGAAACACTTTGGAGAGTGAAGTGCTTCGGAAGTGGGAGCGCGCACGGCGCGCTTTGCGCGAAGAACCGGGCAGCGGGCACAGAAACACTTTGGAGTGTTGAAGTGCTTCGGAAGTGGGAGCGTGCACGGCGCGCTTTGCGCGAAGAACCGGGCAGCGAGCACAGAAACACTTTGGAATGTTGAAGTGCTTCGGAAGTGGGAGCGCGCACGGCGCGCCGTCCATTGCCCGGCT
>JAUNJB010000078.1 GCA_030535375.1 Clostridia bacterium | reverse complement strand
TTAAATATGGAGAGAAGATTTGTAGTGGATATGAACGATTATGGAGATCTATAGCTGTTATTGAAGTGCCAGAAAAAGCATTTGCATCAAATGGTATAAGGTTGTATTGGAAAAAAGGTTTACAGATTGATTTGAAATGGATAAATCAGTCTATTAAAAATAGAGAAAGAAAAACGGGGATTATACTCCGAAAAAATATACTGTATTTGAAGAAAGCAAAGATAAAGTCCGGTTTAATACAGAATGAGAATATTAAGAGATTGGGAATATACTTTTTTTATGATGAACAAGGTGTGGTCGATGATTATGTAGAATACTATTTGGAAGCCTTTCGTTCCATGTGTAGTGAAACTTGTGTAGTTGTTAATGGAAAGCTGGGAGATGTAGGGAAAAAAACTCTTGAAAATGTATGTGATAAGCTAATCATTCGTGAAAACATTGGTTTTGATTCCTGTGCATATAAAGACGCAATTATAAGCTATGGTTACTTTGAAATTGGTCAACAATATGATGAATTGGTTTTACATAATTTTACAAATTTTGGGCCAATATTTCCCTTTGAAAAAATGATGAATGAAATGACATCACGTGAATGTGATTTTTGGGGACATTGTCGATACATAGCGCAGGGTAATGAAGAAATGGGAGGACAGCCCGTGATTGATCACTTAATGTCATATTTTTTAACGTTTAAAAGAAATATTTTACAATCAGAAGCATTCCGTCGGTATTGGGAAACACTTCGTATCCCACAGAACTATGCGGAAGCAGTAGTGTTTCATGAAATGAGATGTACAGAGTATTTTGAAAAACTGGGGTTTATTTCAGATGCATATATGTCAAGTGATAAATATCGTTACATGGGAAATGCCCCTGTGTTCTGTCCGTATAAACAATTATTAGAAGATCATAGCCCATTGTTGAAAAGAAAAGTTTTTTTTGTGAAAGAAGGATATTTTGCTTTTCAAATGCACAGCAATGAACCCTCTGTATACGAATTGATTGAATATATCCGCGATAATACAAATTATGATACGATGATGATTTTTAAGAACATTGAACGGACACAAGACTTAATAATAAAGCCTGAAGCTACAGCAAAAATGGAAAACAGGATACCATTTTCTCATTTAAAATTTTTAAATAGTTGTAAAAAATTGAACTCATAATAATTCTGGATGATGCTTTGATGAAAAGGAGCAAGATTCTTTCATAATTTCTTTTGATGGAACATTAGCATCAATTATGCGTGTGTCTATGTAATGGGCATAGGTTATTTAGGAATACATTCCCAAGAAATAATGAAATCCAAACAAGAAATAGCTGAACACACTTGGACAGGGACGGCTGTGATTACCAGGATGTCAGCGGAAGGCAGTTCCACGAGAATATGGGTGTGGGAGCAGCATTCACCGCTATTTCCAGGAATAGCGGGCAGCGAGTTTCTTTGAAACCATTTGGAAATTGGGCTCGGAGAAGTATGACAAGTTAAAAGGAATTAGCTGTGAATGGCAGAGCGTGGACGGTTGTATGATTTATAAAGTGCCTTTGGTATAAGAGGGGGCTATCAGGATAGGAATCCAGATATTCTAAGAAAAAACTAAGGTTTTATGCCCGAAAGTTTCCAAAGGGCGACTAGAAGCCTTTTGGAGGAGTGTTGGGAAAGAGCACCATGTCCCCCAAAGGTTTGAGTTACTTAGAAGATTTCTTTCTTAGAATGTTTGGGATTATCCTGACAGGCCTCCGTGGAAAGAATGAAACAAAACGTAGCATTTTGACCGATGAATAGTTCTTCCTTTATCCGTTCTTATCTCCGGTGCAAATACACATAAATATCGAACTCCTGGAGTCGATGCTGAATTCGATTGTGATTTCACATCCAATGGTTGGTATTGGATGTTTCGAGAGTATATTGAATTGAAAAGAGATGCCGGGATTTTCTTATCCTGACAGCCTCTGCCGACGAGGAAAATACCCATATGTATATATGGCATCTATCTCAAGAGAAACTGGGGCCGTGAATACGAAAACGTTGCTGTTCTCGTGGCAATTGCTGTCAATGAAAACGGCTATCGAGAGGCGCTTGGAGCTGCGGAAGGAATGAAGGAGGACAAAGCCAACTGGGTGGAGTTTTTCAAATGGCTGCGTAAGCGCAGACTGGATGGCGTTAAGCTTATTTGGAGATAAGTGCAAATGCTCGATGCCGTTGGAGAAGTGTTTCCTGAGGCAAAATACCAGCGTTGCGTGGTTCACTTTTATCGCAATGTCCTCTCTGTTGTGCCCAAGTCAAAGGTCAAGAATGTTGCACTGATGCTCAAAGCGATCCACGCTCAGGAGAACAAGGAAGCGGCCAGAAGAAAGTCTGCTGACGTCATCGAGGAACTACGCACGATGAAACTACAGGGAGCAGTAAAAAAGTTGAGGATGGCGTGGAAGAAACGCTGACGTATATGAGTTTTCCTTCTGAACACTGGACAAAGATCCGAACTAATCATTGAGCGCCTGAGCCGCGAGATCCGACGCAGGACACGCGTCGTTGGCACCTTTCCCGATGGCAATTTCGCCCTTATGCTGGTCTGTGTCAGACTGCGCCATGTGGCCGGTACGCAATGGGCAGCAAGAAATATATGAGCATGAAGCATCTTGAAAGCATGGAGGAAAACTAGCGGCCATTGTTGTACTTCCTGCTTGCACGCTTAACACCATACTTCTCTGCGTACTTCATGAGGGATTGCCTGTACTTCATGTCCTGTGTTATCCTGTTGCTCATGAAGGGTGTGGCTCCTTTCGTTTCAGTTGAACGTGGTAGCTTTAACTATAACAGAAGTCGCCTCATTCTTCTATTCTTTTTTCTCTAATGTCCAAGATGCATTGTACTCCTACAGTCTTTCATACTGACTTTAGAAATTTACTGTTGAAAACGAACTGCCGTTGTGCTAGAATAAAAATGAATAAATAGAATTTGACGACAGAAAAAGATAGCAGACTTGGAAAACTTTGGAATGCCGTGGGAACATAGAAAAATTGAATGTAGCGGATAAACTACGAGGCAGTTAAGCATGGTTATGAGTGGTTGTGAGTAGTATGAGGCTATAGTCAGATGGTGTTGGAAGATGTCATAGACAATGGAAGTAAGTAGACGCAGGATTCACGGGTAAGATTTAAGATGGGAGAATGAAAAATATACGGGTTAAAAATTATACGCAGGGTTGCACGAAATTTGAATGTTTTCTGATAAGCGTTTGGGCGATTGGAAAATAGAAGTATGCAGGATCAATGTATTGAAATTTTATTAGCATCATATAATGGCAGTTTATATATTTGTGAGCAGATAGACTCAATTCTGAATCAAACTGATACCAATTGGCTTCTGACGATTTCGGATGATGGTTCTACTGATGGAACGAATACCATTCTGGATGAATACATACGATACCATCCTGAAAAAAATCAGGCGCATATGCTCTTGAAAACAGTTTGGCGGAGCAAAACAGAATTTTATATGGCAGACTCAAAATTGCAATGCGACTTATATTGCTTACAGCGATCAAGATGATGTTTGGTATTCAGGCAAGCTGGAACAGCTCCGGCAAAACATACTGGAGGCGGAGAAGCAGGCGGGAAGCGACACGCCGATTCTTGTGTTCTCAGACCAAACGGTGACGGACGAGCATCTCAGGCCCATTGCGCCGTCCCTGATGCACTATCAAAAGCAATACTTTGAGCACTTCGATTATCGCAGCATCCTGATGCAGAATGTCGTGACCGGCGGAGCGATGATGATCAACCGGGCGCTGGCGGATTTAGAGCATACAATTCGTTCTATTTTGGATCAAACTTTTCAGGATTTTGAATTAATTTGTCTAGATGATGGTTCTACGGATAATACATTGAGTGTACTCAGGGAATATGAAAAGCATTATAATAATATTTGTGTAGTTGCTAACTCTAACCATGGACAGGGATGGGAACGTAATTATGGTATGCGTATAGCGAGAGGTAAATACGTATACTACATGGATAGTGATGATGTTATGGGGCATAATTGTTTGGAGAGAATATATAGTTGCGCGGAAATCAATCGGCTCGACATGCTATTTTTTGAAGGGACGACTTTCTTCGATTCGCCTGAGCTTGAGGATCGTTTTTCTCAGTACAAGACGGCTTATGACCGCAAAGAAGCCTTTCCACTAGTTTATACCGGTGAAGAGCTTTATATCAAATTCAGAAAAAGTGGAGGTACTATTGTAAGTCCTTGCATGCAACTCGCTAGAAGGCAGTTCCTACAGGAATACCGGGTGACTTTTCCAGAAATCTCTATGCTTGAGGATAATTTGTACACATTTGATTCGCTTCGATATGCAAAACGAGTCAAGTGTATTCCCGATGCTCTATATAACAGACGTATCCGTGCCGGTTCAACAATGACGGAGAATAGAAAAATAGAAGAAATGAGGTGTTTGTCTGTAATAATAAAAAAATGCTGCAAACAATCACTGAGTACGAAAAGGATACACCTATGTTTTATGCCATAGCAGCGCATATAAGAAGATTTTTAAACACTTTAAATAAAGAGTATTGCGAGACGATCGAAACAGATAGAGATAAAACAGAAGAAAATGTAGAAGACAGCATAAAAGAAGTAGTTGGTTATGCATTCTATTGTGAACTTAATGGGAAGAAGGGAGTGGTTATGCAAGAGAATAATGAGGAATACCATAAGGGTGTTCTTGATGCACAGAATACAAAAACATATCTTGCTGGTAGGGTTGTCTTGTGGATTCCTAAACAGGCTATTATGTTTGTAAAGTCAATACGATCTTATGGAGTTTGGATGACATTTCGAAATGTGAGGCATAAACTTTCTGTGTTACCTATACGTATTAGTGAAGCGCTTAGAAGGTAAGATTATTTAGGATAATGGGCTTATCATTATGTTTTGAATATAGAGATAGAAAAGTTCTTTGATGATTTTGGAGATAAGTATCGAGAGCTGCTTAGGGTTGAAGAAGGAATGAAGTGAAGAAGCAGGTTAAGTGGAGCTTTTTGTCTGTTGTCTAAACCCATCACACAAAGCACAACCGGCAGAATTGCACCCCCGACCGCATAGACTGGCCGGGGGTGTTGTCTGTGGTCGAACAATTGGTTCTGTTTTTTCTCAAGGACGCATTGTTTCTGCTGGGATATCTTGCGCGGGGAAGCGCGTTTCCCAAGCCGCTTGACAGGGACGAGGAGGCGCGGATGATCGAGCGGATGCAGCAGGGGGACGCCAAAGCCCGGGAGACGCTCATCGAGCACAATCTCCGTCTGGCGGCGCACATCGCGCGCAAGTATACCGTGCCTGGATACGATGCGGACGATCTGATTTCCATCGGCACGGTGGGGCTGATCAAAGGGGTGAACACGTTCAAGCCCGGATCGGGCACGCAGCTCAGCACATACTGTGCCCGCTGCATTGAGAATGAAATCCTCATGTGCCTGCGTTCCAGCCAAAAGCGCAAGGGCGAGGTCTCCCTTCATGAGCCCATTGGTACGGATAACGAGGGAAATGAAATCACGCTGATCGACGTTCTGGGCACGGACGAAGGCGAGGTTCACGGAGAGGTTGAGCGGCGCATCAGCCTGCAAAGCGTGCGCGGCCTGGTGAGCACCTGCCTGCATGGAAGGGAGCGCACCGTGCTGGAGATGCGGTATGGGCTGCTTGACGGCACCGTGCACGCCCAGCAGGAGGTGGCCGAGAAGCTGGGCATCTCGCGATCGTATGTCTCTCGAATTGAGAAGAAGGCCATGGATCGCCTCAAGGTGGCGTTTGAGACGGGAAAGGCCGCGACAGGAGAATAAAAAGCGGCCAGTGACCGCTTTCCTGCCGAAAATCGCTGCCAGTCACCCGATGAGGGCGCACGCGGCAGGTTTTTACGCAATTTTCTATAGAGAAAAACAGAGGCATGTCCGCAAGGACTGCCTCTGTTTGCGATGAATCACGGCCGGATCTGGCGCTCCAGCTGCCTGTACACGGTGAGCATCATGGTGATGAAGCAGGCCAGACCGCCTATAGCGTTGGAGATGGGCTCTGCCAGGAACACGCCGTCCACGCCAAAGCCAAGGCGGGGAAGCAGGAGCGTCAGCGGCACGACGATGATGGCCTTTCGCAGCAGCGAGAAGAAAATGGCATGCCGAGCAAAGCCGAGCGATTGAAAGGCGGTTTGGCCGGCGTATTGGAAGGCCATGAAGAAGAAGCCAAAGAAGTACACCCGCAGCGCATGCGGCGCGGCGGCAAGCAGCTGCGCGTCGTCGGAAAACACGGCGATGAGCAGTTCCGGAAACAGGAGCACGAAAAGCCACATCAGCAGCGTGTACACGATGCCGATCATCGCGGTGAAGCGGATGCCCTGGCGCACGCGATCGAACTGCCTGGCGCCGTAATTGTAGCTGAGCACGGGCTGTGCGCCGTTGTTCAGGCCGCCGACGGGCATATCCAGCACGGAGCGGACGGAATTGATCACTGTCATGACGCCGACATAGAGATCGCCGCCGTATGTGTGCAGCGAGGCCGTGCAGACGATCTGCACAAGGCAGTTGGTGGCCTGCATGATGAAGCCGGACGCGCCCAGCGCGACGATTTCGCGGGTGAGCGGCAGCTCGATGCGCATATCCTGCCGCCGCAGGGGAAGGAGTACCCTGCCGCCCGTCAGGAAGCGCAGCACCCATATGCAGGAGATGGCCTGGCTGATGATCGTCGCCAGCGCCGCGCCGCTTACGCCCATGTGGAAGACGAAGATGAACAGCGGATCGAGCACGAGGTTGATGCCCGCGCCGAGCACGGTTGTGAGCATGCCCATGCGCGGGAAGCCCTGCGCATTGATAAAGCCGTTGAGGCCCGTCGCCAGCATGGTGAACGGCGTGCCCAGCAGGTAGATGCGCAGGTATGCGTTCGCATAAACATAGGAAGCGTCGCTGGCGCCAAAGAGGTAGAGCAGAGGCCTTTTGAATGCAAAGCACAGCGCCATGAGCAGCAGGGAGGTGACGCTCAGCAGGGAGAAGACGCAGCCCAGAATCCGGCTGGCCCGGGCGGTGTCGCCGGCGCCGCGCGCGATGGAGAACAGCGGTGTGCCGCCCGTGCCGTACAGGAAGGTGAACGCGGTCACCAGCATGATGAGCGGAAAGGTCAGCCCGATTCCGGTCAGCGCGGTGCTGTCCGCACCGGGCAGGTGGCCGATGTAGATGCGGTCGACGATGTTGTAGAGCAGCTGTACGAGCTGCGCCAGCGTCAGCGGCACAGCCTGGGAGACGATCCGCCGCCAGACCTTGCCCTGGGAGAAGTCGCTGGACATAGAAAATGCCTTCTTTCTTGACGTGTAAGCCTGTCAGCTATTATACGTGAATTTCGCAAATGAGGCAACATACAATTCACGGCCGCGTTGAATTTGCGTCTTCTTGGCCGCAATACGACGAAAATGCTTGATCTTTTTCCAAATACGTGATAAAATCAAAACACGAGTGCACATTGCTGATACGGCATCTTCTGCACGCGGAAGGTGTTTGGCATGCATCAATACACGATAAAAGTTGTATGGAGGGATTCCACATGATTACAGCAGGCGATTTTCGTAAGGGCGTGACGATTGAGTGGGAAGGCGGCGTCTGGACCATCGTTGATTTCCAGCACGTCAAGCCGGGCAAGGGCGCTGCGTTTGTGCGCACCAAGCTCAAGAACGTCATGACCGGCGCCGTCGTCGAGCGTTCCTTTAACCCGACCGACAAGCAGCCGCGCGCAACCATCGAGACCAAGGAGATGCAGTACGTCTACAACGACGGCGAATTCTATTACTTCATGGATCAGGAGACCTTCGAGCAGATCCCGCTGACGCTGGATCAGGTGGAGGATGCCATCCGTTTCATGAAGGAGGAAACCATGGCGACCGTGCGCTTCTTCAAGGGCAAGGCGTTCTCCGTGGAAGCCCCCAATTTTGTCGTGCTTGAGGTCACCGACACCGAGCCGGGCTTCAAGGGCGATACCACCAGCAACACCACCAAGCCGGCAACGCTGGAGACGGGCTATCAGATCGCTGTCCCGCTGTTTGTCAACATCGGCGACAAGATCCGCGTGGATACCCGCGACGGCTCCTACATGTCCCGCGCGTAAGGCGGGCGGAAAGGCGGCCTGACCATGAGCAAGATGGGCGAAAAAGTGGCATATCTCAAGGGACTGGCGGAAGGGCTTGGCGTGAACGCCGAGAGCGAGCAGGGCAAGCTGATGCTCGCTATGATCGAGGCGATGGAAGCGTTTGCCAGTGAGCAGGAGGAAACCGAGGAAAAGCTGCGTGAGCTGATGGAGTATGTCGAGGAGATCGACAGCGATGTCAGCGATATGGAGGAGGCGCTCTTTTCCGAGGATGACGACTTGGATGAGGATGACTTCGACGAAGACGACGATGATGAGGATGACGGCGACGGCCTGATCGAGTACGAGTGCCCGCACTGCGGTACGGTCATCTTCTTCGATGAAGAAGCTTTTGACATGGAACAGGAGCATCTTTGCCCGAACTGCAACCGGAAAATCTTCGATGAGGACCCGGACGGCGAGGATGAATAATCGCTTCAGCTGAATATGGAGGGGACTGATGCGGACGGAGCGCGGGTTGCGCATCTTGCCGCGCAGTCCCTTTTTGTACGGTAAAATATGGATTTTGAATGCATGAGGATGGACACATGAAAAAAATCATTTCTTTTCTGCTGTTTCTTTCGCTGCTGCTGGGGGCTGTCCTGCCCGGCCTGGCGGAGGAGATCCTGTACACGGCTTCGGTGACCAAGGCGATGACCATACGAGAGAAGAAATCCACTTCCGCCAAAAAGCTGGGCAGTGTAGAAGCGGGTGAGTTCATCAGCATTATCGAGTACGGCGATACGTGGACAATGATCGAAAAGGACGGCGTGACCGGCTACGTGCTCAGCAAAAACGTCGTCGATCTCGCGGCGGCCAGCGGCTACAACGACGAGGCGGATGCGCAGTATCTGGGCGTGGCGAGCAAGGAGCTCACCATTCGCGCGGAAAAAAGCAAGTCCGCCAAAAAGCTGCAAACGCTGGAGGCGGGCGAGACGGTCTATATCCTGGAGCTCGGCGCGGAGTGGCACCGGGTCGTCAAGCAGGGCGTGACGGGGTATGTCCTCTCCGATCCCGTCGGGGAGATTCAGCCCGCGCACGAGGGAATCGAGGTGCCGGAGGAATTCATCCCCGCGCCGCCGTTTGAGGCGGTCTACACCGCGACGGCGGATGTGAACCTCTCCATCCGCAAGGAAAAGGATACCTCCTCCAAGCTGCTCGGCACGGTGTATGAAAATGAGGACGTCGAGGTGATGAGCACCGACGGGGAGTGGGCCTACGTCAGAAAGGGCACGGTTACCGGCTATGTGCGCGCGGATCATCTGCGCTATTACATGCGCAACGATCCGTTCGGCCCCTATGTCCCCGGGGTGGTGTGGTATCCGTATGCTGCGCGCGCGACATCGGAGACGGAAATCTATGACAGCGAGAGCGGCGAAAGCCTGCGCACGGTGCCGGCCGGCTGCATCATGGCGGTCAGCGCGCTGGACGCGGATATGGCTGTCACCCTGCCGTATGACCGCATCACGGGCCGCATCCGGGCCACGGGCAATCTCGAATTGGAAACCGTGATGCCCTGGGACGAGGCGGAGATGGGCGATTTGATCGCGGTGTTTTCTACCTATTACGACCCTGCGCAGGAGACGGAGACGCAGATCGGCCGTCTGCACAACATTATGGAGGGTGTGACGCGCCTGAACGACGTGATCGTCGCGGCGGGCGAGAAGTTCTACTTCAACGACTTCTGCGCGCCCTATACCAAGGGAAATGGGTATGAGCTCGGCCCCATCATCAATTACACATCCAGCAAGAAGCTCGGCTATGGCGGCGGCATCTGCCAGGTGTCCACGACGCTGTACAACGCCATTTTGCAGATACCGATCGATGTGATCAAGCATTACGTGCATTCTTCCTACGGCATTTCTTACGCGCCGCTCGACTTTGACGCGGCTGTCGGCGACGGCAATATCGATCTGCGGCTGCAGAATACGCTGCCCTATGATGTCCGCTTTGCGCTCCAGGCGACGGGCGGCGTGCTGACGGTGCGCGTGTACAGGGCCAGCTGATGCGCGGGCTGAAAAAGGCCGCCGCGCTGGTGCTGATTGCCGCGCTTGCTCTGATGCTTTCCGTCGCCGCGGCGGAGGAGCAGGAGGAGGCGCTGTACTATGGCGTCATCGGGCAGCGGATGACCGTGCGCAAGTGGGCGGATGACGAGGCGACCGCGCTGGGCACCGTGGAAAAGGACACGGTTGTGGACGTATACAGCAAGGGGCGCACGTGGACGCGCATCGATTTTGACGGCCAGCAGGGCTATGTGAAGACCAAGTACGTCGAGCGTGTGCAGCGCAAGAATCCCTTTGACGGGCCGATGCCCGGCGTGAGCGAGCATGTGGCCGTGGGCTATGTGCTGCGGGACACCAGCTTTAAGCCCGAGGGCTATCGCTACGCGATTGAGGTCAGCGCTGGGTCGTGGCTCTCCATTGAGGAGATCAAGGATGGCGTGGCGTACTTTCCCTACAGGAGGGAGACGGAAAACGTCGGCGTCAGCACGGACAGGCTCAAGATTTATGATTTTGTGGCCTGGGACGAGGCGCAGCCGGGCGATTTGCTTTACGCGTTTACGACGTTTTACTCCACGAGCACGAGCAAAGAGGGCAATGCCGGCCGGATTTACAATATCGCGCTCGCCAGTGAGCGGCTGACCAGCATCCGCGTGAAGGAGGGGGAGAGCTTCTCCTTCAACGCGATCTGCGGGCCGTACACCAAGGAAAACGGGTATCGCTCCGCGCCGATCCTCTCCGGGGAGAGCTCCATGGGCTACGGCGGCGGCGTGTGCCAGGTGTGCAGCACGCTGTACAACATTGTGCTGCGCGTGCCGACGGTCATCGAGGAGATGAACTGGCATTCCCAGGGCGGCGTCAGCTATCTGCCGGCGGGATTTGACGCGACTGTGGGCACCAACAGCGATTTGGTGTTCCGAAATATCCTGCCCTACGATGTGCGCATCGAGTTTGAAAGCCTTGACGGCGTGATGACGGCCTTCCTGTTCAGGGATTATGAGGAATGATGCGGACGGTGGTCCGCGGGAGAAAGGATGGAAGCATGCGGATTTTGATTTCCAATGACGACGGCATCGGCGCGCCGGGCATTCTGGCGCTGACGAAGGCGTTTTCCGAGGCCGGACATGAGGTTGTGGTCGTCGCGCCGGACGGCCAGCGCTCCGCCGCCAGCCACAGCATGACGCTCTTTGCTCCGCTGTCGGTGAAGGAGACGGATGTGGTGGGCGCCGTGCGCGCCTATGCGGTCAGCGGCACGCCGGTGGACTGTGTGAAGCTCGGCCTGCGCAATCTCTATCCCGAGGCGGAGTTTGTGCTTTCCGGCATCAACCACGGCTACAACGCGGGCAGCGATATCCTGTATTCCGGCACCGTGGGCGCGGCGATGGAGGGCGCGCTCAATGACAGGCCGGCGATGGCGGTTTCCCTCGCGCATAGCAGGGAGGACACGTATGACCTGGCGGCTCGGCTGGCGATCGAGGCGTATGACATGCTGAAGGAGCATCCCCTGCCGAAGAACACCGTGCTCAACCTGAACTATCCCGCAGTGGACCGTGCGCTCGGGCTCAAGGCCGCGCCGATGAAGGACACGCGCTATAACGACGTGTACCGGGTGGAGGAGAAGGCGCAGGGGGAGACATGCTACTATCTGGGCGGCAGCGTGGACGAGACGATGCCGCGCGGCGACGACGACTTTTCCTGGCTGCTGGCCGGCTATGCGACAATGACGGTGATTGGCTTTGATATGACGGATCATGACGCCACAAACGCATTGAAAGCCGCACTTTAAGCGCAAGTTTTTCAAAAATGATGCAGGAAGCGGAAAACTTCTTGCATTTTTTTGCGTCGTTTGGTACAATATCTGCAGCAAGAACGATAAGAAATGCTTCGGGAGGTCAACGTACTATGCAGGATATGCAGGACATGATGCGCAGGCTGAATCAGTCCGGTAAACGCCTGAGCAAGGGACATCGCAAGATCGCGGAATACATTGTGGAGCATTACGACAAGGCGGTCTTCATGACCGCGTCCAAGCTGGGCGAGAAGGTCGGCGTAAGCGAATCGACTGTCGTGCGCTTCGCCTCGGCTATGGGCTATGAGGGCTATCCGCAGCTGCAGCGCGCGCTTCAGGAGCTCGTGCGCCACTGGCTGACGGCCGTGCAGCGTTTTGAGATGGCCACGGATATCGATCAGAGCGAGGTGCTGCGCACCGTGCTGCACGCGGATATGCAGAATATCCGCACGACGACGGAGGAGATTGACACGGCCGCCTTCGACGAGGTGGTGGATAAGATCATCGCCGCGCGCAATATCTATGTGATGGGTCTGCGCTCCGCCGCACCGATCGCGCAGTTCCTGGCGTATTATCTCAACTTCATTTTTGACAATGTCCGCATCGTGTCCGAGTCGAGCGGCGATGTCTTTGAGCAGATCAGCCGCATCAACGAGAGCGACCTGCTCTTTGGCATCAGCTTCCCGCGCTATTCCACGCGCACGCTGGAGGCGATGAGCTTCGCGCGGGCGCGCGGCGCGCAGGTCATCGGCCTGACGGATGGCCCGATGTCCCCGGTGTACGCGACGAGCACGGTCTGCCTGACGGCGCGCACGGATATGGCATCCTTTGTCGATTCCATGGCCGCGCCGCTGTCGGTGATCAACGCGCTGATCGTGGCGCTCGGCCTCAAGCGCAAGGATGAGCTGAGCGAGCATTTCCGTCTGATGGAAGGAATCTGGGATGAGTACAGGGTCTATGTCGGAAAAGACCGCGTGTGATGTGCTGGTCATCGGCGGCGGCGCGGCGGGCATGATGGCCGCGCTCCAGGCCGCATGGTCGGGCGCGCGCGTACTGCTGCTTGAAAAGAATGAAAAGCTGGGCAAGAAGATCTATATCACCGGCAAGGGACGCTGCAACGTGACCAATATCGCGGATGCGGAGGATTTTTTCCGGCAGGTGCCGCGCAATCCGAAGTTTTTGAGCGCCGCCGTGCGCCAGTTTGACCATGAGGATGTCACCTCGACGCTGCGCATGTTCGGCACCGAAACCAAGGTGGAGCGCGGCGGCCGCGTCTTTCCCGTGAGCGACAAGGCCAGCGACGTCACGCGGGCGCTTTCACGCGGGATGAGGGAAGCGGGCGTGCAGGTGGAACTGGGAACGGCCGTTTCGCATATCCGTAAAGAGGCCGGGGCGTTCGTCGCGGAGCTCGTTCAGGGCGGCACGCTGCGCGCGGCGAGCGTCATCATCGCGACCGGCGGGGTGAGCTATCCGTCCACCGGCAGCACGGGCGACGGCTATGCCTTTGCGCGCGCGCTTGGCCATACGGTGACGCCGCTGAGGGGCTCGCTCGTCGGGCTGACGATCGACGAAAAATGGCCGACGCTTTTGCAGGGGCTCTCGCTCAAGAATGTGCGCGTCAGCGCGCGAGTGGGCAAAAAGAGGATTTACGACGAGCTGGGCGAGATGCTGTTTACGCATTTCGGCGTCAGCGGCCCGCTGATCATCGAGCTCAGCAGCCATATGCCGGAGGATTTTGATACGGTTCAGGTGACGCTGGACATGAAGCCCGCGCTCACGCCGGAGCAGGTTGATCTGCGGCTTCAGCGCGAATTTGCGGAGAACGCGCGCAGGCAGCTGTCCTCCGTGCTGGTGAACCTGATGCCCGCGCGCATGGGCCCGGTATTCGCCGGGCTGTGCGGCATGTCCGCCGACATGCCGGTCAATCAGATCACGCGCGAACAGAGGCTGACGATCGCCCAAAGACTCAAGGCGCTTCCTCTGCGCGTCACGGGCACGCGGCCGATCGGGGAAGCCATTGTCACCCGCGGCGGCGTAGATGTGAAAGAGGTGCTGCCGGGCACGATGATGAGCCGCGTTCAGCCGGGGCTGTTTTTTGCCGGCGAGGTGCTCGATGTGGATGCGCATACCGGCGGCTTCAATCTGCAAATCGCGTTTTCCACCGGCGCGCTCGCGGGCAGAAGCGCGGCGACATGGGCGATTGAAGGAGGATCAACTTGAACGGACGCAATGAAGAGGAGCGCCGCATATACGAGCGAAGCGCGCGAATGATTCTGCTGCTGGCCATGCGGGAGCTGTACCCGGGCGCAAAGGTGCGCTTTGAGCACAGCATCGGCCAGGGCATCTATATGAATGTGACGGGCGTGAGCCTGACGGCGTCTATGGTGCGTCGGATTGAAGCGCGCATGCGTGAGATCGTCCGGCGCAATCTGCCGGTGGAAAAATCGCGCTGGACGCGCGAGCAGGCGGTGGCCTATTTCCGCGCGCAGGGGCAGGAGGACACCGTTCGCCTGCTGGCGTACAGGCCGTTTGAACACTTTGACGTCTATACCTGCGGTGGATTGAGCGAGTATTTTTACGGCGCCATGGTGGCCACGACCGGCGAGGTGGGCCAGTTTGCGCTGCGGTTTTATTATCCCGGCATGGTTCTGCTGCTGCCGGGGGATGATTTGCAGGGGCCGCCCGCGCCGTTTGCCGAGCGCCCGCAGCTCATGCGCGCGTACGCCGAGGCGAACGAGTGCGCCCGCATTTTGCAGTGCGAGACGGCGGCCGACCTGAATGACATCATCGCCAGGGGCGATATCCGCTCGTTTATCCGCGTGAACGAGGCCATGCAGGAGCGCGCCATCGCGCAGATCGCGGACCGTATCGTGGCGCGCGGCGCGCGCATCGTATTTGTCGCCGGGCCGTCCTCGAGCGGCAAGACGACGTTTGCCAACCGCCTGAGCGTTCAGCTGTGCGTGTGCGGCAAAAGGCCGGTGGCCATTTCGCTCGACAATTACTATTTGAACAGGGAATCCGTTCCGCGCGGGGAGGACGGAAAGCCCGATCTCGAGTGCCTGGAATCCCTCGATGTGCCGCTGTTCAACGAGCAGCTCGTCGAGCTGCTGGCCGGGCGCGAGGCGGAAATGCCGCTCTATTCGTTCAAAACCGGAATGCGGAAGGAGCGGGGGGTCCGGCTGAGCGTTGGCCGGGATGATATCCTGATCGTTGAAGGCATTCACGGGCTCAACGATGCGCTGAGCGCCGATATCCCCAGTGAGCTCAAATTCCGCGTTTACGTCAGCGCGCTGACTCAGCTGAATCTCGACTGCCACAACCGCATCCGCACCACGGATGTCCGGCTGCTGCGGCGCATGGTGCGCGATCATCAGTTCCGCGCGACGCAGGCCATCGAGACCATGCAGATGTGGGATGCCGTGCGCGCGGGTGAGGAGAAGTATATCTTCCCGTTCCAGGAGAGGGCCGACGTGATGTTCAACTCGTCGCTGCTCTACGAGATCGCCGTGCTCAAGAAGTACGCCTATCCGATGCTCAAGTCGATCGGGCGTGACAGCCCGTATTACGTTCGCTCGCGCAGGCTGGTGAAATTCCTCAATTATTTTCTCGAGTGCGAGCGCGAGGATGAAATCCCTACGACATCTATTCTCCGCGAGTTTATCGGCGGCTGCATGTTCTATGTCGAGTAAACAGGCAAAAATTTCTTTGAGAATCGCTGATAGTTTTTCCTCCTGCGGCGCACAATAGCGGCAAGGAGGCGAATCAAGTGAAAAAATGGATGATGGCTCTGCTGTGCATGGTCGCGGCGAGCATGGTCATGACCGGCTGCGCGGCAAATGCCAACGGCCTGGGCACGACGGCCGCCCCTGTGGCGACGAACAGCCCGATGATGACGGAAAGCCCGGCGATGAGCCCGGAAGCGACGACTCTGGCGTCGCCGTCCCCCGCGATGAGCGATGAGCCCGCTGCGGGTGCGGCTGCGTCCGCGATGACGCCCGCACAGGCAGGCCGCCTTGCGGAGCAGGTGGCGGATGCGGTGGAACGCATCAGCGAGATCAGCGATGCCGAGGTCATCGTACACAACGAGCGCGTGCTTGTGGCCGTCGAATTTGACGACCAGTACAGCGCGGGCCTTGACGACCGCATGAAGCAGCTGATCACCGAGACGGTGCAGCAGGTGGACAGCAGCCTGACCGATGTGGAGATCACCGACGACAGCACGCTCTATGGCCAGGTCAAGGGTCTGGGCGAGCGCGTGGCGAAGGTGACCGGCCTTGACGAGCTGGCCGACGACTTCGGGGATCTGTGGGATCGCATCACAGGCAGATAAGACACATAGGCATCGGCGTGGCGATGCGCCGGGAATCCCTCACGAAAAGAGAAGAGCTTCCGTTGCCAAGCGGCGGTCGGAGCTCTTTTTTGCTTTACAGGAAATCGCGTAATAATCGGATGCGTTCGTCCTAATTGGGCGATTTGCAGTGGTTTTCTGAAGTGGAAACGGCCGCTGGCTGCTATTTTAGCTTATAGGAAATTGCGCGAAAAACCGGGCGCGTTTGCCCTAATTGGGCGATT
>JAUNJB010000004.1:50797-54541 GCA_030535375.1 Clostridia bacterium | reverse complement strand
TCCCGGGCCTGTACACCGCAGGCGAGACCAGCGCCAACAGCGCCTACATGGGCTTCACCATCTCCAATGCCTTCACCTGGGGCCGCATTGCGGGCGCCGGTGCGGCGGCGTTTGCGCAGACGAAGTAAGAACCATTTTGCTTCGTCCCCGGTAAACAAAAGGACGCTCCCGAACGGGGGCGTCCTCTTTTGCAGGTGCGGGGATTAAATCTCCCTCAGATGCTGTGACAGCCTGATATTCTCGCTGTAATCGACCGGGCATTCGATGATGACGGGTACATCCTGCGCAAATGCCTCCTCGAGTGTGGGCAGCAGCGCGTCGGCGGAGGAAATGCGGTAGCCCTTGCAGTGCATGGCCTGGGCGTAGAGCACGAGGTCCGGATTGGTAAAATCGCAGCTGTGCGTCTCGCCGAACTGGTCCATGCCCTTCCACTTGATGAGGCCATAGCTGCCGTCCACGAACACCAGCACCACGAAGGGCAGGTGCTCGCGCACGGCGGTTTCAAGCTCCTGGCTGTTCATGAGGAAGCCGCCGTCGCCTGTGACGACGAGCACGCGCTTCTCGGGCGCCACCAGCTTGGCCGCCAGCGCGCCGGGCAGTGAGAAGCCCATCGTGGCAAAGCCGTTGGAAATCAGGCAGGTTTTGGGGCGGTAGCAGTTGTAATGGCGGGCAATCCACATCTTGTGCGCGCCGACGTCCGAAAGCAGGATGTCGCCGGGACGCATGACCTTGCGCACATCGCTTAGGATGCGCTGCGGCTTCATGGGGAAGGCGCGGTCGTCGGCGTAGCTCTCGTGCTCGACGACGAGCTTTTCGCGGATGGCGAGCGCGGCCACGGGCTCCTGGCTGCGGTGGGTGCGCAGCGTGATGCGGTGGAGCGAATCGCTGATGTCGCCGACGACCTCGCAGGCCGTCTGGTAGTATTTGTTGACATGCGCCGGTGTGGTGTTGATGTGCAGGATCGGCGTTTTGCGGGTGGGATTGATGCGCTGGGGCGCGTATTCCACCAGGTCGTAGCCCACGCAGATCAGCAGATCGGCGCTTTCCAGCAGGCGGTTGGCGTAGTCGCGCTGCGGAATGCCGACCGTCCAGAGCGAATAGCGGCTGGTGTAGGGAATCATGCCCTTGGCCATCATCGTATTGACGACGGGGATGTGGAGCGTTTCGGCCATATCGGTCAGGGCGTCGCTGGCGTTTTCACGCACGGCGTCGCTGCCCACGAGGATGACCGGGTTTTGCGCCCTGAAGATCATGCCTGCGGCGATCTCAATGTGCTCCAGCGCGGCGATTTCCGGATTGGGATCGCTGCGGTGGATGGGCATTTCGCCATCCGGAACCGTCTGCAGGGAGACGTCCACGGGAAGATCGATGTGGGTGGCGCCGGGCTTGCCTTCGCCCTCGGCGTATTTGAACGCCAGGCGAGCGATCTCGGCGGTGGAGTCCGGGCGCATGACGAGCTTGGTGCGCTTGGTCACGGGCTCAAACATCTTCGCCAGATCGAGATACTGATGGGCGGTCAGATGGATTTTATCGGTGGAAACCTGGCCGGTGATGCACACCAGCGGCGCGCCGTCGGAATTGGCGTCGGCCACACCGGTGATCAGGTTGGTCGCCCCGGGGCCGAGCGTGGCCAGGCACACGCCCGCGCGGCCCGTCAGCCGGCCGTATACGTCGGCCATGAAGGCCGCGCCCTGCTCATGACGGACGGTGATGAAGCGGATGGATGAGCGGGAAATGGCGTTCATCATCGCCAGGTTTTCCTCACCCGGAATGCCGAAGATGACCTTGACGCCTTCGCTTTCCAGGCACTTGACGAGAAGCTCTGCTGTATTCATGCTGCCTCCTGCGCGTTGTGAATATCAAAAGGGCAGACGGACACATCTGTCCGCCTGCCCCGTTGCAAGCGCTCCTATCATAGCACATGAAGGGAAAGAAATCAACGAAAATCTGCGGGTCAGTCCGTCAGCGGCGCGTATTGCGCGCCCGTCAGGCGGCACAGATCGTCCGGCGACAGCTCGGCCTGGGCGCCGATGCGTCCTGCGCTCACGCAGATGGTGTCAAACAGCTGCGCGGTTTCATCGATGAACGTGGGATAGGCCTTCTTCATGCCGATGGGGCTGCATCCGCCGTGTACATAGCCCGTATTGGGCAACAGCTGCTTTTGCGGGATCATCTCCACGGCCTTCTCCCCGCAGGCGGATGCGGCGAGCTTGAGATTCAGCGTGGCGGCAACGGGGATCACAAAGACGTAAAACGCGCGGCTTTTGCCCTGTGTGACCAGCGTTTTGAATACGGCCTGAGGGTCCTGATGGAGCGCCCGGGCGACGGATACGCCGTCGATGCCGGTTTCCGGCGAGTAGGTGTGCACGCCATAGGGCACGCCCGCCCTGTCAAGGATGCGCATGACGTTGGTTTTGACGGTATCGGCCATATGCTGCCTCCCAAAGTGAAATGATGGTGGCATTATAGCACACCTGCCGGGGAAAGAAAAGCGGGAAATTCATGCTGCGAACCGTTTGCGTTTTTCGGATTTTGCATTGAAGATCGGCGTTATCCATGGTATACTGAAAGCAATATACGACGACGATCGTTTTGCGTGACAACTTAAATCTGGAAGGAAGGTACACACGATGATCCATCACAATCCGCTTCTCGAAGGCGCAGACGGCACCAAAAAGTTTATCACCATGGGCGAGATCATGCTTCGCCTGACGCCGCCCAACTATGAAAAGATTCGCATGGCGTCCAGCTTTGAGGCCAGCTACGGCGGCAGCGAGGCCAACATCGCGCTGGCGCTCGCCAACCTCGGCGTGGACAGCACGTTCTTCTCCGTGGTGCCCAACAACAGCCTGGGCAAGAGCGCGGTGCGCATGCTCCGCTCCAACGATGTTCACTGCACGCCGATGATCCTCTCCACCCCGCAGGAGACGCCGTCCCATCGCCTGGGCACCTATTACCTGGAGACCGGCTACGGCATCCGCCCGAGCAAGGTCATCTACGACCGCCAGCACAGCGCGCTCACAGAATATGACTTTTCGAATTTCGATTTGGGTGCGCTGCTGGAGGGCTTTGACTGGCTCCATCTGAGCGGCATCACCCCCGCGCTTGGCCCGAACTGCCGCGAGCTGACGATGAACATGCTCAGGGTCGCCAAGGAGAAGGGGCTGACCGTCAGCTTCGACGGCAATTTCCGCAGCAAGCTGTGGAGCTGGGAGGAGGCGCGCGACTTCTGCACGCAGTGCCTGCCGTATGTCGACATCCTGCTGGGCATCGAGCCGTATCACCTCTGGCGCGACGAGGAGGACCACAGCAAGGGCGACTACAAGGACGGCGTGCCGATGCAGCCCAGCTATGAGCAGCAGGACGAGATCTTCCGCGCGTTTATCGACCGCTATCCGAATATGAAGTGCATCGCCCGCCACGTCCGCTATGCGCATTCCGGCAGCGAGAACAGCCTCAAGGCTTTCATGTGGTACGAGGGACACACGTTTGAGAGCAAGCTGTTCACGTTTAATATCCTTGACCGCGTGGGCGGCGGAGACGCCTTCGCCAGCGGCCTGATCTACGCGATGCTGCACGACTACCGCCCGATGGACATGATCAACTTCGCGGTGGCATCCAGCGTGATCAAGCACACCATCCACGGCGACGCGAACATCACCGACGATGTGGACAGCATTCGCAACATCATGAACATGAACTACGATATCAAGAGATAAAAGCGCGCCGTGCGCGCTCCCGCTT
>JAUNJB010000004.1:46227-50697 GCA_030535375.1 Clostridia bacterium | reverse complement strand
CCGAATTACTTTATATTTCAAAGTATTTCTGTGCTCGCTGCCCGGTTATTCGCGCGATTCTCCATATCACAAAAAGCGCGCCGTGCGCGCTCCCGCTTCCGAATTACTTTATATTTCAAAGTATTTCTGTGCTCGCTGCCCGGTTATTCGCGCAATTTCCTGTAAGTAAAAAGACGGCCGCCGATTCGTTCGGCGGCCGCTCTTTACCGGAATCCCTTGGATGACAGGCGGCTTCGGCTGCACCGGGGAAGGCCCGGGCGATATCATTAATACGCGATCACGATGCCGCCGTCGTTGGCGTACATCGAGGAGAGCGCAGAGGTCGGCGTCATGATGATCTCTCCGATGGCCGGGCATTTTTCGCGGATCATGCTTTGCACATCGCGGGCGCGCTCCAGGCAATTGCAGTAGGAGAGCACCAGCCGCTGGGAGCCGGCGGCCAGGCCTTCGGTGTGCTTGCGGCAGGTCTCCACCATCTGCGCGAGCGCGCCCTTGATGCCGCGCGCCTTGCCGATGTTCTTGATGGAGCCCTCGCCGTCGTCGCTCATGACCAGGCGGATGGAGAGCACGCCGGCGATCAGCGCGATGGCCTTGTTGATACGGCCGTTCTTGACGAGGTTGTCAAGAGAATCGAGCACAAACAGCGTGTGCAGCGAACGGATTTTTTCCTCGACGGCGGCGACGATTTCGTCGAACGAGCGGCCCGCGTCGATCATGTCGCGCAGCATCAGCGCCAGATAGGTTTCGCCCGCGCTGGCGCTTTCGCTGTCAAAGACATGGATGCGCTTGTCAGGGGCGCTCTCCCTGGCGAGCTCGCGGCCGAGCATGGCGGCATTGTGCGAGCCGGAAAGCTTGCTGGACAGCGTGAGAACGAGGCAGTCGCCCTCGGCGCGCGCCATCTCCTCGGCGTAGAGGTTTGGGGATGGGCAGGCGGAGCGTGCCGGATTGGCGGAGGCGCGCATCGCCTCCAGATAGGGGACGATATCCACCGTGCCGTCGTCCACATAATGCGTATCGTCGATGGTGATTGTAAGCGGGGCGACGGCGGCCTGCGTCTTGTCAAGCAGGGCGGGAGAGAGGTCGCAACAGCTGTCCACGAGAATTTTCATGACAAAGCCTCCAGACGCCCGGTTGCGCGGCCGGGCGTGATTTCTTTTTCATTATTATAATGTGTCATATGATCGATGTCAACCCAAAAACGGGAAGATGTGGTATTGAATTCTACATTTGTCAGAGCTTGACAGCAATCGGCAAAGGAAGGATAATGGAAAAGACCGAAAAGCCCTCGATTTTTGGCGGGCATGCGCATGGCGCGCCGCAAAGAGGCTGTTCAAGGAGGAAATGCGATGAAGAGCATTCAGATTGCCGCGATTGATCATATGCCCTGGCTGGAGTACCGGCATGCGCTCAGCAATGGCCGCGTGTGTATCCGCCTGCGCACGGCGGCGGACGAGTTTGACGAGGTGACGCTGTATCACGCCTGCAACTATGGCAGCGGCGATCCCTGGACGCGCGCGCAGAGCGTGAAAATGGCGCGAATGTGGCGGGACGGCGCGCACGAGGTCTGGCAGGCGGTGTTTCTGCCGGGTGATCCGAGGCTGGTCTATTGGTTTGTGCTGCGCGCGGAGGGCGTGTGCCTTCTGCACGACGCGGACGGCACGCGCGCCGTGCCGGAGGGGATGGCCGGCGTGAGCTGCTTTCACTTCGCACATGCCTATCCCGCGAGGGAGAAGCCGCAGTGGGCGCGCGGATGCGTGGGCTATCAGATCTTTCCGGACCGATTCCGCCGCGTGGACGTGCCGGACGAGGAGCCGGTGGAGCCGTGGGGCAGCAGGCGCGTGGCGAACGAGTATCGCTTCGGCGGCAATCTCAAGGGCATTTTGGAGGCGGTGCCGTATCTGAGGGCGCTTGGCGTGGGCGTGGTATATATGACGCCGATTTTTCTTTCGGACACCTCCCACCGCTACAATACGTTTGATTACTACCGGATTGATCCGCTGCTGGGCAGCAAGGACGATCTGAAGGCGTTGGCCGACGCGCTGCACGAGGCGGGGATACGCATCGTGCTCGACGGCGTGTTCAACCACTGCGGCCTCGGCTTCGCGCCCTTTCGGGATGCGAGGGAGAAGGGGGAGGCGTCGCCGTACTACGATTGGTTCTTCTTCGGGGAGCAGTATCCCTGCGGGTATATGACCTTTGGCGAAAGCTGGGCGTATATGCCCAAGCTCAACATGCAGAATCCCGACTGCGCGGCGTATTTCCTGGAGGTTGGCCGCTATTGGCTCAGGGAGGCGCATGTGGATGGCTGGAGGCTCGACGTTTCGCCGGAGGTGTACCCCGATTTTTGGCGTCGGTTCCGCCGCGCCGTGCTGGAAACGAATCCGGACGCGATCATGATTGCCGAGTGCTGGGACGATTCGCGCGAGTGGTGCACCGTGGGCGATATGTTTGACGGCACAATGCACTACGTGCTCTCGGGCGCGATTTGGAAGTTCTTCGCGGAAAGAAGCTGGACGCTGCGCCAGTTTGACGAGGGCGTCAACCGCGCGATGATGCTCTATCCGCAGGAGGTTCAGAACACGATGTGGAATTTCCTGTCCAGCCACGATACGGCGCGCATGCTCACCCGCTGCGGCGGCAATCTGGCGCGCATGCGTGCGGCGGCATTCTTCCAGATGACGCATCCCGGCGTGCCGGTCATCTATTATGGGGACGAGCTGGCCATGCGCGGCGGCCCCGATCCCGACTGCCGGCGCAGCATGACCTGGGATAAGGCCGGAAGCAGCCGCATGCTCGCGTATTATCAAAAGCTGACGCGCATGCGAAATGACCTGCGCGTTCTGCGCGAGGGCACGCTGATCACCCATGAGGTCGGGAAGGACGGCCTGTATGCCTACAAGCGGTGCGGACAGGACGCTGGCGGGCAGACGGCGCTCTGCGTGCTGAACACGTCGGATGCGCGCATTCAGCGCACGCTGCTGCTTCCCGATGAGCTGAAAGGCGTGCGCGCGCTGCGCGATGCCTTTTCCGGCCGGCGCCTGCCGGTGCACGGCGGCTGCGTGATGCTGTCCCTGGCGGCGGGCGAGGGCTGTGTGCTGGTGGAGGAGGAATGAGGATGATCGAATATCCGATTCGCGTGGCGATCTGCGGCCTGGGCAGCCGCGGCAAGGATACCTACGCGCCGATGGCGGAGCACATGCCGGAGAGGATGCGCATCGTGGCGATCGCGGAGCCGGATGAGGCCAAGCGCCGCGAGGTGCAGGCGCGATACGCCGTGCCGGAAGAGATGTGCTTTGAAACCGGCGAGCAGATGTTTGCGCGGGAGCGGCTGGCGGATGCCGCGTTCATCTGCACGCAGGACAGGCAGCATGTGATTCATGCCGTGGCTGCGCTTGAAAAGGGCTATCATCTGCTGCTTGAAAAGCCCATTGCCACCAGCGTGGAGGACGTGTGCAGAATTCAGCGGGCGGCGGAGGCGGCGAACCGGCACGTGGTGGTCTGCCATGTGCTGCGGTACGCGCCGTTCTTTGAGCAGATCCGCGCGGCGATTGAGCGTGGGGATGTGGGCGATGTGGTCTGCATCCAGGCGCTGGAGAATGTGCGCTACTGGCATCAGGCGCACAGCTTCGTGCGCGGCAACTGGCGCAATGAGGCGGAATCGACGTTCATGCTGTTGGCCAAGTGCTGCCACGACATCGATTATCTCGTCTGGCTGTGCGGCGGGCAGCGGTGCAGGCGGGTGTCCTCGTTTGGCAGCCTGCGCCATTTCAGGCCGGAGTGCGCGCCGGAGGGTGCCGCGCCGCGCTGTACGGCGGGCTGCAGGGCCAAGGAAAGCTGCCCCTATGACGCGGAGAAAATTTACCTGACCAACGAGGATACCGGCGTGCTGTGCGGCCACACGGACTGGCCCTGCGACATTCTGGCGCTGCATCCGACGGAGGCATCCATCCGCGAGGCGATTGAACGCGGGCCGTATGGCCGGTGCGTCTACGCCTGCGACAACGATGTGGTGGACAACCAGGTGGTGAATATGGAGATGGAGGACGGCACGCACTGTCAGCTGATGATGACGGCGTTCACCGCGCGCGGCGGGCGCTCCATCCGCGTTATGGGCACGCGCGGCACCATCGAGGGCGAGATGGACGAGAACATCGTGCGCATTGAACCGTTTGGAAAGCCCGTGCGCGTGATCGACGTGGCCGAGCTGGGGCGAGATCTGGCCGGGCACGGCGGCGGCGACGGGCGCATGGTGGAGGAGATGCTCGCCATGCTGCACGAGGGAGGCAGGCCCGGCGGCAGGATGACGACGATTGCCGCGTCCGCCGAGAGCCACTATATCGCCTTTGCCGCGGAGCTGTCGAGGCGGCAAAACGGCGCGATGGTGGAGATCGGGGATGTGAGAAAATAAAAGGGCGGGAACCGAAAGGAGGTTCCCGCAGACGGAAAATGCATTCTCCCCCTCGTGTGGGG
>JAUNJB010000004.1:1482-46127 GCA_030535375.1 Clostridia bacterium | reverse complement strand
TTTTGATGTTCATTGTGCAGCGGGCAGAGCATCCGTCTGCGCGATGTGCAGCGTGAAGGAGAACGCGGAGCCGACGCCCAGCTCGCTTGTCACGGTCATCTCTTCTCCCAGGTGCTTCATGATCTCGTAGGCGATGGCCAGGCCGAGGCCGGTCCCCTTACTGTGGTGCGCCTTGTCCGCCTTGTAGAAGCGGTCAAATACGTGCGGCAGATCCTCCGCACTGATGCCGATGCCGGTGTCGCGCACGGTGACGCGAACGACCGGGCCATCGATGCGGGCGCTGAGGGTGACTGTGCCGCCCTCCGGCGTGTATTTGAAGGCGTTGTCCAGCAGCGCGATGAGCACCTGCTGGGTGCGGTCCGGATTGCCGAGAACATCCGGCAGCGTCTCGGGCATGTCGTAGACGAATGTCTGCTGGTAGTCCTCGGCGTAGGCGGAATATGTCTCGTGGATCAGGTCGATGAGCGGCTTGGGGGCGAAGAGGCTGCGGGAGAGCGAGGCCTTGCCGCTCTGCAGGCGGGACAGTTCGAGCATGTCGCTCACCAGACGGGAGAGCCGCATCGTCTCCCGCAGCACGATGTTATAGGTCTGCTGGCGCTGTTCCTCCGTCCGGATCAGGCCGTCACGCAGCGGCTCAAGCAGCGCGCGCATCGCGGTCAGCGGCGTGCGCAGCTCGTGGGAGACGTTTGCGACGTAATCGCGGCGGGTTTGCTCCAGGCGCTCTGCGCTGGTGACATCCGAGAGGATGCCCACGCAGCCGGTCACGCTCCCGTCCACCCGGGTGAGCGGGGCGACGGAGATGCGCAGCGCGATCGCCCCTTCCCAGAGGGTTTGGCGCACGCTCTGGCCGGTTTTCAGCGCCTCGTCGAACATGGAGAGCACGTCGGGCGCGGCGGCGCGCACATCGCTGGTCTCCGGCGCGAGATCGAGGAGCGTATAGACCGCGGGATTGATCAGCGTGGTGGCGCCGCCGGCGTCGATGGCGATGATGCCTTCGGACAGGCCGTTGATCAGGTTTTGCAGGCGGTTGCGCTCCATTTCCAGCGAGGAGATGGTTGCGCCCAGCTCGGAGGAAAGGTAGTTGAGCGCGCGCCCCAGCTCGCCAAACTCGTCGCGGCGGCAGTCGTCGGCGCGGACGGAGAGATCGCCGCCCGCCATCGTCAGCGCGGCGGAGCGCATCTGTGCGAGCGGGCGGGACATGCGCGAGGCAAAGAAGAGCACCACAGGCAGCAGCAGCAGCGCCACAACCGCCAGAGAGGAGGCGATGGTGTTGGTCAGCGCCTGCATGCCGCTCATGACCTCGGCCATCGACTGTGCCATGAAGACCGCGCCGATGACCTCGCCGTAATAGGTGATGGGCACCGCGACGGCGACCAGGCGGCCGCTGAGAACCTCCTCGGAGGAGGTATCGCTTTCCTCGGACGGCGGGGCGATGCTGTTGAGCATGCTGTCAAATACGGTGCTGCGGGCCGCGCCCTCGCCCTCGGAGGAGCTGGTCAGATCCTCCGGGCTGCCGATGTGCGTGGCCACGTTTCCGGCGAGCACCTGCGGAAGCATCGGCTGGCTGAGCTTGGCCGGCAGCTTGCCCACGCGCCGCCCGTCGGTCTGCTGGGTGCGGATGAGGGTGTTGCCCTGCTCGTCGACAACCCAGACGGTCGCCTCCCATTGAGAGGTGCTCCGTCCGATGAGCGGCACGAGATAGGAGGTGGAAATCTCCCCGCGCAGCGTGCTTTCGATGTATTCGGCGATGATCTGTCCCTTGGGAATCAGATCGTTGATCTTGTCCTGCGCGAACAGGCGGGGGGAGATGACGGTGTAGATGGTCATGATCAGCACGGCAAACAGGAGTACCGTGCCGTAAACGAGCACCAGTACCCGCCCGAAAAACGTGCTGCGCCTCATACCCCCGCCTCAAACTTGTAGCCTACGCCGTAGACCGTGATGATGTCCCAGGTTTTTCCCATGTCCTCGCAGGTGAGCTTCTGGCGAAGGCGCTTGATGTGGGTATCCACGGTGCGGGTATCGCCGAAGAAGTCATATCCCCAGATGCGGGAGAGGATTTGCTCCCGGTCAAACACGCGGCCCGGATGGCTGGCCAGCAGGTAGAGCAGCTCCACCTCGCGCGGCGTGCAGGCGACGCTCTGGCCGCTGAGCTTGACGCTGTAGCGCTCCGGCTGAATCTCCAGATTGCCGTAGGTGAGCGTGGTCAGCTGCTCTTCGTGGGCGCTGTCCGGCGCGGCGGACGTGCGCCGCAGCACGGCCTTGATGCGGGAGATGACCTCGCGCGGGGAGAAGGGCTTGACGATGTAGTCGTCCGCCCCCATTTCCAGGCCGAGGATGCGGTCGATCTCCTCGCCGCGGGCAGTCAGCATGATGATGGGAAGCTGGCTGTCCCGGCGCACGGCCTGGCAGACCTCCATGCCGGTCATGCCGGGCATCATCTGATCAAGCAGCATGAGATCGTAATGCTCCTTCTTGACCATCTCCAGCGCCTGCTTGCCGTCATAAGCCGAATCATGCAGAAAATCCTCGTTATCGAGATAAAGCGAAAGCGACTGATGGACGATAGCGTCGTCATCGCAGATTAAAATACGCGTGTTTTTGCTCATGGCAGATCACCTCTAGCTTGCTAGTATAACCGCTCGGTGTGGCGGGATTGTGGCAGGAGTTAAAAAAGATTGGGAGAGTGACGCTTACAGCACCGGCAAGACGGCCAGGCGAATGGGCGCGCAGGCATAGGGGACGAGCTCCGCGTCAAAAGCGGCATCCATATTCACGTCGCCCAGCGTGATCGGCGGCTGATCGCAGCTGGCCCCGCGCAGGCCCCAGCGCGGCACAGGCACGGCGCGGGCGCGCAGCGTCACGCCGGAGTCGGTCTCCTGTGCCTCAAGGGGAGCGCTTCCCAGCAGCGCGATGCCGAAGCCCGCTTCCGCATCCATGAGGGCGATGCCGCTCTCGTCGTTCAGGCACTGCGCCTTGGGCGCGTAGACAAAGCGCAGCGGGCCGCGCGCGACGCTGACCGCCTGATGGAAGCCGGGAACGAGCTCGGCGGTCATCGGCAGCGTGAGCAGGAGCTCGTCGCCGTCGTGCCACTGGCGGTTGACGGTGAGGAAGGTGCCGGGCACGGCGGGCAGAATCTCGCCCGCGATGGCCGCGGTTGCGCCCTTTGCCCAGGCGGGAATGCGCAGATGGATGGGGAACGCGGCGCTCTGCTCGACATGCACGGTGATGCGCACGCTGCCGCCGGCGGGATAGCGCCCGGCGATATGCAGGCGCACGCCGGTGCCGCCCAGGCGATAGCGCACGCTGCAGGGCGCATAGCCCATGGCACACAGGCCGTCGTCGCGCGAGAGCATCCACTGGTGCATGGCAAAGCGCGGCCACGCGCCCAGCAGCGCGCACAGCGCGTCTCCGTCGGAAAGGGAGAAGAGCCCCGCGTCCTCATCGGTGAGCGGGAAGCGCGCGTCGCGGCTGAGCTTCACCTGGTTGGCCTGCTGCATGGGCTGCACGCCTCGGCCGTCCTGCGCGAAGGCGGCGGCGATGGCATTGTAGACGAGGGTCTCCAGCTGGTCCGCGCCGTGCTCTCCGCCGGGGCAGGCGAGCAGAGACTCCAGCGAGGCGGCCAGCTCGCAGGCGCTCAGCGCGCTGACGCCGCGGCTGGGATGCGTGCCCGCCAGCAGAGGATCGGCGGTGACGCCGCCGCAGACCGCGCCGTGGGCCTTGTTCATCCGGGCGAGACCGGCTTCCGGCGCGGACAGGTGCTTGCCCGATCCGGTCAGAACGCCGGCAAGCGCGCTGGCGCGCAGCCCCTCGCACAGGTTCTGCCCGGAGGCGGTGCGAAGCAGGTGATGCGTATATCCCGCCTCGTCCTCGTCCGTGAGCGCGATGCGGATGGCCTCCTCGGAGAAGGAGCGTGATACCGGCGTGCGATAGGGAAATGCGTGGAAGAGCGAGGTGTAGTCCGCCCCCTGGGCCAGCAGCGCCGTGAGCACGGAAAGGATGGCTTTTTGGCCGGTGACATTGTACAGGAAGATGCCCGCCTCCAGCGTGTCGCTGATGTGCATGGCGTCCTCCGCCGGAAGGGGCTGCGCCTTGAGCGCATCCTGCAGGTACTTCATATAGCGCAGCATGAAGGTGAGCAAACGCTTTTCGCCGCTCATGGAGTAGGCGTGCGTGATCGCGCGCAGCATCCGGCCGCGCGCGGCAAAGCTCTCGCCCGGCGTGCCGAAGCTGCCGTCCTCCCGCTGGGTATCCGCGGCCCGGCCGCAAAGGCGCAGGGCGTCCCGGCGCAGCTCCTCGTCGGAGAGCAGCGCGGAAGTCAGCAGCATGGCGTCGAGCAGCTCGGGCGCGCGCATGCCGCCCGGCAGATCGCCGCCGAACCAGGCGCTCTGCGCTCCGGCCTCGGGAAACAAAGACGCGCAGCGGGACAGCAAGCCGCCGCGCAGGGCGATGAGGCGCTCGCGCAGCTCCCCCTGCGCGGTGACCGCGCCGACGGGAAGCGGCGCAAAGCGGCCCGGCGCAAGCGGCGCGCGGGCGAAGAACGTACGGGTCAGCATAGGGAAAAAACCTCCTCTTTCGGGGTTGTATTCGGCTTGTCAAGGTAATCCGGCGTGCGCCGGATAAGCAGTGTATCATCCGTATCCATAGTTTACCGCTTGACCGCGCGCGCGTCAACCGCTGTTTTGCCGGGATATTTAAATAAAAGCGGAGAAAATGCACAGCCGGCTGTGTACAAAAGTGTTGAAAATGATGGAGAAATGGAGTACAATCGAGGTAGAAAAGAAATGGTTGAGAGGAGCTTTTTCATGGACGGCACAACAAAAAAGCGTTCCCAGAAATTGAGAATTGTTTTGGATGATCCGAATCTGGCGCCGTTTGAGGGCGAACTGAACGAGCGCGTCAAGCGCTTTAAAAGGAAAAAGCGTCAGCTGCTCGCTCAGGGGCAGACGCTGTCCGATTTCGCCAGCGGGCATCTTTACTATGGCTTCCATAAGACCAAGGGCGGCTGGGTTTACCGCGAGTGGGCGCCCGGCGCGACGGCTATGCATCTGATCGGCGATTTCAATGGATGGGACCGGCAGAGCCACCCGATGAAGGCGCTTGACGGCGGCAACTGGGAGATCGAGATCAAGGGCGTGCGCACGCTGCGCCACCTCTCCCGCGTCAAGGTGGCCGTCACCTGCGGGGACAGGACGGAGGATCGCATCCCGCTTTACGCCACCTACGTCGTGCAGGACGAGAAGACGCATAATTTCAGCGCGGCCATCTGGAATCCGCGCAAGACGTTTGAGTGGACGGATCAGGGCTTCCGTCCCAAGCGGAATATCCCGCCGCTCATCTACGAATCCCATGTGGGCATGGCGACTGAGGAAGAGCGTGTGGGCACGTATCTGGAGTTCATGCGCGACATGCTTCCGCGCATCAAGGCGGACGGCTACAACACCGTGCAGCTGATGGCGATCATGGAGCACCCGTATTACGCCTCCTTCGGCTATCAGGTGAGCAATTTCTTTGCGGCGTCTTCCTGGTATGGCACGCCGGACGATCTCAAGGCGCTGATCAATCAGGCGCACAAGCTCGGGCTGACGGTGCTGCTGGATCTGGTGCATTCCCATGCGGTCAAGAACACGGCGGAGGGCATCAATGGCTTTGACGGACGGGACGATCAGTTCTTCAAGGCCGGCTCCGCGGGCGATCATCCGGCATGGGGCTCCAAGGTGTTTGACTACGGCAAGACCGGCGTGGTGCACTTCCTGCTCTCCAACATCAAGTTCTGGATCGAGGAGTATCACTTTGACGGCTTCCGTTTCGACGGCGTGACCAGCATGCTCTACCTCGATCACGGCCTGGGCAGCGCGTTCACGGATTATCATCAGTATTTCTCGATGAATACCGACATTGAGGCGATGACCTATCTCCAGCTGGCGACCGAGCTCACCCACGAGCTCAAGCGCGGCAGCCTGTGCATCGCGGAGGAGATGAGCGGCATGCCCGGCATGTGCCTGCCCATCAAGGACGGCGGCATCGGCTTTGATTACCGCCTGAGCATGGGCCTGCCGGACTACTATATCAAGACGATCAAGGAAAAACAGGATGGCCAGTGGGATATCGGCAGGCTGTATTACGAGCTGATTTCCCGCCGCCCGGGCGAGAAAAATATCGCTTATGCCGAGTCGCATGATCAGGCGCTCGTGGGCGACAAGACGATCATGTTCCGCCTGGCGGACAAGGAAATGTACTGGGGCATGAACCGCGGCTACGAGAATATGATCGTCGAGCGTGCGGTGGCGCTGCACAAGATGATCCGCCTGGTGACCATCGCGGCGGGCGGCGAGGGATATCTGAACTTTATGGGCAATGAGTTCGGCCATCCCGAGTGGATCGATTTTCCGCGCGAGGGCAACGGCTGGAGCTTCGCGCATGCCCGCAGGCTGTGGTCCCTGGCGGACAACGGCTTCCTGCGCTACGAGCTGCTGGGCAATTTTGACAAGGCGATGGTGCGCCTGATACGGCAGTACAGCGTGCTCAGCGGCGGAATGCCGCGCTGCCTGCGCCAGCATGAGACGGACCAGATTCTTGCGTTTGAGAAGGCGGGCTGCGTGTTTGTCTTCAACTTCCATCCGACCAATTCCCAGACCGGGCTGTTTATCCCCGCGCCGGAGCATGGAGATTATCAGGTTGTGCTCTCCAGCGACGATAAGGAGTTCGGCGGCTATGAGCGCGTGGACAAGTCTGTCGTCTATCACACGTGGGCGCACGATCCGCAGATGGGAGACGGCTTTGCCATCTACCTGCCCGCGCGCACGGCCGTTGTGCTCAGAAAGGTGTAACTGCCGCGAGGAGGACGCGTATGTACCTGCCTGGCAGGGGCTTTCTCCCCCGAAAGGGGGAGAAAGCATGCCGGCAGAGGAAGAAACCTCATCGGGGACAATGACCGCGTTTGTGGTCAACAGACGGGCGCCTGCCAGAACGCTGGCAGGCCGTTTTGTCTGCGTACAAGGAGGAGCTTATGTCTACCATCTTGCTGCTGGGCGACATCACGGGCCGAAGCCGTGTGGCCGTGCGGATGATGACCGCCGCGCTGGAGGCGCAGGGAAATGAGGTGCTCGCGTTGCCGACGGCGCTGATTTCCAACACGCTGAATCTCGGCGCGCACCAGGCGCTGGATACCACGGATTACCTGCTGCGCTCGTTAGAAACATGGGAACGGCTTGGGATTGCCTATGATGGCGTGTGCATCGGCTATATCACCGGAACCGCGCAGGCCGGCGCGCTCTGCGCCATCGCCGACGGGGCGAGAAAGCGCGGCGCATGGGTGCTTGTCGATCCGATTCTGGGCGACAACGGGCGGATGTATCGCTCTGTCACGGAGGATCAGGCGGAGGGGATGCGCCTGCTGTGCGCGCATGCCGATCTGGTGACGCCGAATCTCACGGAAGCCTGTCTGCTGGCGGGCGTGCCGTACGAGGCGGCGCTTTGCGGCGGACAGGCGCTTTGGGAGGCGGTCGATTCGTTGAGCGCGGGCGGGCGCAGCGTGCTGATTACGAGCGCGCGCACGGAGGACGGCCGGGACGCCGTTGTGGGCTTTGATGCGCGCCGGGAAACGCGCGTGATCGTTCCGTTTGAAAGGGCGGGCGGACAGCACGGCGGCACGGGCGATTTGTTCTGTGCGCTGCTGGCGGATGCGCTGGGGCGGGGACAGACGCTTGAGCGCGCAGCGCGTGAGGCCAGCCGCCGTGTGGGCGCGCAGCTGCGCGGAGAAGAGGCGAGTTTATTGCCGCAGCTGTGAGATGAAAAAGCGAAATGCGGATAAAAATCGCCCGTCCGGGCAAGAATATCCCCTAAATCCTATTGACGAAGTATGAATTGAGTGGTATACTGTCTCTCGGAAAAAACGAAGGACGGAGGAACGGTGCATGATGATCTCAACCAAGGGCCGTTATGCCCTGCGGATCATGGTTGATCTCGCGCAGCACGACGGGAATAGTCCCGTGAGCGTGCGTGAAATCGCCGAGCGGCAGGACATTTCCGGCAAGTATATGGAGCAGATCATCAGCGTGCTGACGCGTGCGAGGCTGCTGCGCAGCGTTCGCGGCGCGCAGGGCGGGTATCACCTGGCGCGTGAGCCGAAGGATATCACCGTGGGCATGATTCTGCGGGCGACGGAGGGCGACCTTGCGCCGGCGGAATGCGTGGTGCATGGCGCGCTGCACTGCCAGCGCAGCGGGGCTTGCCCTTCGCGCGCGGTGTTTGAAAAGGTGTACAGTGCGATCAACGGCGTCATCGACGGCGTCGTGCTGGCGGATCTGATGGACGAAGGCGCATCCTGCGGGGATAATCGTTCCTCCTCCGACGGACAGATAAATTAGGGAAGCGAGGCAATCCGATGATTTACATGGACAATGCCGCCACGACCAGACTGGATGAGCGGGTATTTGAGGCGATGCGCCCCTATATGATGGAGCAGTATGCCAATCCCGCCGGAACATACAGCTTCGCGGCGAAGAGCAACGCGGCGCTGGAGCACGCGCGCGAGCAGATCGCGGCCGTGATCGGCGCAAAGGCCAATGAGATTTATTTTACCAGCGGCGGCACGGAGAGCGATAACTGGGCGCTCAAGGGCGTGGCGCTGGCAAATGCCAAAAAGGGAAAGCACATCATCATCTCGGCCATCGAGCATCACGCCGTGCTGCACAGCGCGGATGCGCTGGCGCGCGACGGCTGGGATATCACCGTGCTGCCCGTCGACGCGGAGGGCGCTGTCGATCCCGCCGCGCTGGAGGCTGCGATCCGCCCGGATACGGTGCTCATCTCCATCATGGCGGCCAACAATGAGATCGGCACGATTGAGCCGCTTGAGGCGATCGGCGAGATTGCCCGCCGTCACGGCGTGCTCTTTCACACCGACGCGGTGCAGGCGTTCGGCCATATTCCGCTCGATGTGGAGAAGATGCACATCGATCTGCTCTCCGCCAGCGGCCATAAATTCCATGGCCCCAAGGGTGTGGGCATGCTGTATGTGCGCAAGGGCGTGAAGCTTTTGCCGTTTATGGACGGCGGCGCGCAGGAGAAGAAGCGCCGCGCGGGCACCAGCAATGTGCCGGGCATCGTGGGCATGGGCGCGGCGGCCGAGATTGCCATGGCCCAGATGGAGCGCGTCATCGCCTCCGAAAGCGCCGTGCGCGATCATCTGATCGCCCGCATTGAGAAGGAGATTCCCCATGCCAGGCTTAACGGCCACCGCCGGAACCGCCTGCCCGGCAATGTCAATTTCTGCTTCCGCTTCGTCGAAGGAGAAAGCATGCTGATGCTGCTGGATGCCGCGGGCATCTGCGCGTCGAGCGGCTCGGCATGCACGAGCGGTTCGCTCGATCCGTCCCATGTGCTGCTGGCCATCGGCCTGCCGCATGAGATCGCACATGGCTCGCTGCGCCTGTCCATCAGCGAGGAGACGACCATGGCCGACGCCGATGCAGTCGTTGATCGTCTGCTTGAGATCATTCCGCGGCTGCGCAGCATGTCGCCGCTGTATGAGGATTTCGTCCGGCATCAGAAGGACGCGCAATAAGAGAACATCACGGAGGCAAGCTTATGTATACCGAAAAAGTTATGGACCATTTCATGCACCCGCGCAATGTCGGCGAGATCGACGATGCCAGCGGGGTGGGCACGGTGGGCAACGCCAAGTGCGGAGACATCATGCGCATTTATCTGGATATTGACGAGAATCAGGTCGTGCGCGACGCAAAGTTCAAGACGTTTGGCTGCGGCGCGGCGATCGCCACCAGCTCCATGGCGACCGAGATGATCATCGGCAAGACGGTGCAGGAGGCGCTGGAGGTGACCAACAAGGCGGTTATGGAAGCGCTGGGCGGTCTGCCGCCGGTGAAGGTGCACTGCTCGCTGCTGGCTGAGCAGGCCGTGCATGCCGCGCTGTGGGACTATGCGCAGAAAAACGGCATCGTCATCGAGGGCCTCAAGCCGCCGGTCAACGATGTGGACGAGCTCCACGAGGATGACGAGGAAGAGTGAAAAGCGCTTTGACGCGCAGAATATTTTGGCGCTCCCATGCATATTGGGAGCGCTAAAGTATCAATAAGCGTTTTTTTCTCCCGAAGGGGAAAAACAATGCGTGCCGCGGAGAGAAAACTCTGACGTGGACAAAACCGCGCGTTTACCGAAAAAGCGGGGGCTGTCGGGTTCAGAGTTCTAAGAAAAAAGCAGCATTTGCGTTTTTAAAAGAGGTGTCCGCCTGTCGCCGTCAGCGACGGAAATGGACGGATGGAAACGGAAAACCCTTGGGGGGGGGGTGGGGGGACCGGCGCCTGTGGCCCGGCCGGCGGCGTCTGGCCGCTGCCCGCGCAAAGACGCAGACCCGAAGACCGGCGGAGCAAGGCGAGTGGAAAGCCGGAAAGGGCGCTGTCCTCGGCCTGTGGCCGATGCGCCCTTTTCGCGAGCGCAGGGAGCGCTCCTGGCGCGGCCATGCGGGTTTCGCCGGACAGAGCCTCAAGCTTAGGAAGGCTTGCCCTGCTCAGTGAATCTGGGATGTTCGGAATGACCCTGACAGCCCCGCCATCGTTTGCGTCACTTTTTCCTGCGGTTTCGCACAGCCTCGGTGAGCAGAAACTCGATCTGCGCGTTGATGGAGCGGAAGTCATCATCCGCCCAGGCCGCGATTTCATCCCACAGGGAGGGGGAAAGGCGCAAGAGCACCTGCTTTTTCGCCTTTTCGCGATCCTTGACGGCCTTCTCCTTCTTCAGAATCTGCGCCTCGATTTGGCTGATGCGCTCAAGGCGTGCGGCGAGCTGCTCCTCCTTTTTGCGAAGTTCTTCTTCGTTCACGGGGGATCACCTCCGTTTCATCAATAGATGGAACCACTGTTGACGATGGGCTGCGCGTCCTTGTTGCCGCAGAGCACGACAAGCAGATTGGAGACCATGGCGGCCTTACGCTCCTCGTCCAGGACGACGATTTCCTCCTCGCCAAGCTGATCGATGGCCATTTTGACCATGCTGACCGCGCCCTCGACGATCTTCTGGCGGGCGGCGATGATGGCCGTGGCCTGCTGGCGCTGAAGCATCGCGGCGGCAATTTCCTCCGAATAGGCCAGGGTGGTGATGCGCACATCCTCGATGACGAGGCCGGCATCCTTCACGCGCTCGGCGAGCTCGCGCTGCATGTTCTCGGAAATCTCCCGGCTGGAGCCGCGCAGCGTCTTCTCGTCCGTGTCGTCCTCCATGGTGTCATAGGGATAAAGGCGGGCGATGTTGCGGATGGTAGAATCGCACTGGATGGAGAGATATTCCTCAAAATTCTCGACGGAGAAGACGGATGCTGTCGGATCGGCGACGCGCCAGATGACCACAGAGCCGATGATGATCGGATTGCCCAGCGCGTCGTTGACCTTCTGATTGCGGTTGTCGAGCGTGCGGGTCTTCAGCGAAATCCGCTTGGAATGGCCCAGCGCCATCTGCGCTTCCGAGCCGTTGATCCTGGCCTGCACGGCATGGGCAGGCTCGCCGTTCGCCTTTGCGGGGGCGTTGGCGGTGACAAACGGATTGACGAAGTAGAAGCCGGGGGCCTTCAGCGTGCCGAAGTATTTGCCGAAGAGCGTGAAGACGAACGCCTGATTCGGCGCGAGCACCTTGAGCCCGGCAGAGAAGATGGAGAAAGCGGTGATGCCGATGCAGCCCAATGCCAGCAGGAAGCCGCCGAGGACGAAGGATTCGTGGCCCAGGCGAATGCTGCCAAAGACGATGCACGCGACGGAGGCGCAGAATCCCGCGAGTATGACGATGAGCATGAGGCCGCCCGAGGCGTGCGGCGCGATGCGTTCCCGGGGAACGTTTTGAGAGATGGTTTTGGATTCCATAGAGTCGAGCTCCTTTCAAAATGTGGACTGATATTGATTTGATATCAACATGATACACCATTGCGCCGGGGTTGTCAAGGGGATGAGCACAAAAAAACGATGATGCCTCGGGATTGCCATTCGCGCCGCGCGATGCTATAATAAAAATGATATGACAAAATGCGACGCCAAGGAGAGAGAAGATGCGTTTTTCCAGGAGACCGTGGCAGCAAAGCGCGGACGGTGGTCCGCGCGACGATGCGCGGCAGGTCAATCAGGATGGCTTCAGCGTGCCCATCGCGGGTGTGACGCGCCGCCCGTGGCGCGAGGAGGGGCACGAGCCCGGATATGCGGAGCCGCAACCTGCCCCCGCCGCGCCGTCCGCGCCATTTGAGGCGCGCGCTTCGGCGCATAGCGAGGCGGCATATGCGCTCGTCGGACGCAGGGTGCTCGATTTTGCCGACAATGGAGACGGCACGCTCACCGTTGCTCGCTGCGTCGATCCGCAGGCGGACGATCTGGATATTCAGTTTGAGGCGGGCGCGTGTCCCGTGACGGCGATTGCCCCGCGCGCGTTTGAGGGCTGCTCGGCGCTGCGCCGGGTGGTGCTGCCGGACGCGCTGCGCCAGATTGGGGAGATGGCCTTTTCCGGCTGCGTGCGTCTCTCCCGTGTGATCATCCCGGGCGGGGTGCTGCGCGTGGGCACGCTCGCGTTTGCCAAGTGCACGGCGCTTGAGCGCGTGCGCATCGAGCCGGGGGTTCAGGCTCTGGGCCCTTCCTGCTTTTCCAAATGCACGGCGCTTGAGCGCGTGGATATCCCTGCGAGCGTGAACTCGCTGGGCGGGGGCGTGTTCTTCGGCTGCGGCAAGAAGCTGTGCCTGTACGGCGGGGAGGGCACGGCGGCGCAGCAATATGCACGGCTCAACGCCCTGGCGTTCGACTCCCAGAGCTGGAAGGAGGACGAGGAGCTCCGGCTGGAGGAGGCGGAGGACGGCACGCTGATCGTGACGGGCGCGCGTGAGGAAGCGCCCGAGCGCATCGAGATTCCCACGGAGCTGTGCGGCCGGCGCATCACGGCCATCGCGCCCAAGGCGTTCTTCGCCTGCGGAACGCTCACGCACCTGAGCGTGGGCAGCGGCGTGCGGGAGATCGGCGAGAGCGCGTTCTTCGGCTGCCGTTCGCTTGTGTCGGCGGTGTTTGAGCGGGGGCTTGAGCGCGTGGGCGACAGCGCGTTCGCCGGGTGTGAGAATCTGACGCAGATCACGCTTCCGTGGGGGACGGGCAGCGTGGGCCGGATGGCATTCTTTGGATGCACGCATCTGGGCTTTGTGAAAATGCCCACGACGACGCGTGTGGCGGATTTCGCATTTGACGGCTGCGCGCCGGGCCTGCGCGTCTTTGGCGGCGTGAACGCCGGACGTGCGGCGCAGAACATCGGCCTTTGACAAGCGCCGAAGGCGCTGCCCGGGGAACGGCCCTGGCGCACACCGCTGACAGAATCGGATAAACTTGTGCTCCTTTCGCGTGCAGACCTTGAAACTGCGCGCGAATTTTGTTATACTGATTCTGTTTTTGGGCATGCGCACCTGCGTGGGCGCCTGCCGCGCACATGAATGATGAAGAGAACGGAAGATGGGAGAAGCAGCTATGAAGAAAGTCGGTTTTGACAGTCAGAAGTACATCCGTCTGCAATCGGAGCGCATACGCGAGCGCATTGCGCAGTTTGGCGGCAAGCTGTATCTGGAGTTTGGCGGCAAGCTGTTTGACGACTATCACGCGTCGCGCGTGCTGCCCGGATTTGCGCCGGACAACAAGATCAAGATGCTTCTGGAGCTCAGGGATCAGGCGGAGATTGTCATTGCCATCAATGCGGGGGACATTGAAAAGAACAAGCGGCGCGGCGATTTGGGCATCACGTACGACAACGACGTCGTTCGCCTGATCGACATCTTTCGCGGGTTCGGGCTGTATGTGGGCTCCATCGCGCTGACGCAGTATGCCGATCAGCCATCCGCGGCCATCTTCGAGAGCCGGATGAAGAAGCTCGGGCTCAGGGTCTACCGCCTCTACCGGATTCCCAACTATCCCTCCGATCTGGGCCTTGTCGTCAGCGACGAGGGCTACGGACGCAGCGATTATATCGAGACGAGCCGCTCGCTGATCGTGGTGACGGCGCCGGGCCCGGGCAGCGGAAAGATGGCGACCTGCATGTCCCAGCTCTATCACGAGCACAAGCGCGGCATCAAGGCCGGATACGCCAAGTTTGAGACGTTCCCGATTTGGAATCTGCCGCTCAAGCATCCGGTCAACCTCGCCTATGAGGCGGCCACGGCGGATCTGAACGACGTCAACATGATCGACCCCTTCCATCTGGAGGCCTACGGAGAGACGACGGTGAATTACAACCGCGATATCGAGGTCTTTCCGGTGCTTCGCACCATTTTTGAACGCATCTATGGCGAATGCGTGTACAAGAGCCCGACGGATATGGGCGTCAATATGGCGGGCATGTCGATCATCGACGACGAGGTCTGCCGCGAGGCATCAAAGCAGGAGGTCATCCGCCGCTATTTCAAGACGGCGTGCCTGATGCGCCAGGGCCTTGCCTCTGAAAGCGAGCTGCAGAAGATCGAACTGCTGATGCGCACGCTCGACATCGAGCCGGAGCGGCGCGCCGTTGTTCCTGCGGCGATGGAGGTTGCCGAGCGCACGGGCAAGCCCGCGGCGGCTATCGAACTGCCGGATGGCACGATCGTCACCGGGCGGACGACCGATCTGTTCGGCGCGTCCTCCGCGGCGATGCTCAACGCCCTCAAGGTGCTGGCGGGCATTCCGGACGAGATCAACCTCATCTCTCCGACGGTCATCGGAACCATCCAGACGCTGAAGACCGATTATATGAAGAGCCAGAATCCGCGCCTGCACACGGATGAGATGCTCGTCGCCCTGGCCATCAGCGCCGCGACGGATGAAAACGCTATGCGCGCGATGCAGCAGCTTTCCGCGCTCAGCGGCTGCGACGTGCACTCCACGGTCATCCTCTCCACGGTGGACGACAGCGTCTTCAAGCGCCTGGATATGCAGCTCACCAGCGAGCCGGCCTATGAGAAGAACACGCTCTATCACAAGTGAAAAGACACCGATTCCCTTCCTTGCGGGGGGAATTTTCATTTTGGGGCCGGATTCGCTCACACGAGGAGGTTAAAACGGGAGGTGATCACATGATTCATTCAAAAAATCAAATAATATATCCTAAAAGTTGATAAAACTGCAAGATGCTTTAAAAAATTCTCCACTTATACTTGAAATCTGTCCCGGCAGTGGTATAATGGTGAAGTATTTGTGATCATGGAACAGACCATCGACGGAAGGAAGGTACGAGATGCACACGAAGTTCATTTTTGTGACGGGCGGCGTCGTGTCGTCCCTGGGCAAGGGCATCACGGCGGCGTCCCTGGGCCGTCTGCTCAAGAACCGGGGCCTCAAGGTATCCATTCAGAAGTTCGACCCCTATATCAACGTCGATCCCGGGACGATGAATCCCTATCAGCACGGCGAGGTCTTCGTCACCGATGACGGCGCGGAGACGGATCTCGATCTGGGCCACTATGAGCGATTCATCGATGAGTCGCTCACCCAGGCGGCCAATGTGACCAGCGGCCGCGTGTACTGGACGGTCATCTCCCGCGAGCGCAAGGGCGAGTATCTGGGCGCGACGATCCAGGTCATCCCGCACATCACCAATGAGATCAAGCGCCGCATGCTGGAGGTTTCGCTCAGCGAGAACGCACCGGACGTCGTGATCACCGAGATCGGAGGCACCGTCGGCGATATTGAGAGCCTTCCCTTCCTGGAGGCGGCCCGTCAGCTGCGCAGCGAGGTCGGCCGTGAGAACGTGCTCTATATCCATGTGACGCTTGTGCCCTACATCTCTGCTGCGGGGGAGCTGAAGACCAAGCCCACGCAGCATTCCGTCAAGGAGCTGACCGGCTTGGGCATCCAGCCGGATATCCTCGTCTGCCGCAGCGAAAAGCCCATCCCGCGCGATGTGCGCGCGAAGATCGGCATGTTCTGCAACATCCCCGGGGATTGCGTGTTTGAAAACCTCAACGCCAGGAGCATCTACGAGGTGCCTCTGATGGTCCATGAGGAGGGGATGGATGCCTGCGTCTGCCGCCTGCTGGGCATCGACGCCCCCGAGGCCAACATCGATGAGTGGCGGGAGATGGTCGAGCGCCTGATGACGCCGCAGCGCGATGTGCGCATCGCGATCGTCGGCAAATATGTCGAACTGCCGGACGCTTACATTTCCATCGTCGAGGCGCTCACCCACGGCGGCATCTTCCATCATGCGAAGGTGCATGTTGAGTGGGTCGCGGCCGAGGGCGTGACGCCCGAAAACGTCCGCGAGAGGCTGGCCGGCTGCTCGGGCGTGCTGGTGCCGGGCGGCTTTGGCGAGCGCGGCCTGGAGGGGAAGATTGCGGCGGTGCAGTATGCGCGCGAGAACAACGTGCCGTTCTTCGGCATTTGCCTGGGCATGCAGATGGCCGTGGTGGAATACGCCCGTCACGTGCTCGGCCTGACGGGCGCGCATACCAGCGAGGTCGATCCGAATACGACCTATCCGGTCATCGATCTGATGCCGGATCAGCAGAATATCGATGAGAAGGGCGGCACCATGCGCCTGGGCAAGTATCCCTGCCGCCTGAGCACGGACTCCCGCGCCTACGCGGCCTACGGGGAGGAGCACATCTTTGAGCGCCATCGCCACCGCTATGAGTTCAACAACGTATATCGGGATAAGTTTGTGAGCGCGGGCATGCGCATCGGCGGCATCAACCCGGACCGCGATCTGGTGGAGATTGTCGAGCTGCCGGAGCATCCCTGGTTTGTGGGCGTTCAGTACCACCCCGAGCTCAAGAGCCGGCCCAACCGTCCGCATCCGCTGTTCAGGGATTTTGTCGGCGCGGCGCTGGCGTATCAGCAGAAATGATCAAACAAGAAAAAAGGACGCCGGCATCAGCCGGAGTCCGCGGTGCATCGACAAAAGGTGGTTCTTCCGGAAAGAAGAGAAAAATTCCAATCAATGGTTAGAAAAGTGCCCTCTTCTATGGGAGAACAGCGGTGCTTGCGTTGATAAATTGAGGACTCCGGCGTTCGGCCGGGGTCCTCAATGCGTTGATAAGGCTTTTCCCCGAAAGGGGTGAGGAATTATAATCAATGATTAGAAAAGCATCCTTCTGCCCTGGATGGCAGGGATGCTTCTGTCTGACAAATCGAGGGGCCGTCAGGCGAAGCGTCCGGATGTTCTAAGAAAAAACGAAGCATTTGTGGTTTCCAAGGACATCGGCATAGATAAAATGCGCTGTTCGCTGTCTCATCCGGACGGTTGGCCCGAAGAGATGAGGACGGGAGAGCTTTCTTCGCACGCGGTTCGACGGTCAGCGGGACGGGCCGCCCCGCCGCCCTTCGCTGAAGCGCATGACGTCTTCGCGCAGTCCCCGCGTGAACGCATCAAATTCCGCCTCGCTGATGGCGCACGGATGGCTCATGAGCACCAGCTCATGCCCGGCGTATGCCGTCTGATAAGGGGGATGCACGTGCGAAAACGGATTGGCGACATAGCCGCAGCGCTCATAGAAGCCCTTGCGGCGAATGGAAAGCGCATCCACCGGCGGATCGATCTCCAGCACGGTGAGCCTGCCCTGCCTGGCGAGCAGGGCGAGAATCCTCTGGCCGATGCCCCGGCCGCGCAGCGCGGGCATCACGCAGAAATGCTCGATGTAGAGCATATCGCCCAGCGTCCAATACAGGATGAGCCCGGCCAGCCGGCCATCCAGCATGGCGAATTCGAAGTGGTAGGCATCCTCCTGCAGGGCGTCCTCCTGATCCGGCCACAAGCGCAGCTCGTGCTGCGGAAAGCTGGAGCGGTAGAGCGTCATGGCCTGCTGCATCAGCGGATGATGGGGGTCACGGCAGCGGATGAGTTCAAGTGCGGATGTCATAGCGATGCGTCCTTTTCCTCGTGATAGCTCTTTTCTGTGTTGACATTCCAGACGTTCTGCTTGTCCGTGATGCCCTCGCGGATGTTGCGCACGGCCTCAAAGGAGGTTGCCATGGAGTGATCCATGTTGTTGTAGCGGTGCTGGCCATTGCGGCCGACACAGTAAAGATTGGGGAATGTATTCAGGTACTCGCGCAGCTCATCCATGCGCTCGTAGGTGTCAAAGTAGGAGGGATATGCCTTTTTGACGCGCTCGACGTGCGCATCGCGGACGGCTTCCTGTGCGTTGAGCACGCCCATGGCGACGAGCTCATCCCGCGCTTTGGCGATCCACTGCTCCTCGCTCATGGTCCACATGGCGTCGCCTTCCGTGCAGAAGTATTCAAGACCGATCCAGACCGTGTGCTCCGGATCGCGCACCATGTAGGGCGACCAATTGTTGAAAATCTGGATGCGGCCCATCTGAACGCCCGCGTCCTGAACGTAGATCCAGCAGTCCGGTACGATATCGCCGAGCGTCCTGATGGATGTCCTGTTTCTGAGGTTCAGCCGGTCGACGAGCAGGCCGACGGTCACGAAGTCGCGATAGGGCAGCCCCTCCGCGATCTCCCGCATGGCCTGCGGCGCGTCCGCGATGCCGCGCACAAGATCCTTGACGGGCATAGAGCTGATGACGATGTCCGCAGACATTTCTCGGGTATCGCTATCCTGCTCATAGGCGACCCCCGTGACGATGCCGTCCTGCGTGCTGATGCCGGTGACGCGGCAGCCCATGCGCACCTCGCCGCCCTGCGCCCGGATGCGCTCGGCGACGGCCTCCCACAGCTGGCCGGGGCCAAACTTGGGATAGCGGAATTTTTCGATCAGGGAGGTTTCGACCTCCTTGTCCCCGCCGCGCGAGGGCAGCGCTTTGCGGATCATATCGCCGAGAATCGCGCGGATGGACAGCCCTTTGACGCGCTGCGCGCCCCAATCGGCGGACAGCTTGCTGGGATGACGGCCCCAGACCTTCTCTGTGTATCCCTCGAAGAACATCGAATAGAGCGTGCGGCCGAAGCGGTTGACGTAGAAATTCTCCAGGGAATCGTCGGGCAGCTTGTGCACGCAGGAGAGCAGATAGCTGCATCCGGCCTTGATTGTGGATGCAAAGCCCATATTGCGGATCATGGAAACGCTCATCTTGATCGGGTAATCGAAGAAGTGGTGCCCGTAATAGATGCGGGAGACGCGGTGGCGCATGAGCATGACCTCGTCCTCCTTCTCGGGATCGGGGCCGCCCGCGCAAAGCGGCATCTGCCGGCCGAGGCGCTTGTCGTCCATCGAGGGCGCGCCCTGATCGGGGAAGATGCTGTTCCACCATTCGTTGACGCGCTCATCCTTGGAGAAAAAGCGGTGTCCGCCGATGTCCATGCGGTTGCCGTTATGGCGCACGGTGCGGGAGATGCCGCCGATGGCCCGGCTTTCCTCCAGTACGGTGACCTGGTATTCGCCGGGCGTGCGCAGCAGCTCGTATGCGGCCGTCAGCCCCGCGGGGCCCGCGCCGATGATGACGATATGTTTCATGAAGGCTGATTCCTTTGCATAGGATCGTCGCGGTAACCCGCGAACGGGTGAATGTAGTATTGCTTATTATAGCATATTCCGCTGCGGGATGCACCCCATCCGCGCAAATTTAGGACAGCTTGACGACGAGCGTGCCGTCCACCATCCGGCAGCAGCCTGCGGCGGGGAAGGCGGGCATGGTCTGCACGTCCTCCCGCTGCTCAAGCAGCGATTGATCATAGGTGCTGATGAAGTTGAGCGGGTAGCCCATGATCTGCCACGTATACCAGATGTTCTCCGACTGCGAGGAGGCGGCGTAATTGCCGGCGGCGGCATCCAGCGCGGCCAGGTGCTCAAAGCCCTCGTGAGGCACGGAGAGCACGGAATCCTCCAGCGTGCCGACGATGGCAACCGGCGTGCTGCCGGGCATGTATCCCTCCGTCTGCTCTATGCGGCTGAGCACGCGGGTCATCACGGAGAGGGTGGACTGGAACTCCAGATTCTTTTTGAGGTATACCTGATTGGAAAAGACGATGCTGCCCAGGAACAGCACGCCGAACGCGCCTGCCGCCGCGCGCTGAACGGGCTTCGCCGGGGAAAGCGCAGCGCAGGCGTTTTGCAAAAGCATGATCAGAAAGACATCCAGCAGACAGTAGGCGAGGCGCGTCTGTTCGGGCGCGCTGCGCGCATAGACGGGAAGATTGACGGCGAGCGGCATGAGCAGCGCGATGGCGCACAGCACGGCGGTGCGCTGCGGCGCGAGCCGGCGAACGAGCAGAACGAGCGCGGCGATGCCCAGCAGGATGAGCAGCGCCCGAAGGATGACATTGACGTGCGGATACGCCGTCAACGGCGCGAAGAGAAGCCGTATTGGGTAAAGCCATGCGCCCGGCAGCGAGCCGCCCGCGGGAAGCTGCAGCGCCGCTTCGCGGTCGAGACCATAGTGGCTGAGCATGAATGCGTAACCGGCGAAGAAGCATGCTGCGCCCGCGGCGAGCGCACCCGCGGTCATCGCGCCGCGCAGGAGGATGTCTTTGCCCGGCTTGCCGTGGAGCGCATCCTGGGCGAGCGCAATCAGCGCGAGTGCCGTGCCGAAGGACAGGCAGGAGGAATCGAGCGCCAGGGATGCCGCGATCAGCGCCGCGCCCACCGGCAATGCGGCGATGCGGCGGACGCGCAGGCTGCACGTCACGCCCGCCGTGATCAGCAGAGCGGCCAGGAAGCAGGCATCCGCCGTGTGCAGCGATGCCGCGCACAGCGACGTGACGGCCGGGCCGAGCATCAGCGTGCCGCAGAGCGCGAAGAGCGCGAGGGGATGATCGAAGCCGAGCAGGCGCGCGACCAGTGCGGCCGTCCCCGTCAGATACAGCGCGCTGAGGATGCCCACCCAAAGCGGCGAGGAGACGGTTCCGCGCACGCGCCAGTAAAAGGGCTGAAGATATTGTCCGCCCGCTGTCTGCGCTTCGCTTCCCGAGCTCACGTTGATCATCACGGACGGGCCCGAGTAGGTGAGATTAAAGAAGCAGAAGGCGTGCGCGGCGAACAGGAACAGCAGGGAGAGGGCCAGCACACGCATGAGGGTGGTTTTATCGGTGAGTTTTTTCATATGCGCACTCCTTCGGCGGGTTGTGTAGATCACAGGGGGGCCTGGATGACAGCGGCTTACGTCAGCTGATCTTGATGATCAGGCAGCCCTCTACCATGCGGCAGCAGCCCTCAAGCGGGAAGGCGGGCATGGCGTCAAGCGCGGCCTGCTGCGCTTTTGTGAGGGGCTCGGAGGGGTCGATGAGGCAGAGCGGCTCGCCCAGCGCCATTTGCAGATACCAGCGGGTGGCGTCTTCATAGGAGGCGGCGTAGGTGTAGCGCATGCCCTGGTGAAGGGAGATCTCCTCGAAGCCGGAACGCACCATGGAAATGGAGGATGTGGGAAGCGTGCCGTTGATCACGACGGGCGTTTCGCCCGGAACATAGCCCTCCGTCTGTTCGGCCTGATCGATCAGGCGCGCCATGGCCGACGTGGTGGCGGAGTATTCCAGGTCACGCTTGACGGCCATCTGGTTGGAGGCGTTGATGTTGATGCATAAAATCACGGCCAGCACGAGCGTCGCCGCGGCGGCGGAGAGGCGCGAAATCCTCGTGCCGGGCGACGGAGGCCCGTCCGGTGTGCGCGCAAGGAGCAGGATCACGAGCGCGTAGGACAGGAAGTACGCGTAGATCATCAGACCGCTGACGATGCCTTCTGAGATGACCTGCACGAAGTTCATGCCCAGCGGGAGCACGGCCAGCAGGAACAGCAGCGTCAGCCGGGGGAGAAGCCGGAGGCGGCGTGCCCCCGCGAGCAGCATCGGCGCCGCCGCTATGCACAGCGCGGCGTGGAGGAATCCTGGAATCAGCGCGGCATGCCAGGGCATGACCGGCTCGGCGGAGAGATCGAACAGGAAAACCAGCGGCGTGCAGTATGCCTCCAGCACGAGCGCGGGGATTTTGTCGGCGGTCAGAAAGCTCACGCGGCCCACGCCGTTGTACTCGTTGGAGGCCTGCGTGCCCGTGACGGCGAGGACGGCGCGCAGCACCAGAGCGTAGAGCAGCAGCCCCGCGACCAGCGAGACGCAGGCCCTGATGCCATCCGGCCAGATGGCGCCGGGGCGTTCGCCGTCCAGCGTTCTGGCGATGAGCAGCAGGATGAACAGCGTGGCGGCGGAGGTGATATAGCTCTGATACAGCCCGAGCGACAGGCAGAAGAACAGGGGACTCAGCAGCCAGCCCCGTCTGCGGCGGCTGAAGACGTACACGCCGAGCAGAGAGAGCATGAGGGACAGGGCGTAAACATCCGTCCACGGCAGATAGGTGGCGTTGGAGGCGGCGAGCGTCTCATTGGTCACCATGGCGCCGCAGACGAGCGCGATGTGCAGCGGGCGCGTGATGCCAAGCAGCTGCGCGGTGATGGCGGCGGATACGGCCAAAAACGCCGTGGCGAACAGCCCGATGGTCAGCGGTGCGGTGATGTGCCCGCGGATCATCCAATAGACGGGCTGCAAAAAGCGGCCGAGCGCGATTTGGAACGCGGCCTCGCCCTCCTGCGTGAGCAGCATGGCGTCGCCGGAAAAGCCCATGGACAGATAGCGGTATCCGTGGGCCAGCAGGGAGAAGCACAGCGTGAACAGCGCGCACAGGCGGGCGCTTCGGCGGGAGGATGCGGTCATGGCGTTCTCACTTTCGTGTCGAAGGGGGCGGCGGGTCAGAGGACGCCCGCCAGCTCCAGCACCGTGCGCGCGAAGAACACGGTCAGAACCAGCAGGATGATCGGCCGGGCGATGGATGCGCCCTTCTGCGTGAAGCAGCGAGAGCCGAGATAATTGCCCAGAATGCTGAATGCGCCCGCGCACAGCCCCAGCGGCATGAGCACCTGGGCATTGGCCAGGTAGACGGCCAGAGAGGAGAGGTTGCTCGACAGATTGATCACCTTGGTGATGCCGTTGGCGCGGTGCAGATCCATGTGCGCAAAGCGCGTGAGCAGCAGGATGAGGAACGTGCCGGTGCCCGGGCCATAGAAGCCGTCGTACATGCCCAGCCCGAACGCGATGGCGCTGGAGAGCAGCGCCGTGCGGATAAAGGAGAGCCGGCGCTGGTTTTCCCCGGCGAACAGATCCTTCCTGCGAAGCACGTACAGCGCCGTCAGCGGCAGAATGATGAGCATCAGCGCGCGAAATGCGCCGTCGCTGATGAGCAGCGCGATATTTGCGCCCAGCGCCGCGCCCAGCAGGGATGCGGCGGCGCAGAAGATGGCCAGATGCCAGTCAATATAGCCGGAGAGGGCGTATTTCGCGGTGGCAACGGTCGTGCCCATGGAGGAGGAGAGTTTGTTGGTCGCGATGCAGGTGTGAACGGGCAGACCGCTGATCAGGTACGCGGGCAGGGAAATAAGCCCGCCGCCGCCGGCGATGGAATCCACAAACCCGGCGACGGCGACGAGCGGACATACGATGAAGAAATGCCAGACGGTGAGCGTCATGGGGGAGAAGCTCCTTTCGTATCACGGCAGGGCGCGTTTTTCTTTCGCAGCCTTAAAAATCCACATGAAATCCTACTCATTGTACAAAGGTGCGGAGCGTTTGTCAAGGCGTCGCGCTTTTTAGGGCGTCCCTGTCCGGCGGGAAACGGCGTCAGACGCTCAGGTGATAATGGCGCATCCAGGTGTCGATCTGGATGAAGTAGGCCAGCAGCTGCGGGCCGGCCATCAGCTGGCCGAACCAGGGACGGCTGGTCTGTGCGGGGGACTGCATGAACCGCCGCGCCTTTTCCCTGTCGACGATGGCGTGCAGTGGGGAGGACGCATCGGCGAGGATGGCCGTCAGCCGCTCGCGGAGCAGCGCGGTATAGGCCGGATCATAGGTCTTGGGATAGGGGCTCTTCTTGCGCCAGAGGATGTGATCGGGCAGGAGACCGCGCATCGCGTCGCGAAGCAGGGACTTTTCTACGCCGCCGCGCATCTTCATGTCGAACGGCACGTTCCACAGGTATTCGATGATCCGGTGGTCGGCGAAGGGCACGCGCGCCTCCAGCCCGGTGTACATGCTGGCGCGATCCATGCGCGTGAGCAGCGTGGGCATGAACCAGTTGAGATTCAGCCAGGAGATCTCGCGCTGGCGGCTGCGGCGCGCGTCCTCGCCGGGCAGGCGCGGCATGGCAGCCAGGCTCTCGGCGCAGCGGCGGCGGGAATAGCCGCCCAGATCGAGCGCGCGGGAGAGCTCGTCGTTCAGGAGCATCGTGCGCGGGGTCATGTCGCTGGCCCAGGGGAAACCGTCCGCCTGAAGCAGATCGGCGCGATAAAACCACGGATAGCCGCCGAAGATCTCGTCCGCGCATTCGCCGGTCAGCGCCACCTTGTTTTCCTGCTTCACCAGCCGGCAAAAGTGCAGAAGCGATGCGTCCACATCCGCCATGCCCGGCAGATCCTTGGCCGTCACCGCGTCGTCGAGCAGGCCGGGCAGCGTCCGCTCCTGGCAGGTGAGATACGTGTGACGGACGGAGAGATGGGGGAGCAGCTCGTCGACATACGGCCTGTCGCGCTCCGGCTGGAAGGCGTTGGCGGCGAAGTATTCGTCGTTGCCCGAGAAGTCGAAGGAGAATGTGCCCAGCGTCGTGCCGGTGCCGCGTAGCGATTCGCAGGCCAGCGCGGTGATGACGCTTGAGTCGAGCCCGCCGGACAGGAAGCTGCACACAGGAACGTCCGAGACCATCTGCCGCCTGACAGCGTCGCGCAGGAGATCGCCTACGCGCTCCACGGTTTTTTCGTAGCTGTCCTCGTGAGGGCGGCTCTCCAGCGTGAAGTAGGGATGCTCGCGCAGGCCGTCCCTGTCGTAGAAGGCCAGACAGCCCATGCGGATCTCGTGCACGCCGCAGAACACGCCGCAGCCGTCCGTGCGCGCGGGGCCGATGGCGAGCACCTCCCGCAGGGATTCCAGATCGATCTCCGGCGTCATCGCCGGGTGCGCGAAGAGCGCCTTGATCTCCGAGCCGAAGATCAGTTCGTCTCCCTGAATGGCGTAGAACAGGGGCTTGATGCCGCTGCGGTCGCGGCAGAGCATCAGGCGCTCCCGGGCGCCGTCCCAGATGGCAAAGGCGAATATGCCGTTCAGGCGCTCGGCAACGGCCTCGCCCCAGCGGATGTAGCCCTCGAGAATGACCTCCGTGTCGCACGTCGTCTCGAACGTGCTGCCCATCGCGCGCAATTCCGTTTTGAGCTCGTCGGCGTTGTAGATCTCGCCGTTGTAGACGATGGCGAATGGCGCGCCGCCGCGGTCCTGCACCATGGGCTGGCGCCCCATCGCCAGATCGCGGATGGACAGCCGTGTATGCGAAAGACCGGCGTGCGCATACAGCGTCTCGCCCGTCTGGTCGTGTCCGCGGTGCGCGATGCTTGTGCGCATACTGACGAGCGTGTGCAGGTGGGCCTCCCGCTGGTCGAGATAGTTGTGATGAAAGCTGCAAAAGCCTGAAATGCCGCACATGATGACCGCCTCCTTCAAGTCCCTGTCAGGATATGCGGCGCGGCCCGCGTTTGACAGCAAAAGAAAGCGATAATATGGATTGCGGCGGGCCCAAAAGTGGATTATAATGGACGGGCAAAGCATTGCGAATTGAAAGCAAGAAAGGATTGCTGCATATGGAAAGAAAGAACGCCTGGGCGGCTTACAGCCGGGCAGAGCTTGACAGGGTTGAGGCGTTTGCCAGGGCCTACTGCGACTTTATCGATCACGGCAAGACGGAGCGCGAGTGCGTGCAGACCGCCGAGCGCGCGGCCAGGGCGAACGGCTATGAGGATATCCGCCGGCTCGTCGCCAAAGGGGCCAGGGTGAGCGCCGGCGACCGGGTGTACTGCAACTGGATGAACAAGTCCTTTATGATGTTCATTGCGGGCAGGCGTCCGCTCAGCGAGGGCATGAACATCCTGGGCGCGCATATCGACTCCCCGCGCATCGATGTCAAGCAGAACCCGCTCTACGAGGAGGAGCAGATCGCCTATCTCGATACGCACTATTACGGCGGCATCAAAAAGTACCAGTGGGTTGCCATGCCGCTGGCGCTGCACGGCGTCATTGCGCGCAAGGACGGCAGCGTCGTCACGGTCGCCATCGGCGAGGACGAGGGCGATCCTGTGTTCTGCATCTCCGACCTGCTGCCGCATCTGGCGCAGGAGCAGATGACCAAGGATGCCAAGAGCGTCATTGAGGGCGAAGCGCTCAATCTGATCATCGGCAGCAAGCCTGCCGCAGAGGAGGAAAAGGACGCGGTGAAGGCTGCCATACTCGGCATCCTGAAGGAGAAATACGGCGTGGAAGAGGAGGACTTCCTCTCCGCGGAGCTGGAGATCGTTCCCGCCGGCAAGGCGCGCGATATGGGCCTTGACCGCAGCATGATCCTCGCCTATGGCCACGACGACCGCGTCTGCGCCTATCCGTCCATGCAGGCGCTTATCGACTTTGAGGGGACGCCGGAGTATACGCTGTGCTGCATTCTGACGGACAAGGAGGAGATTGGCAGCGTCGGCGCGACGGGTATGGATTCCCACTTTTTTGAGAATGTGGTGGCGGAGCTTTACAGCTGCATGGAGGATTACAGCGAGCTGGGCCTGCGCCGCGCGTTGGCCAACAGCCGCATGCTCTCCAGCGATGTGAGCGCCGCGTTTGATCCGAACTTTGCCAGCGCATTTGAAAAGAAGAACGCCGCCTACCTTGGCCGCGGCGTGTGCTTCAACAAGTACACCGGCAGCCGCGGTAAATCCGGCTCGAGCGACGCGAACGCGGAGTACATTGCCTGCATTCGCCGCATTCTGGATGACGCGGGCGTCGCGTTCCAGACGGCGGAACTGGGCCGTGTGGACCTCGGCGGCGGCGGAACGATTGCCTACATGTGCGCCAAGTACGGCATGAATGTCATCGATTCCGGCGTGGCCGTGCTCTCGATGCACGCGCCGTATGAGGTGATCAGCAAGGCGGATCTCTACGAGGCATACAAGTGCTACCTCGCGTTCCTGCGCGATGCCGCGCCGGTCGGATGAGGGACTGCCGGGATAAGCTGAACAAGCCCTAAGAAAAAGAAGAGAATGAAAAAGATGCGGGAAGGACTTGCCGGCTCGCATCTTTTTGCTGTAAATGAAATTGTAGAGACTTCATCCGCAAGCACCTGACAGGAGACGTCATGGAAAACCTGTTTTATCAGTTCGGTAGAAAGCTGCTGAAATGAGGACGTATTCCGTTTTGCAATCTGTTTTTGAACCGGACAAAAATCGAAGTCAATGCAAACCGGTCATGAAAAACACGCTATGGCCAGAACGCTTTGGCTTTCTGTATTGTATGGCTATCGGTTGTACGCTGACATAGATTTTGGCATACGGAACCCCTCTATCATAACTTTCTTTTATTCTACAACAGGAAGTGCCCATATTGATCCCATGTGAAATGCTGTGTGACCAGATTCAGTGCCGCCGCGTCCAATGGACGGTGAAGGCGGCCGAAAACGCCTGCATATTAAGGTGTAAAACAGCAATCATTCGGCAGAGCACCGCCAGCGTTTAACCGGATGATCTTTTTAATTCGGGAGTTTATCGAGGAAAACGCGTAATCGACAATGAAAAAAAGAAAAGCCGAAAAGATGCAACGATACGGCATGATTCATCGTCTATTAATGTAGAGATGGAAAATAAATGATAGAAGGGATGGTATTCATGAATGTGTGGCGAAGGGTGGCGGCATGCTTCGGCATCTGGATGCTCTTGTGCGCATCTGCGATGGCGGAGGACAATGTGGTGGAAGGATTGATCCATGAGGCGCTGCTCAGCACGATGCCCGCGCCATGGTACCCTGACAGTGAGTTTTTTGCGGAGGGGCATACGATTTTGGAGATGCAGGAAAAGGACGATACGTTGGAGATATATTTGGCTGCCAGTGTGGGCGGATATGGATTTGAGGGTGGCGCGTTTATCTTGCAGAATGGGTGGGGTGGGCCGTGTACGGTCATCCTGAAGCGTAAAGAAGGCGAATGGACAATTGGCAGTGTCCTTGAAATTGAAGATTACAGCGAGATTCCCACGATTATGCCCCAAAGCGCTGAGAATAAGTTCTTTAATTCGGAATATGACAACACCCGGCAGCTTGAGGAGCAGCTTGAGGCGTATCTGAAGAGCATCGGAAGGACAGAGCCGATCAGTGACTACGCTACGGTTGGAGGAGAGCTCAGCAACATGTTCGCGGTAGCCGGCAACTTCAGAATGCGCATAGTGGAGGATGCCTATCCGCTGGGCAATACGACGAAGGAGCGGCTGGAAAACGGGGAACGGTTTTTGTACACGAGAGCTTGGGAACCGGATGAGGATGGCGTGGTTGACCCTGTCTTTCAGACAGAGCAGGGGATTCTCCAGGATAGGGGAACGACCGGCACGGAAACGCTCACCAAAGTGCGCAAGGCGGACGGCAAGCTGCTGGAGACGACGGTTATCCGCGTGGATTTGGATCGGCTGACGATCACCATGACGGACGATTATGGGAGCGTTCAATATGTCTTTCCTTTCGACGGCTGGGATTATGGCGCGCCTATGGTCTTTGATGACGGCGAATGCCACATGGATCGAACGAGAATCGAGCAGGTATGCGCGGAGCTTTCCCCGCAAATCCATGCGGATACGGAGGCGGAGCGCGTTGTTCTTGCAGAAACGAATGAGCTGGGGGATGAGCGGTTTTCCCTTGTGCGGGTGAATGGCACGTACAACAGCCTGGTCTATTCGCGGCGAATCAATGAAGAATGGACGGAGATCTGGGAAAACCCGGATATCGTGCCCCAGCAGGCATTTGGATCGGTGGTCATGTACAGCGATGCGCAGGAAGAGGGCGCAGTGTATGAATATCCCCGCTTCAACAAAACGTATGAGGGCGCTACGCTGTCGCTCTACACGGGCGACCTGGATGCGGATCATGAGACCTTTGGCCTGATGCTGGAGAAAATCGGGGACGAATGGAAGGTGAGCTTGTATAACGATCATGTCTACAACCGATATGCCTATCTGTTTGACGACAAGGTATTGCTGAACGCGGCGGATTTTTCTGCGCTGCAGACGGCCGGCCTCCTTTTTACCGCCATCGATCGTTCTGCGGAGCGGTTTGATCCTGCACAGATCAGCGCTGCCCAGGAAGAGCTTAGAAAAGGCGTGCAGGGCACTGTTCGTGTGGACTATTTTGCAGACGCAGAGCCGCTGTATATCGCGCTGGGCAGGAATGTGCTCTGTCCGGTACATGTTGCGCCGGATGAAAAGAGCCCACGGGCGGCAAAGGGAAAGGCAGCCGTATCGCTCAAGGATTGGGTTGTCGTGCTGTGCAAGGAGGAGAACTGGCTGATGGTTCTCTATGAAACCGGCAAGGGCCAATACAGGACGGGCTGGATTGACGCTTTGCAGGATGAGGCGCTCATGGAGGCGGCAGAGGTCACCATGCCCGCTCGATTTCAGAACCGGCCCGTTGAAATATCGACAGAAATACAGTTGTTTGACGATCCTGTGCATCGCAGCGGAACGGTGTGTCAGGTGCCCTCCGGAAGCAAGGTGACGCTTCTGTGGGAGGGGGACATCGAAGGATACAGGTCGGACGTGGCGTATGCGGAGGTTTACCTGGATGGCGAAACCTGGCGGGGATTTATGAAACGAGATCCTCAGAGCGAAAAATGAGAGGATGCGCGCGTTCAATGGGGACGGGGCAGCATGCGCATTGGAAAGAGGATGACGCAAAAATCTTTGAAATATGAGAAGAAGGGCTGTTGAGTCGGTTTTCCGGCTTCACAGTCCTTCTTTGTGCTTGTTTGGTGCGGTTGATCACCAGATACGGCTATTCCACTGCCACAGATCGCAGTTTGCGCCGCACTGGGCAGCGATCGGAGCGCTGATGGCATCAAGCTTCGCGATCAAATCGTCCGGCAGCTTCGTCTCTACCGCGCGGACATTGGCTTCCAGCTGCTTTCTGGTGCGGCAGCCGGCGAGCACTGTGCTGATTTCTTTGCGGCTCAAAATCCAGGAGATGCAAAGATCACTGCAGCTGTAGCCGCTTTCGGAAGACAGCGCTTTCAGATTCGTGAGGAATGTCTGCAACTCGGATTCCATGCCTCGGCCGCCATGACGGATTTGATCGTTGCCGTTGCAGTCGAAGTGCAGGGTGCGGCGGCGGTTGGCGGGAATGTCTGCGATGGAGTCATATTTACCGGAGAGAATGCCTTGCATCAGCGGCATATAGGCCATGACACCGATGGCATGTTTGCCGGTATAGGGAAGGATGGCCAGCTCTGCACCGCGGTGGATGACATTATATGCGAGCTCGTTGACACAGATTTCAATGCCCATTTCTCGGACGATTTCCATCTGACCAACGCCGAAATTGCTCACGCCGATTTGGCGGACAAGCCCCTTGTCCTTTACCTTCTGAAGCTGTTCGAGATTGGCGCGAAGCAGATCCTTGTCGTTGCAAGGCCAATGAATGAGAAGCACGTCGAGATAATCCGTGCGCAGCCGCTTGAGACTGTCTCTGACCTGCTGTTCATAGGTGGGAAGCGCTTCGTATGGAAGCTGCGGAATCTTGTTGCAGATGATCATTTTTTCGCGAAGACCGTTGCACATGCTTTCGCCAAGTGCAGTTTCCGCGGCGCCGTCATTGTAGGAGAAGGCTGTGTCAAAGTAGTTCACACCCAGCTCGATGGCCTCGTTCAGCAGGGCCGTGCTCTCATCCTTTTCCTGCGCGCCCCAATAGCTGGTGCTGTCGCTGCCGAACGTCCAGCATCCCAACGTCATCCGGCTGATCATCAGATCAGAATTGCCCAGCTTTACTTTTTCCATAAAAAACACCTCCGTATAATTACAACAAGGCATAGCCTTGAGGGTTTGCTATAGCTTGCGGACGGTTGCTCCCTCGACGAGCTCCGTTTTGATATTGATGCGGATCGGCAAGCGTTGGCCTCCGTATTGCTGCCAGATCTGCGATTGTGCTGTGGCCTCGGCAAGAGCCTCCACGTGAGCTTCGATGGTCGTCAGTGGGATGAGCGACATCTGAGTGTATAGATTGTCGTAGCCGACCACACTGATGTCCTCAGGCACTTTCAGCCCGCACTGATAGATTGCCTGCATAGCGCCGAATGCCAGGCGGTCATTCAGGCAGAAAATTGCGCTCGGCAGTGACTTGCAGGTGGTCAGATAGTGCTTGATGGCGTTCATGCCGGACTCTTGCTCCCACGAATCCGCCGGTAAAATCGCGGATTCCGGGATTTTGATTCCCGCTTCTGCAAAGGCACGCTTAAAGCCGTTTATTCTCTCTGCGCTGCAAATATAGCTTCGCACGCCGGAGAGGATGATGACGCTGCGATGGCCGCATTCCATCAGGTATTTGCCGGCAAGGTAAGCGCCGTTATCGTTGTCGGAGAGAACGGAGGGAATCCGGGGATCGTAGCTGTTAACGAGCGTGCATGGAATGCCCGCTTCAAGCGCTACACCGATTTGGGCGCTTGCCGTATTGCTGACAAAGATGATTCCGCTCAGGGAGTAATCGCTGATGGTTTTGAGTAAATCGTCGTGTTCATTGAATGTTGAGTAGATCAGTGAAAAATTGAAACGCTTGAGTTCCCTTTCGAGAACGCAGAACAGCGTAGAATAAAAGGGCTGCGTGATTGCATTGCCGCTTGGCAGCAGGAAACCGATATTCCTGTGCAGCGCGGCCGTGGCTGTCTGACGAATGCTCTTCTGGCGATCCAGGACAACGGTGCCCTTTCCCGGTATTTTTTCGACCAGACCGTCGTCCACAAGCATTTTGAGAGCCTTGCGTACGGTGCTTCGGTCGACGCCGTAGTTTCGGGCGATTGTGTTTTCCGGAGGAAGTAAATCGCCGACCTTGCAGGTTTCTCTGAGGATATTTTCCTTGAGGTCGTCGTGAATCTGTTGATAGTAGTAATTTTTTTTCTCTTCCATTGTCTTGTCCACCCATCTCATCGTCGGATTATTAAAAACGGAACATATACATTATACCAAATTATTCCGAAAAAAGGAAATCCCTATATAGGCGAAGCCCCAATACGCGACGCTTGACTACGGGAGACAACATGTTGGCTTAATTGATTGTATCACAGTTAAAAAGACGAGTCAACAACTTTTTTTGAAAACAACATGTTGACAAACAAGATAATCGTGATATACTTTAAACAATTCAAAAATCAAAGGAGGATTTGTATGAGCAGCTGTTTTTATTGTGAGCAAGGGGAAAAGCTTCGCAGCCTGATGATTGAGGTTGCAAGCACGCCGGCGGCCACCATTTACCTGAATCGGGATCAAAAGCATCCGGGAAGATGCATTGTTGCGCTGAACTCGCATAAAACCGAATACTTCCAGATGAGTGACAGCGAGAGAAATGCTTTTTTTGAGGCCGTGGCAAGGACTGCGGAGGCGATTGACAAGGTTTTCCATCCGAACAAGATCAATTATGCGACGTTTGGCGATCTGGTGCCGCATGTACATGTCCATCTGGTGCCTAAGTATGAGGGCGGCTTGCAGTGGGGAAGCCCGTTTGATGATTCCGTAGAGAAGAAGCTGTTGACCGAAAGCGAATACGCCGGAATGATTGACAAGCTGAGGAATGCACTGGTTTTGTAAAAAATAGGATTTTCGCACGGATATCTGTTGACATCGCATAAAAATATGTGGTAACATGTATGCACAACATGTTTTTGATTGAAAAACATGATTATCTGTTCAACAACTGATTGAAGGAGGAAACCATCATGAAGAAACTCGTAACACTTGCCCTTACCCTGGTTTTTGTGCTGACCTGCGCAAGCATGGCTTCGGCCGGGTCCGAAATGACGCTGAAGCTTGCAACGGACGCCGCGCTTGACTATCCGACGACACAGGCCATTGCCAGATTCGGCGAGCTGGTTGAGGAGAAAACTGACGGTCGGATCAGCATCGAAATCTACCCCTCTTCCTTGCTCGGAGATGAGGTTTCTTACATGGAGCAGCTTCAGATCGGTACGGTCGATATCGCCAAGCTGAGCATCGGTACGCTCAATGGTCTGTATACCGATCTGCAGGTGTTCAATCTCCCCTTCATGTTCAAAAACAGCGATGAGCTGTGGAAGGTGCTGGAGAGCGACATCGGAGACCGGGTTCTGAATGGGCTGAACGACTATAACATTCAGGGCATCGGATTTACCGATAACGGCAACCGAAATTTCTTCACCACCAAACCGATTGAAACCATCGACGATTTCTCCGGCATGACGATCCGCGTTCAGCAGAATAACATGATGATCCGCATGGTCGAGTGCCTTGGCGCCAACGCGGTCAACGTTTCCGCCAACGAGGTGTACAGCGCGCTGCAGACGGGTGTGTGTGCTGGCGGCGAAAACAACGTGAACGTCATCCTTACGGAAAGCTATTATGAGGTCGCACCGTATGTGACGTTGGACAGCCATACCACCGGTATGGACGTGATCTGCGTGAATCTGGATCTGTGGAATTCTCTGAGCGAAGAGGATCAGACCATTATGATGGAAGCGATGGCGGAGGCCACCGTGTACGACAGAGAAATCTGGAATGCTGCTGTCGATGAGTCGAAGGCAGAACTGGAAGCCAAGGGCGCGATCATCTCCGTGCCGTCCGACGAAGTGCTGGATTCATTCAAGGCGGCTATGCAGCCCCTCTACGATGAATATGCGGATAAGCTTGGCGATTGGATCGATGCGATTAACGCCGTTCTTGCCGAGGAGTAAAAAAAGACAGGAGACTTGAAGATGAAGGAAAGAATAGAATCGTGCGCCAACGCTCTTTTCTTGGTCGTTGAAAGTCTGTGCAAAGTCATCTTGGTTTTCATGATAGGTGCAGTGGCCGCGCAGGTGATTACGCGTGTGCTCGGAAGCAACATCAAGTGGTGCGAAGAAGTGATGCTCTTCCTTCTGGATGCGCTGATGTTCCTGCTGATGCCTATCGGGATTAAGGAAGACCTCCACATTCGTGTGGAGGTCCTCGCTAAAAACTTTCCGCAGAGGATTCGCGTTGCGCTGGTGTATTTCTCCAATATCGTCCTGCTGGTGATCTCGGTGTGCATGATGTATTATGGCAACGTTCTGATGAAGAAGACGAATTCGGTATTCACCATCACCGGGATTCCGAGAAAGTATCTGTATCTGATCACGATTATCAGCGGTGTGCTATGCACGATCGTTGTGGTTTTGAAGCTGTTTGGCATGTTTCAGACAGAGGCGACGACAAACTACATCAATGGTGTGGAGACAGACCATGAAAGCTAAACGACATATTGCAAAATCCACAGAGGAGGTGAAGTGCGCATGACCGCTTATTTGGTGGGGACGATCATTCTGTTTGTTTCGTTTATCGTCTTCCTGATTCTGCGCGTGCCGGTCTCATTCAGCCTGCTGGGCGCGTCGGTCCTGTCGTGCCTGTATCTCGATCCGAAGTTCATCTCGTCGGTCTTTCTTCGGCTGGGAGACGGAGTTCAATCCTTTTCATTCCTGGCCATTCCGTTCTTCATCTTTGCGGGAGACCTCATGTCGGCGGGCGGTATTTCCTCGCGGCTCGTGAAGGTGGCGGACGTGCTGGTTGGTCGCTTCCGCGGCGGCCTGGCGTACACGAACGTGATTGCGTCCACGTTCTTTGGCGGAATATCCGGCTCGCCGACGGCCGACGTTTCCTCGCTTGGCCCGATTGAGATGGACATGATGATGCAGAGCGGGTATGACAAGGACTTTACGGTCGCGGTGACGGTTGCCACGGCGACGCAGGCGCTGATCATTCCGCCGAGTCACAACATGGTCATCTACGGCATGGCGGCCGGCGGCGTTTCCACAGGACGTCTGTTTCTGGCGGGCATCGTGCCGGGCCTGCTCCTGTGCGCGGCCATGATGCTGCTGGTCTACTGGATCACCAAAAAGAGAAACTATCCGCGCGGACCGAAATATGGACTCAAGGAAGGCATCAAAATCATCACGGACGGCTTCCTGGGCCTGATGACGATTGTGATCATCATTCTGGGCGTGTGCACGGGCATCTTCACTGTCACAGAGAGCGCGGCGATTGCCTGTATTTATGCATTGTTCCTGACATTGTTCGTCTACAAGAATATCAAGCTCAGGGAGATTTGGGGCATTCTGAAGAAATCTCTGTATACGCTTTCCATGATTCTGACGATCATTGCGGCGGCGAACGCATTCTGCTATCTGATGAGTCTCATGCAGGTGCCGGCAAAGATTACGTCTCTGCTGCTGTCGATCTCAGACAATAAGTACGTTGTTCTGTTCCTGATCAATATTCTGCTGCTGATCCTGGGCTGCATCATGGATATCGCGCCGCTGATCCTCATCGTAACGCCAATCCTGCTGCCGGTTGTAACATCCTTTGGCATGAGCCCCGTTCACTTCGGCATCATGCTGATGATGAACCTGGCCGTGGGATCCCTGACGCCGCCGGTGGGCACGACGCTGTTCGCGGGATGTGCCGTCGGTCATACGTCCATTGAAAAGGTGAGCAAGGCGCTCGTTCCCTTCTACGTATGCATGGTGGTCGCTTTGCTGCTTGTGACCTATGTTCCGGCGATCTGCATGACGCTGCCGAATATCATGATGGGCGCATAATATCGATGAAATGGGCGGAGTGAAGCGAATGGCGATTACAATCCGGGATATCAGGGTGATTTGCACGGCGCCGGAGGGGATTAATCTGGTGGTCGTGAAGGTGGAAACCAGCGAACCCGAGCTGTACGGGCTGGGATGCGCAACATTTGCCTATCGCCATCTTACGGTGCGGCATTTGATTGAGACGTATCTGCGTCCGCTTCTGATTGGCCGGGATGTGCGCAACATTTCGGAAATCTGGCAATTGATGCACCAAAATGCTTATTGGCGCTGCGGTCCGATCGTCAACAATGCGATTTCCGGCGTTGATATGGCGCTTTGGGATATCAAAGGGAAGATGGCCGGGATGCCGGTGTACGATCTTTTCGGTGGACGTGTGAGGGCGGGTGTGCCCGTCTATCGCCATGCGGACGGAGCGGATCTCTACGAAATCTGCGAAAACATCGAGAAATATCGTTCGATCGGTATTCGCCATATTCGCTGTCAATGCGGCGGATATGGCGGCGGAGGTTATCAGTCGGCGCCGGCTTGGGCGGCCAAAGGAGCCGGTCCCGGGGTGTACCTGGACAGCAAGGCTTATATGCGAGATACCCTTAAGCTTTTTGAGGGAATCCGTGCCAAGGAAGGGTATGACATCGATCTGATTCATGACGTTCATGAGCGCATTCATCCCACCGAGGCTGTGACATTTGTCAAGGAGATGGAGCCCTTTAAGCTGTTCTTTATGGAAGACGTCGTCCCGTTGGAGCATGTCGACTGGCTGGGACGGATTAAGCAGACCAGTGTGACGCCGCTGAGTCAGGGCGAGCTGTTCAACAATCCGGCAGAGTACAAAAGCATCGTGCAAAACAGAAACGTGGATTATATCCGCGTGCATCTCAGCCAGATTGGGGGAATTACCCCGGCGAGAAAGCTGCAGTTGTTCTGCGAACAATACGGCGTCCGGATATGCTGGCATGGGCCGGGGGATATGAGCCCCGTTGCGCATGCTGCCAATATTCACATCGACCTGGCTGCGCAAAACCTGGGCCTTCAGGAATGGAGCGGGATTGAGCCGCCGAATTTCGTCATCCAGGAGCTCAGAGGGCCGCGAGGTGCGCTGCTGGAAGTGTTCCCGGGCATGCCGGAATATGGAAACGATGGCTTTGTGTATGCGAGCGAAAGGCCGGGCCTGGGCGTGGAGATCGATGAAAAGGAAGCGCTCAAATATCCCTGCGAAAACGATGTGACGACATGGACGCAGACCAGAAACCGCGACGGCAGTTTGCAGACACCATGAGGACGGCAGTCCATATTCGATGCGCAAGAGAGCATCGCGGCTTGAAATGAACAAGTTGCGGTGCTCTTTTGAACTCGGCAAGGGTCGCTGTTTTTTCTAAAAAAGCAAGGATTTGAGAGCGTACACGCAGAATCCTACGAATATGGAACAAGGGGGATCGATATGGAATTGATGAGTCAAAAGATGCGCAAATTGGCGCCGGAGATGGACCCACTGCGGCTTGGCACGGGCTGGAAAAGGGAGGATCTTGAAAAGCCTCAGATTTTGATCGAGAGCACCTTTGGCGATAGTCATCCGGGCAGCGGACATTTGGATCGGCTGGTGGAGGCTGCCCGCAAAGGAATCGCGGAGGCTGGAGGATTTGGTGCCCGCTATTTCTGCACCGATATCTGCGACGGAGAAAGCCAGGGAACGGACGGCATCAATTTCAGCCTGGCCAGCAGAGAGATGATCGCCAACATGATCGAAATCCATGCGAATGCGACACCGTTTGACGGCGGCGTCTACATCTCAAGCTGTGACAAGGGGATGCCGGCCAACCTGATCGGCATGATGCGCGTCAACATTCCCTCGATCATGGTGACGGGCGGAACGATGAGCGCGGGGCCCGAGCTGCTGACGCTTGAGCAGCTGGGCATGTACAGCGCGATGCACGAGCGCGGGGAAATCGGTCTGGACAAGCTGTGCTGGGCCAAGGAAAATGCCTGCCCCAGCTGCGGAGCGTGCAGCTTTATCGGAACGGCTTCCACGATGCAGATTATGGCTGAGGCCCTTGGATTGGCATTGCCGGGCAGCGCGCTGCTGCCCGCGACAAGTCCTGATCTTGTCGATTATGCTTACAGTGCGGGCCGACAGTCCGTCAAATTGGCGCTTGCCGGTATTCGTCCGAGCGACATTGTGACGATGGAGAGCATCGAGAATGCCATCATGGTGCATGCCGCGATTTCTGGCAGCACAAATACGCTGCTGCATCTTCCGGCGATCGCCCATGAACTGGGCATTGACATCGACGCCGACACCTTTGACCGGCTCCATCGCGGCGCACACTATCTGCTTGATCTTCGGCCGGCAGGGCGGTGGCCGGCGGAATTCTTCTACTATGCGGGCGGTGTTCCGGCCATTATGGAGGAAATTCGAGGATCGCTCCACTTGGATGTGATGACCGTTACGGGTAAGACGCTTGGCGAAAACTTGGATGAATTGAAGAAAAACGGATATTATGAGCGCTGCCAGCGGTGGCTGGATGCGGCAAATCAAAAGTACGATCTGCATCTTGTGAAGACGGATATCATTCGTCCTTACGATCAGGCGATCGGCACGGAGGGCAGCATCGCGATTCTCAAGGGCAATCTGGCGCCGGAGGGCGCGGTGATCAAGCACACGGCCTGCCCGAAGGAAATGTTCCATGCCGTGCTGAGGGCGCGCCCATTCGACAGCGAGGAGGAATGCCTGGACGCGGTTTTGCATCATCGTGTACAAAAGGGCGACGCGGTTTTCATCCGCTACGAGGGCCCCAAGGGAAGCGGCATGCCGGAGATGTTCTATACAAGTGAGGCCATCAGTTCGGACAAGGAGCTTGGGCGTGCCATTGCGCTCATCACCGACGGACGCTTTTCCGGGGCATCGACGGGGCCGGTGATCGGCCATTGCAGCCCGGAGGCGCAGGCAGGCGGCCCGATTGCGCTGGTGGAGGAAGGCGACCTCATTGAAATCGATGTGCCCAACCGGGTGCTGGCGATTGTAGGCATAAAGGGGGAACGAAAGAGCCCCGAGGAAATTTTTGATGTGCTGAATGAGCGCAGAAAGCGCTTTGCGCCCAAACCGCGCAAGTACAAAACCGGTGTGCTGCGGCTGTTCAGTGAGCATGCCGCGTCACCCATGAAGGGTGCCTACCTCGAATTTGAGGATTGATGATTGGCCCGGTGCGTGTGCACGCCATTTGTAATGCATATAGAAAGACCAGCGTCCGCGCGGGACGCTGGTTTTTCTATAGAGTAGGCAGTGGCGGCAGATGGAAGGTGCAGCATCAGCTCGCCAGAAATCCCTTGCCGACGATCTCCGTCGAGGAGGTGATGACAATGAAAGCGTGCGGGTCGTTCGCGTGCACGTAGCGGCGAAGCGCCAGCGCCTGAGCGCGGGTGAGCACGGTGATGATCATGGTCTTCTTGTCGTGATTGTACGCGCCGGTGACCTCTTCAAGCGTGGCGCCACGGTGCAGTTTCTGGGTGATGAAGTCGACAATGGGCTGCGGCGTGCTGGTGATGATCTGGAAGCATTTGCGCATTCGGAAGCTGTCCGTGACGAAATCGACCAGCAGGGATTTCATCAGCAGGCCGAGGATGGAGAAGAGACCCGCTTCTGCGCCGAAGCAGATGAGCGCCGATATGGTGATCAGGGCGTCAGCGATGATCAGTGCGCTGCCGATGTTCATGCTTGTGTACTTGCGCACGATCATGGCGATGATGTCCGTGCCGCCGCTTGAGGCGTCAAGATGGAACAGAATTGCGGCGCCGAGGGCGGACAGGAGTTCGGCAAAGCACAATTCCAGAAAGGGCTGGGTGGTCATCGGGCCGGCGAGCGGCCAGAAATGCTCCATCACATTGAGCCCCAGGGACAGCAGCATGGAACAGTATACCGTGCTGAATGCGAAGCCGCGCCCGAGAAAGATGAAGCCCACAATCAGCAGAATGACATTGATGATGAGCACGAATACGCTGGGCGTGAGCACGGGGGAGGGAAACACCCGGCCCAGAATCAGGGACAGGCCGCTGACGCCGCCGGTGGAAAAGTTGTTGGGAAATTTGAAGAAGTAGACGCCGATGGACGTGATCGCGATGCCGAGGGTCATCAGGATGTAGCGTTCGAGCTGTGTGAACTGCTTCGCTTGTGTGATTTTCATGGCAAATGAACCTTTCTGCCCTTCCTTGGGCGAAACGATATGCACGTATATTATAGTCAATTCGCCGTGAAATGTCGAGAGGAAAAGTCAAACAGGGTGCGGAGCAATCAGCGTCTTTGATGCGTCTTAAAGCGCAGGCTCGTCCGATGCTCAAGCAAGCCGATGGGGAGCGCGCGGTAGGTATATCCGCCGGCATCGCTTTTCTCATATACGGCTGTGGCGCTGCCGTCCCCGAAGGCCAAAATATCGGAGCAGAGTGTGAAAGGGGCATCCTCGCCCGTCTGGAGAGCGGCGTCGGAGAGCTGCGGCACGGGCATGTTTTTGTCCGCCAGAATTTTTCCGTCGGCGCTGAGGCTCAGCTCAAAGAGCATGTCGTCCATGGAGCCCCGGAAGGGAAAGGTGTTGCCGCGCACGATGAAGCTGCCGTCGGGCTCCGGCGAGATGGCATACGGCTGGGGATAGACGCCGTCGGCGTCGGGATTAAAATCAAAGATGAGGTGAAAGACTTCCTGATGCCGCGCGTCCAGGCGGACGATGTGGATGGAGAGAAGCTCCAACGAGGCGGTTTGAAAGGTGAATACGATGCCGCCGTCCTCCGTGGCGCACAGGGGAGACGGTCTGGATGGGCTGGGGCTGCATAGCAGCTCCACGCTGCTTGTGCCGCCTTGATCCTCGAAGTCGATGGAGTACGCGGCCAGGCCGCGATCCTCCGGCGTGCCCATGGTCAGCAGATTCTCCCGCGCTCCAGATTTCATGATGACATGGCATCTGACAAAGAGCTTCCCGCCCAGGTAAAACGGATACCAGAATAAATAGGTGGAATCCTCACCGCTGCTCCAGGTTTCGGTGCGCAGCGTATGGCCCTCGTAGTCCAGCACGCCGAACCGCCATACGCCGTTGCCCTGCGGACTCATGGAGAGGATGCAGGTGGGCAGCAGCGAGTATCTTGTCCGATTCTCTATAAAATCCGTTTCGTGGGGAAGCGTCAGGGAACGAAGCAGCGCGCCGTCCGGCGAGAGCAGGAAGAGCCGGTACAGCGAATCGGTTTCGGGAAGGGTGATCACGGCAAAGCCCTGCCCGTCGTCAAGCTCGATGCATTGGGTCATGCCGGTGATGGCAGCGGGCTGCGGCAGGGAAAATGTCCACAGCAGCTCCATCTCCGGGGAAAAGCGGGAGACGGCGAGATGATCATGGGTGCCGTCGGAGATATCGCGGCGGGCCATCAGCATGCCGCCGTCCCTGGCGTAGCCCAGCAACTCCAGATCCCATTCGGCGCGCAGCGTCGGGAATGCGTCCGGGCCGGCGGTCTCGGCCCATGCGGGCAGGCAAATGAGCATCAGGAGCAGCGCGAGGGAAAGGATATGGTGCTTCATGGTAAAATCTCCTTGATTTCGTGTTCTTCTACGTATAAGACGAACGGAGGATGATCCAAATTTCACTTTTTGAGGATGTATTTTTGAATCCCCTCAATTGCATTTTCGGCGTCTTTTTTGCCCTGCCCGCGTCCTCCAATCCTTGCCCTGGCGCTGGCCTGCGGATAACCCGCTCGGTCTCATGAAAAAACCGAAATTGCAGCTTCTTCCTTTGAAAGTACACCCTGAATGCGCTTACGCCATTCGCGAATGGCTCCGGCGCAGCAGGCGGGAGGCCCTGCGTCTGCTCACGTGCAGGGCCGCGGCGGTCTGCGGGAGGGTCAGCCCCAGATAGTCATGCAGCAGCACGGCGGCGCGCTCCCTGCGCGGCAGGAGGGCGACGGCGCCGCACAGGGGATTCGCCTCTTCACCTGAGACGAAGGAAGAGCGCGCCCGGACGAATCGCAGCAGCGCGGCTTGCGGGGCATAACGGCGGCAGGCACGCAGCGCCGCGCGCGCGATTTGCGTGAGCGCAGGCGTGTTGCTCTGCCGGGCGGCGAGCATGAACGCACGCTGTGCGGCCCTGTGCGCGGTGGGCTCATCGCCGAGCATCATCAGGCACAGGCGCAGGATGGCCGTGCCGTATTCTTCCATCAACTGCCGCATAGCGTGTCCTCCCTTCATTCAGCATCTTTTTTATGGGTTACGCGGCGCGGGAAAAAGATACCCTCTGCGGCCATATCTTTTTTGTTTGGCAGGAAAGGGAAAAAAGGGATGCGTGAAAGGGCGTGCCGTGATACAATGGAGCCACGAAGGAAGATAATGGACCCACAAAGGAGAGAGATTGAGGATGACGGGGCAGGATGAACGGCAGCGCGTGGAGGTGCTGTATACCGCGTATTACGGGCGGCTGCTGGCGTTTTGCCGCAGGCAGCTTACCGATGTGCCGGAGCTTCTGGACGACGCAGACGACTTCGTACAGGAGGCGCTGGTGACGGCGCTTTGCCACGAGAAGGAGCTGGACGCGTGCAAGCATATCTACGGCTGGCTGCTGCACGTGTGCGCGAATCGCATCGGCAACGCGAAAAAGCGCCTCCGCGTGCGCCGCAGCCATACGCTTTACCGCATCGACGCCCCGGATATGCCGGAGCTGGCCGACAGCCGCGACCGGCTGGAGCAATGGCTCACCCGCTGCGAATCCGATGAGGTGGTCGCGGCGCTGTGCGCCCTGCTCACGGACACGGAGCGTGCCGTGTTTGACGATGTATTCCTGCTCGGACGCAGGATTCGCGAAACGGCCGAAAGGAACGGCATGAGCGAGCCTGCCGTCAAAAAGGTCATCCGCCGGATTCGGGGAAAGGCCGGAAGGCTGCCGGCACGCAGCGGCTTGTTTGCTTTGATCTTGCTCGGCATTCTGCTGATGCTGCGGGGAAGGTGAGGCGCGTCATGGAGAAGGATACGAGGGAAAGCCGCATTCAGGCGCTGCTTGCGCGGATGGACAGCGGAGAGCTGACCGCGCGGGAGGTGCTGCACAGGCTCGATGCGATCATGGACAGCCAGCTGCGCATGCCGAGGAACCGGGCGAATCTTGAGCTGCTGGAGGCATGCGAGGCGCTTCGCCGGGAGCTGACACATCGGGAGCCGACCGCGGAAACGGCGCGGGATGCCGCGCAGATCGACGCCATTTGGGACGAGTTCCGCCGAAAGAGCCGGAGAAAAAAGCTGCTCAGGCGTTCGCTGATGGTGGCGGCCGTTGCCGCGGCGATGATGGTGCTGACGTTTTTGGGCAGCATCCTGCTTGAAAGGGATTTCCTGATCAGCTATGACGATCAGGACGGAGAGGTTTGGAGATTTGAGGACATCAGGAAACGGTTCGGGCTGAGCAAAGAGGTCGAGGCGAATGAAGATGAGGAGGAAATACGCACGTCTGAGGTCAATTCCTTTTCTTCCGATGAATATGAAGCATTCATCGACGAGCTTGGCTATGAGCCATTGGCCCCGCCATACGTTCCAGAGGGATGGTATGTCACGGATTATCACCATTTCAATATGATTTCCGTGCAGGGGTATGAAATCGACTATCAGAATGATGAAGAGAAATACCTGCTTTCCTATGAAAGACAGGACTGGAGCGGTGCTGAGATCATGAGTGTCAATTATGAACAGGATCCAGGCAGCGGGGAATACAGAAGAATCCGGGGAAGAAAGGTCTATTGCGCAACGAATATGGGAAATCGCCTGTATATCTGGACGGAAGGAGTCGTTCAATATAGCTTATCGGGTCCCATCGAGGATGAGGAGGGCATGAGGATGCTTGAAGCGCTCTTTGATGCGCAGGACAACTAAGGGGCAATGCCCTGAATGCCATCCTTTTTGCCATATTCTCCGATCGGCTTGATAAAAAAATGCCCGAGACTACAATCTTTTGACAAAAAAACAATATGGAAAGAGGTACGTGATCAATGGAAAATCGGATTCATGGACGTTCGCTGCGGAAGAATAACATATTGAGAATCCTTGCAGTCGGGCTGTTCGTCCTCCTTGCGGGCAGATGCTCTCCGGTTGGTGCAGAGTCTTTTTCGGAATATTATCGATATTCAAACCGCATGGCTTTTCTGGAAAATGGAAATATCGTTTTTGAACGTCGAAATCAACTGGCTTCGTCCTTAATGTGTACAAATGAAGATGGCGAAATCATTTGGGAAGTCGAAATTCCATGGTCAGAATACGGTGGAACTGCCCTGGGGCAAGCAGGCGACCATATTGTCTATGCCTACAGGTCAACGGATGATCAATTGGTATTGGTGTTCTATTCTCTTGATGGGGACGTTCTTTCAACACAAACAGCCCCCCAAAGAAGCAGAAATGTGTTTCTCCTCGATGACCAGGTATGTTTCGTCAGCGAAAATTCGATCAGGTTTTGCAATGAAAAGGGGATGCTGGAACCGGCATTATGGGCAGATCAGGGCAAGGATTTTTCTCTTTATAAAGCGGTTGGATGCAATAATATCCATGTATTCTGTGTCTCAGAGAATCAGGATGTCGTTCTTCTGGCGACGGATCAAGACCAGAAAGAGCTGTGGACGTATTGCATGGAAAATGTCGATGTGTTCAGTGTATACAATTTAAGTTTAGCCGTTTCACCTGAAGGATGCGTCGCAGCGGCATATTTTAAAGGCCAAAGCGACAATGAACTTCGGATGACCGTCTTCAATCATTCAGGACAGCGAATGTGGGAAAAAGATATCGTTTTTCCAGAAATGGAGAACTGCCGTATCTCACAGATTCGCATGAACGCCGACGGGACTGTCAAACTATGGGGCAGTTACAGGATATCGTCCCAGACTGATTATAGCTGGAGGATGACGATCGATTATGCTGGAGAAATGATAGAAAAGGCCGTATACCCCAAATGGGTTGATGTCGTTTTCTATACCGACAATGAACCATATGGCGTCATTGAGCCGCTGGATACCTGTATTTTGAGCAGAGAAGAAGATATAGATTGGATCATTCAATGATCCTGCAAGATGGGGCCGGCACAATCATA
>JAUNJB010000004.1:0-1382 GCA_030535375.1 Clostridia bacterium | reverse complement strand
GCGCGAAAAACCGGGCGGCGAGCACGGAAACACTTTGTGTGAGAAGCGCTTCGGAAGTGGGCGCGCGCACGGCGCGCTCAGTGCCTGAGGTATGTCCTCAGCAGTTTGACGGACTGCTCCGCGGCCAATTGAACGAACGCGGGATAGTCCATGTGGGAGGAGCCGTCCGCGCTGTCGGAAATGGCGCGCAGCACGCAGAAGGGCACGCGGTTGACATAGCAGACCTGGCCGATGGCCGCGCCCTCCATCTCGCAGGCGATGGCGTGGAAGGTGTCCGTGATGAACGCTTTGCGCTCCGCGGAGGAGATGAATTGGTCGCCGGAGGCGATCACGCCGGTGGCGGTCTTGATGCCCAGCACCGTGGCACAGGCGGAGAGCGCGTCGCCGAGCAGCTTGTCCGCCGGGAGCTCCACCTTGTTGATGCCGGAGATCAGACCGAGCGGGTCGCCGATGGCGGATGTATCCATGTCGTGCTGGACGACGGCGGAGGACACCGCGACGGAGCCGATGGTGAGCGCGTCGGTCAGCGTTCCAGCGACGCCGGTGTTGATGATCATCTCCGGCTCGTAGCGCAGGATCATCGTCTGCGCGCACAGCGCGGCGAAGACCTTGCCGATGCCGCATACGGCGGTGACGACCTCCTTGCCCTCCAGCGTGCCGCGCACGAACTTGATGCCGCTGACGGTTTCGGTTGTGGGATTTTGGATGAAGGAACGCAGGCTTTCCATTTCCACGTTCATGGCTGCGATAATGCCGATCATGTGTTTACTCCTCGTAAATGAATGTCACAGGGCGGGCATCGAGCTCCGCCAGGTAGCGCCGGGCCTCGATTTTGGATTTATCGAGGCTGAGGTTTGCGTAATTGCCGCACTCGCGGCGGGCGGCGCCGAAGACGGGGCCTTCATGCGCGATGATCTTTTCAAGCGTCCTGCGCACCTCGGCGAGCACGGCCTCGTTGTCCGCATGGCGAACAAGCAGGTAGAAGCCCGTCTGGCAGCCCATCGGCCCGAAGTAGACGATATGGCTGGAGAGCGCGCCGTTGCGGATGTAGGTGGCGAACATGTGCTCCAGCGAGTGCATGGTGGAATTGTCCATCAAATCGCCCGTGTTGGGGCGGCGGGTGCGCATGTCGTAGGTGGTGATATCGCCGTCCACGCGGCTGACATACAGGCCGGGGAGCAGCTTGTCGTGGTTGATGGAGAAGCTCTGAATTCTCTTGATGGTGTCCATAGGGCAACCTCCTGTTTGGAAAGGCGCTCATGCAAAGCGCAGAGGATAAAAATCGTCTTATTATACCGCATCGGGCGGCGGTATGCAAGCGCCTGCTGCCGGCGGGAAAAATGGATTGCCACGCACGCGGAGGCATGCTATAATTTTTAAAG
>JAUNJB010000236.1 GCA_030535375.1 Clostridia bacterium | reverse complement strand
GCCCAAGCTGCGCCAGCTCGATCCGCATCTGGCCGAGGCCGCGCAGGATCTGGGTGCGACGCCCCTGCAGGGCTTCTTCCGCGTGATTCTGCCGGATATCATGCCCGGCGTGTTTTCCGGCTTCGTGATGGCGCTGACGATGTCCATTGACGACTTTGTCGTCAGCTTCTTCACCACGGGCTCCGGCGTGAGCAACCTTTCCATCACCATCTACACCATGGCCAAGCGCGGCATCTCCCCGAAGATCAACGCGCTGTCCACGATCATCTTCGCCTGCGTGTTCGTGCTGCTCATCGGCATCAATCTCAAGGATTTCAAAAAGGATGGCCGCAGCAAGGAGAAGGTCGAGCAGGTGAGGATTCCCTATTAAGTCGCCTTTGGCGAAAGCCATTGAAGCATTTTGATCATATGGAGGATTGAGACATGAAGAAACTTGTTCTGGCGATTGCCGCCCTCGCGCTTTGCTGCGCGCCGCTGTTTGCACTGGCGCAGGAAACGCTGTCCGTCTACAACTGGGGTGACTACATCGAGCCCGAAGTGCTGACGCTCTTTGAAGAGGAGACGGGCATCAAGGTCATCTATGAAACGTTTGAGACGAACGAGGACATGTATGCCAAGATCGCCATGGGCGGTTCCAGCTACGATGTGATTATTCCCAGCGACTATATGATCGAGCGCATGATTCAGGAGAATCTGCTCCAGAAGATCAACTGGGACAACATTCCCAACGTCGCCAACATCGATCCGCGCTTCATGAATGAAAGCTACGATCCGGAGTCCGCCTATTCCGTTCCCTACACCTGGGGTACGATGGGCATCCTTTACAATACGGAAACGGTCGACGAGGCGCCCACCAGCTGGCAGACGCTGATGGATGACACATACGATATGGACATGCTCATGCTCAATTCCCCGCGCGACACGCTGGCCATCGCGCTGGTGATGTGCGGCCATGACCTCAACTCGGTTGATCCGGCCGACCTGGAGGACGCCAAGAACCTGCTCATCGAGCAGAAGCCCATGGTGCTGGCCTATGTCGTTGACGAGGTCAAGGACAAGATGATCGGCGGCGAGGCGAGCGTGGCGCTCGTCTGGAGCGGCGACGCGACCTTCTGCATGAGCGAGAACGATGCGCTGAACTATGTCGTTCCGGAGGAAGGCAGCAATATCTTCTACGATTCCATCTGCATCCCGGCCAACGCCCGCAACGTCTCCGGCGCGGAGAAGTTCATCGACTTCCTCTGCCGCGCGGACATCGCCGCGATGAACTATGAGTATGTCGGCTACGCGATCCCCAATACGGCCGCGATCGAGCTGCTTGGCGCGGACGAGTACAACGCTTCCCCGGTCAACAATCCGCCGCAGGAGGTGCTGGACAAGTGCGAGGTATTCAGGTATCTGGGCGATGATACCAAGCTTTATGACCAGATTTGGACGGAGATCATCTCCGAGTTCTGATTGGACAGCTGGCCATTCCCGGCCGCGTCTCCTCCGGGGGAGGAGCGCGGTGATCCCCTGAAAATATGTGCAGAGCCGGTGGGCGTGACGCTCCACCGGCTCTGCTTTATTCGCCTTCGTTCAGGCGCTGCGTGTTTTTGAGGATCAGGATGGGCTCGGGCAGCGTATAGCCGCGATAGCAAAGCCGCATCCAGCTTTCAAAATAGGGGACGAGCTCGGCTTCCGAGGAAAAGACGGTGGCCTGGTAGGGGTATTCCGGGCTGTATTTTTCAAACAGAAGGCAGCCGCCGGAGGCGAGCGGAACGAGGACGGCAGCGTGCCCTGCGGCCATGCGTCCGCCGGACTGATGCCAAACCGTGATCAGCGTGGCCTGATCCTGGGAAAATGTGACGCCGCGGGCGGCCCAGGTGTCGAGAATCAGGCGATACATGTCGTCCGCAGAGCTGCCCACGGCGATGTCGATGGGCTGAAAGAGGGTGAAATATGCGGAGATTTCATCATCGCTCAGGTCAAGGCAGGGATTGGTGTCGATGCCGTTGTAGTCCGTCTCCAGCCAGCCCGCGGTGTCCCAGGACTCCCTGGGCAGCGGAGCGGAGACGGAGAGACGGTCGCGCAGCAGATAAAACGCGGCAGAGCGGCACAGCACATCCCAGTATTCCCGGCGGGCGACTCTCCACCATTGCGAGTTGTAGTCGCCATAGGCCTCGTCCGTGCCGTAATCGACGCTTCCCTCCGGCATGGGCTGAAATTCCGAGGTGACGGTATATGCCGGGTTCCCGGCGCTCAGCGTGTTGTAGTCGGCGATCCATTTTGCGACCGAGCGGACGGCATCCGCGTTGAGACCGCCGTCGATCAGGGCTTCGGCGACGCCGGTCAGGCTGGCCTCATCGGCCATATTGGAGAAGAGCGGTGAGCCGGGAAGGGGATGCGGCAGCTCGGCGAGCGCCGGAATGGAAAAAACGCATAGCAGGAAGAGCAGGATCAAACGGCAGTGTTTTTTCATGGAAGAAGCTCCTTTCGTCACCGGCCCGAGAGAGGCGGTTGCGTGGAATCGGACTGCTCCGTTTTGTAAAATTGCTCGATCATCGCGTCAAGCGGCGTGCCCTCCGGTTCGGGGGGACGCAGCGCCAGCAGCGCGCGGATCATCCGGCGCATGCC
>JAUNJB010000235.1 GCA_030535375.1 Clostridia bacterium | reverse complement strand
GCTGCATTTATAAATATCTTATCGGTGTGCTGTTTTATCGCAGCCGGAAGATCGCTGTAACGGTGCTGAAGATCCAGATATTTCACATCTGACGCTTTCATGATTTGACCGGCTGTTTCTTTCCCAAGGCGCATTTCCAGATCCTGCCGGATATAACGCAGCTTTTTATGACGATTGGACGAGATCGGGTGAGCCTCGGCACGATTGCCGCCAAATAATTTTGAAATATTCATTCTGCACCTCCCACATTCGCGAAATGGAAAATACCGATTTATCGCTCAAATATGAAACGATTATACCACGGATTTATGAAAACTTCCACCGCGAACTTAGGCATAAAATAAGAAGCGGCATGAGTATCTCCATACCGCTTCCGAAGTGTGATTATGCGTACATTTAATCTGCTTCCTTACATAAGCTCTCCCTTGTGCGGTCTTTTGATTCTCAAAAAATACTTCCATAGGCGCGAAGCGAACATGGGGTCAAGGGGCGAAGTCCCTTGGCGGGTTTGGGTGGCAACCCAACGTAACCCCCGTATCCCTCACGGCGAAGCCGTTGAGGAAAGCAGTCAGGGAGCGAAGCGATACCTGACGTCGAATCTTCACCGACCCGGCAGAATCACAAAGCTCAGTCCTCGTCCTTCTCGCCGGGCGCGAGATTGCTATGGATCATAATGTTCAGCATGTCGCTGATCATCTTCTTCTGCTCCGGTGTAACCGAATCAAATCGGTTAACCAACCCCTGCTGCTCTGCCGTAAGACCGAGATTTCCTTCCACATCAAAAAATTGTGCGAGAGTAATACCCAAACCCGTGCAAATTTGCTCTAATGTATAGACGGTTGGTGCAGAATTTCTTCTGAAGTAATTTCTGACCGTCGTTTCCGGTATACCGGATTCTTTAGCGAGCTTATAAACCGACCAGCCACGTTCCTTCATCAGCTCATTGATTCTTTCCAACACGTCCATGCTTACCACTCCTTTTAATTTATTCTACTGTCTTTTTGAGCGGTATAATAGCATCTCATCTGAACTATATTACAATTCATTTGAGTTGTATTTTAACCTCAAATGAACTATAATAATCTCATCACCACATTATTCCAATTCAGCACAAGCCAATACAATACTATTTTTGTTTCGATGCCTTAATCTACAGGATGAAATTCGCAAGAGAAAATTGATGTGCGAATTGCGTTTCCAGCCCCTGGGTCCAGGGTCGCAACCCTGGTCGTTTCAAGGGGTAAAGGGGAGTCCAGAGGGGGCATAGGGGGAAATCGAAATCCCCCTGCCCCCTCTGGCCCGCGGAGCGCGTTCCTCATTCGACGAGTGAGGATTTTCATTGAGAGATAGTATAAATTCACCGTCAGGTATCGCTTCGCTCCCTGACTGCTTTCTATAATGGCTTCGCCATGGGGTTACGGGGTTACGTTGGGTTGCCACCCAAACCCGCCAAGGGGCTTCGCCCCTTGACCCCTTCTTCGCTTCGCGCCTACAAAACTATTTTTCATGAACACATCATCTATTATTCTCCATGGAGGTATTCTTATGAAGACAAAAAAAACAGCACCATTCCGGATTTTTTTCATCCTCCTGATGCTCTTTCTCCTACTGGTCTACATACTCAATAGGATATACTCCACGCCCTCACAAGCATGCATATCTGTGGCAATCGGCCCCCATTCAACGGCTGAACGTCCGCTTTCAACCTTACATACCGGGCAGATCGTCCGCGTCAGACTCTTATCCGGTGACGCGGACATCCAGCTCCGGCTCGCCTCCGGCAAGGTGTATCCGCTCGTGCGTCTGCCCGGCAATCAGTGGTTCTCCTGGATACTCTACACCGGCAATTATTACCTCCAGATGAGCGGATCGACCTTCATCACAGATATTATGGTCTGTCCGTGAGGCTCATTCCTCGCCGCCCATCAGCGGCAGGTCGTCAAAGCCGTCGGCGGAGACATCCTGCTGCGCGTCATCCTCGTTCGCCGTCGCGCCCTCAGGCCCCTTCTTGCCGAGCATTTCGGCGCGCACAAGCGTATCGATCTCCTTGGCAAACTCCGGATTCTCCTTGAGATACTTGCGGGTGTTCTCGCGTCCCTGGCCGATGCGCTGATCGCCGTAGGAGAACCACGCGCCGGACTTATGGATGATGTCCAGCGCCACCGCGTTGTCAAGCAGGCTGCCCTCCTTGCTGATGCCCTCGCCGTAGAGGATGTCGAACTCGGCAACGCGGAACGGCGGAGCAACCTTATTCTTGACGATCTTGGCCTTGGTGCGGTTGCCCACGACGGTGGAGCCGTCCTTGAGCTGCTCGCCGCGGCGGATGTCGATGCGCACGGAGGAATAGAACTTGAGCGCACGGCCGCCGGGCGTCGTCTCCGGATTGCCGTACATGACGCCCACCTTCTCGCGCAGCTGGTTGATGAAGATGCAGGTGCAGTTGGTCTTATTGACGATGCCGGTCAGCTTGCGCAGGGCCTGGCTCATCAGCCTGGCCTGGAGGCCGACGAAGGCATCGCCCATCTCGCCGTCGATTTCCGCCTTGGGCACAAGCGCGGCGACCGAGTCGATGACCACGATGTCGATCGCGCCGGAGCGCACGAGCGCCTCGCAGATTTCAAGCGCCTGCT
>JAUNJB010000003.1 GCA_030535375.1 Clostridia bacterium | reverse complement strand
AGATGTGTGAAAGCTTCAACTTGCAATACGGTACAAACTACATAGCCGTGATGCCAAGGCCGCCCGGGGCGATTGGTCATACAACGTGGAAAGCTTACTTCTCGTCGAGGCACGCGACGCCCGGCAGGGTCTTGCCCTCCAGGTACTCCAGGGACGCGCCGCCGCCGGTGGAGATGTGGGTCATCTTATCGCCCAGACCCATCTGCTCGACAGCCGCCGCGGAGTCGCCGCCGCCGATGATGGTGACCGCATCGCTCTCGGCCATCGCCTTGGCCACGGCCAGCGTGCCGGCGGCAAGGGTCGGATTCTCGAACACGCCCATCGGGCCGTTCCAGATGACGGTCTTGGCGCTCTTGACAGCCTGCGCGTACAGCTCGGCGGTCTTCGGGCCGATGTCGCATCCCTCCATGTCGTCCGGGATCTTGTCCGCGTCCACGACGAGGGTTTCCACTTCGGCGTCGATCGGGTTCGGGAACGCCTTCACGCACACGGTGTCGACCGGCAGCAGGATCTTCACGCCCTTCTGCTCGGCCTTGGCCAGCATGTCCTTGCAATAATCGATCTTGGTCTCGTCCAGCAGGGAGTTGCCGATGCCGTAGCCCTGCGCCTTGAGGAAGGTGAAGGCCATGCCGCCGCCGATGATCAGGGTGTCGACCTTCTCAAGCAGGTTCTCGATGACGCTCAGCTTGTCCGCAACCTTCGCGCCGCCCAGCACCGCGACGAACGGACGGTCGGCATTCTCAAGCGCCTTGCCCATGATGTCGAGCTCCTTGCCGATCAGATAGCCGGCCACGCACGGGGACAGGAACTTCGTCACGCCCTCGGTGGAGCAGTGCGCGCGATGGCAGGAGCCGAACGCGTCGTCCACATAGCAGTCCGCCAAAGAGGCCAGCTCCTTGGAGAAATCCTCGATATTCTTGGTCTCTTCCTTGCGGAAACGGGTATTCTGCAGCAGCACGACGTCTCCGTCCTTCATCGCGGCGACGGCGGCCTTTGCGTTCTCGCCCACAACGGTGTCATCGTCCGCGAACACGACGGTCTTGCCCAGGTACTCAGACAGGCGCTCAGCGACAGGCGCCAGGGAGAACTTGGCCTCCGGGCCATTCTTCGGCTTGCCCAGATGGCTGCACAGAATCACTCTGCCGCCGTCCGCAATCAGCTTCTTGATGGTCGGCAGCGCCGCAACAATGCGCTTATCATTGGTGATCTTGCCATCCTTCATCGGGACATTAAAATCGCAGCGCACGAGCACTTTCTTGCCGGAGACCTTGATGTCTTCCACAGTCTTTTTCGCCATGGGGTATTCCTCCATTCACATTTGGCTTTTCCCGCGTTTGCCTGGTTTATAGCCGACGCGCGCAGCGGGATGATGCGCCCATCGTGAAAGCCGCGGCGATGCCGAGCTTTGCCTACCCTTGAACCGGCGGAAAATGCTCTCCGCCGATCCCTTTTAGTGTACCATCTTTTGGCTGGATTGTCAAAGCTGTAACGCAAAAAGACGGTCACATGCGCAAAAGTTCCATCATCCGAGTCGCGGCCCCCTCATCGGTGACGAGCAGCTTGTGCGGATGATGCGCACAAACTGCCATGATCGCCTCGGCCTTGCCGGAGCCCGCGGCGACGGCGGCCGCGCGGTTTTTGCGCCCGATATCCCGCGCGTCAAGCGCCAGGGACTCGCCGCCGCCGACAACCTGCCCCTGCGCGTCGAAGTAGAAGCCCAGCGCCTCGGCCACAGCCCCCTCGCGCATGAGATTGTCGCGTTCGTGCGCGCCCATACCGCGGCGAAGCGCCAGCTCCTGCGCCCGCCCGATGCCGTAGAGCAGCACGTCCGCATGCCGCAGCAGCTCCAGCGCCTCGCGCACCTGCGGCAGATGGGACAGCTCGTCCGCCGCCACGCTGGAAAGCCCGTCCGGCAGGTGCAGCAGCCGATGGCGTCCGCCAAGCCTCCTGGCAAATTCCTCCGCCAGCGTGTTGGCCTGCGTCTTCACCCCGCCGCCCATGCCGCCGCGCGCAGGCACGACGGTCACATCCATCGGAGCGGCCAGCGCGACGGCCTCGGCCGTCAGCCCGATGGTTCGCCCGCCGGAGACGGCCAGAACCTGCGCATCCTGGAGCAGAAAGCGGATCTGCCGCGCCGCGGCGTGCGCCGCCTCGCTCAGCACGCTCTCATCCATATCGGCGTCGCCGCGCACCACGCATACGCGCTCCACGCCGAGCTTGCGGGAAAGGGCCAGCTCGGTGGCCGCCAGAGTCCGCCGCCCCCGGCTGACCGTGCGGGCCGCCTCCACCAGATTTTGCCCATGCGGCGTGAGTTCCATGCCCGAAGCACTCTGCGTAATGCAGTCCGCCTCCTTGAGCGCATCCGCCGCCGCGCGCACCTCGCGCTCCGCCAGATGCAGACGGGCCGCCAGCGCACGCCGCCCGATCGGCCCCAGCGCCGCCACGCGCTCCAAAACCAGCGTGCGCAGCTCGATCTTCTCCATCAGATCCGGTGCGATGAGCGACAGCGTGCCAAGAATCGATGTATCCATAGCTTCCTCCCGCGCGGAATCGGGCAAATTCTATCCCGCGTTCTCTTTTTGTCCCATGCGAGTATACCATGTTTTTCCAGTGCGCGCAAGCACAAGGCAGGATTTCCCCGCCATGCGCCGAATTCTGACTACGATCGATTCATCCGTTCACAACCCAACCGACGAAAAGAGGGCTTTTATGATCCATATGCTCATTGTCGTGGACATGCAGCGCGACTTTGTCTCCGGGGCGCTGGGCTCCGACCGGGCGCGCGCCATCGTCCCCGCCGTCGCCGCGCGCATCCGCCGCGCCAAGGCCGAGGGCACGCAGGTGCTTTTCACCCTGGACACCCACGGAGAGGATTACGCCGCAACCCGCGAGGGACGCCATCTTCCCGTGCCGCACTGCATCCAGGGCACGCCCGGCTGGGCGCTGGAACCCGAAATCGCCGCCGAGTGCGAGCGCGGCATGATCTCCTTTGAAAAGCCGACGTTCGGCTCCACGCAGCTGGCCCATCACGTCGCGCGCTGGGCGGATTCCCTCGGTGCGCCGGATGGCGGCGGGCTGACGATCGAGCTGTGCGGCGTATGCACGGACATCTGCGTCGTCTCCAACGCCCTGCTCATCAAGGCCGCGCTGCCCGAGGCCGACCTCATCGTGGACGGCGCGCTGTGCGCCGGCGTCACGCCCGCCAAGCACGAGGCCGCGCTGGAAACCATGCGCTCATGCCAGATTGAGGTGAAATGAGCAGGCTTTCCGCCCATCCTTCACCCCTGCCGCACTCTCCCTCGTGAATGGCCATCCCAAAGGAGGACTTTAGTTCACTGACATGAGTATCGTCACCGCCTGTGGCGGGGTTTGCAGAAAAAACACTTTGCTCTTCCAGAAAATGCGCTGGCCCTGAAGAATGTACATGGAAACGCTGCGGATAAGCAGCTGACAAATCGGCTGTTATAATCAAAACATAGGGGCAATATGATGAAGATCACTGACAATGAGAACCACATAATTTCAAACGTCGAAGCTGTTATAACGAGTTATAATCAAGGTTCCATGATTTTGGACGCAGTTCAATCAGTTTGCAGCCAAACATTACTGCCAACAAGAATTATAATTGTAGATGACGGTTCAACAGATCAATATTCACTTGATATACTGAACCGTATTGAAAACGATTCTAACCTTTCGGTTCCGATAACAATATATTTTCAGGAGAACAGAGGCGTATCGGCTGCCAGAAATACAGGAATCAACAAAGCGCAAGCATCCATGGTTTTGGTTCTTGACGGAGACGACAAACTTGAACCCGAATACATTGAGCACGTGAGTAACCTGCTATGCGAAAATCCCAAAATGGTCATAGCTTCGTCCTGGATACGTACCTTTGGGGTTTTAGATGCCGTTGTATGTCCTGCGGGCGGAAATCTAACATCTTTTTTGTCTCACAATTGCTGCCCGGCAACACATATCCTCCGCAAAACAATTTATGAACAATGCACCGGATATGATGAATCCATGCGTTCCGGTTTTGAAGATTGGGAATTCTTCTTAACCATGCTGGAAACCTCACCAGAAGCACATATTGGAATCGTTGAAAAACCATTGATTCAGTATCGAACTGCGCCTGCTTCAGCAAATATAAAAAGCATGAACAAACGGCTGGAGCTTATGCGTTATATCATAGAGAAGCACATCAACAGTTACTCTTCCAATCTTATACATGTGCTGATGGATATCGAAGCGATATCTGATTCAAGATTATTCGGATGGGAGAATGAGATTATTCATTCGATCAACAATCACCAGGGAATAAGTGAATTGGCCAATGAATTGATAAAAAACCCCTCGTATGGGGATGGCGGAATGGCCTCAGCGGTCCGGATTGCATCGATTGATCAATCGAAATGCAAACTCTGATCGGTTAGGATAAGGAGATCATGGAGGATAAAACAGGCGCGCCGCCGGTGCCGCCGCGCGCAAAGGAGGCGCTCATTCCCCCTCTCGCCGCTCTGCTTGCCTTCCCCCTATAAGACGCAGATCTTCCCCTTTTCGTTACACCCTTTATACATTTCTGCACGCACCGCATAAATTCCCGTTCCGCTTTCGCATTCGAAGGCGTTAAAGCGACAAGCTTCGCCCGCAGAATTTAGAAAAACTGCCAGAATCCCGGAGAATTTTCAATTATTGGTCTGATGTCTTGATTTACCAGCCCATATCGTGTATAATGAAACATAAGAATGAGTCAGTATGCAGAGCGTTGCCCTGTATCTGCGCTCAAATAAATTTAGGAGTGATTGACAATGGCGCGTATTGTTACTCTCGGCGAAATCATGCTCCGTCTGAAGAGCCCTGCGCTGGAGCGCTTCTTCCAGAGCCCGTCCCTTGAGGCCACCTTCGGCGGCGGCGAGGCGAACGTGGCCGTCTCTCTGGCCAACTACGGCATGGACGCAGCGTTCGTGACCGCCCTGCCCAACAACGCAATCGGCGAGGCCTGCCTGCGCGATGTGCGCAGCTTCGGCGTGGACGTTTCGGAGATCAAGATGGTCGATGGCCGCATGGGCATCTACTTCCTGGAGACCGGCTCCAACCAGCGTCCGTCCAAGGTCGTCTATGACCGTGCGGATTCCTGCATCGCCAAGGCCCCTGTCGACCTGTTCGACTGGAAGAAGATCTTCGACGGCGCGACCTGGTTCCACATCTCCGGCATCACCCCGGCGATCTCCGCCTCCGCCGCGGAGCTGTCCGTGGCCGCCTGCAAGGCCGCTCAGGAGATGGGCGTGACCGTTTCCTGCGACCTGAACTACCGCAAGAACCTGTGGAAGTACGGCAAGGAAGCCAAGGAAATCATGACTGAGATCACCAAGTATGTCGATGTCGCCATCGCCAACGAGGAGGATTTCCAGAAGTCCCTGGGCATCACCGCCAAATCCGACGTGGAGAGCGGCGAGCTCGACCGCGACGTGTACAAGGGCATCGCGCAGACCGCGATGGATCTCTTCCCCAACCTCAAGCGCGTGGCCATCACGCTGCGTGAGTCCAAGAGCGCCGACATCAACAACTGGGCTGCCTGCATCTATGACGGCAAGGAGTTCTACGTCTCCCGCAAGTACGCGCTCACCGACATCGTGGATCGCGTCGGCGGCGGCGATTCCTTCTCCGGCGGCCTGATCTACGGCCTGCTCACCTATCCGACCCAGGCTGAGGCTCTGGAGTTCGCCGTGGCGGCTTCCTGCCTCAAGCACACCATCTCCGGCGACTTCAACCGCGTGACCGCCAAGGAAGTCGAGTCCCTGATGAAGGGCTCCGGCTCCGGCCGTGTTGAGCGCTGATCAACCGGACTGCCATGCAAAAAATTTCCTCTCCTTCACGGGGAGGAAATTTTTTTGTTTGTTCGGATGAAGCCGTCCTTCGGCCTGTGGGCCGCCGTTTATAGGGGCGGGAAGGGCGTTCAAACTCTCATCCTTTTTCGGTCAGAGCGGTGTTTGATCCGCTCATCGTTCCCCGCTTCGCGGGTCGTCCTTCAGCATCCGGAGCCTTTCGCCGATGCGCAGAACGGCCTGCGCATCCTCCTCCCCCAGAAATGCCTCTATTTTCCTTTGCGCTTCCCTCCACACCGGAACCGCCGCCTCCAGGCGGCTTCTCCCCTCGCGGGAGAGGGTGAAGCTCTTCCCATGGCCGGGCGTACCCTCGACAAGCCCGCGCGACTCAAGCAGGCGGATATTGCGCACCATCGTGCTTCGATCCAGCCCGACATTCTCCGCCCAATGCGTGATGTTCGCGCTCTCCAGCCGGGACAGGGTGATCAGCAGATAGTATTGGGCACTGGTCAAGCCGGTCCCCTTCATTTCCGCGTCGTAATAATCCGAAACTGCGTTGGCACTTCGCCTCAAATTGGTGCAGTAGCATTCGCTCTGATACAATTTCAAACCCCTCCTCTTGGCTCATTCGTGCGCTCTTTTTCTGTCATAAAACACGTTTTTCCCGGATACTGAGATCGGGATTCCAAGCCATACCACGTCCGGAGCAAAGTCCATCCGCTCGGCGGCCTGCCCGGCGGAATACATGATGCGCGAATCCACCTTGTCAAGCGCGGCGGCCGATGCGGCCGAAGAAACCGCTATGCCAAGATCCGCATAGGCAAATGCGCAGTTTCCTCCGCTCTCCCTGCATCCGCCGCAGTCGGTAAAGCCGCAGAAGCCGCAATGCGGGACGCCCCGCTGCTTTTTATCCGCCCCGATCAGCACAACGGCCTGCGCAGCGCGCACGCTGCCAGCGTCCCGTCCGTGCCAGGCGGCCATTTGGTCGCCCATTTTTTCCCTTCCGACAGATTCCATCCTCTGCGCCAGCTCCTCTTTTTCCTCCCCGGTGAGCACAATGGTGTGTATCGTATCCTTTCCGTTCGCTTTGGGCGCGGTTCTCGCCGCCGCGCACATCCTCGCCGCGGTCTGCATAACCGCCTGCTCCTCCATCGCATCGCTCTGATACAGCATGGTTCCATCTCCTCAAATATGTATATACACGGTGTATATACATATTTTATCATGTGAAGAACAGGCTGTCAAGCGTGATCAAGCCTTTTCTCATAAACGGCACGAACGATTTTTGCGAGGACGCCGGACGGAGCCCGAATGAAGGCAAGCGCTTCCACTTCCGAAAGCCGCGGCAAGTCGCCAGCCAGGGCGCACGCGGCCGATTTTTACGCAATTTCCTGTCAAGTCAAAAACGGCCCCGCTCCGTTTCATACAGAGCGGGACCGCCATATTCACTTGCCGGCAGAATGCTTGATCATTCGACAATAGCGCCCTTATTCGCGCTGGAGACCAGCTTGGCGTAGCGTGCCAGATAGCCCTTGGTGACGTTCGGCGGCGGGCAAACCCACTTCTCGCGGCGCTTGGCCAGCGTCTCGTCGTCGACCTTGAGCTCCAGCTTTCCGGCCGGGATGTCGATGGAGATGATGTCCCCCTCCTCGACCAGGCCGATCACGCCGCCGGAAGCGCCCTCGGGGGAGACGTGGCCGATGGCCGCGCCGCGGGTCGCACCGGAGAAGCGTCCGTCGGTGATCAGCGCCACCTCTTTATCCAGGCCCATGCCGCAGATCGCGCTGGTGGGGCTGAGCATCTCGCGCATACCCGGGCCGCCCTTCGGGCCCTCATAGCGAATGACGACGACGTCGCCCGGATTGATCTTGCTGGCGTAAATCGCCTGGATGGCCTCGTCCTCGCTGTTGAAGACGCGGGCCGGGCCCTCGTGCACGAGCATCTCCTTGGCCACGGCGCTGCGCTTCACGACGCCGCCGTCGGGCGCGAGATTGCCGCGCAGGATCATCAGGCCGCCGGTCGGGGAATACGGATCGTCAAACGGACGGATGACCTCATGATCGTGGTTCTTCGCCTGGGCGATCTCCTCGCCGAGCGTCATGCCGGAAACGGTCATGGCGCTCTCATCGAGCAGGCCGCGGCCCCTGAGCTCGCTCAGGACGCCCATCACGCCGCCCGCCAGGTGCAGGTCGATGACGTGATGCGCGCCGGCCGGGGCCAGGTGACACAGATTGGGCACCTTTGCGCTGGTCTCGTTGACCCAGTCAAGGTTAAAGTCGACGCCCGCCTCGTGCGCGATGGCCGGCAGATGCAGCACGGTATTCGTGGAGCAGCCCAGCGCCATATCCAGGCACAGCGCGTTGTGGAACGCCGCCTCGGTCATGATCTTGTCGGGCGTGAGGCCCTCCTTCACCAGCTCAACCACGCGCATGCCGGTCTTTTTGGCGAGGCGGATGCGCGCGGCATCCACCGCAGCGATCGTGCCGTTGCCCGGCAGCGCCATGCCGATGACCTCGGTGATGCAGTTCATGGAATTCGCGGTAAACATGCCGGAGCAGGAGCCGCAGCCCGGGCACGCGGAGGACTCCACGGCGTTCAGGCCCTCGTCGTCGATCTTGCCGGCCTTGTACGCGCCCACGGCCTCGAACACGGAGTTGAGATCCATGTCGCTTTTGCCGCCGGGCATGCGGCCGGGCATCATCGGGCCGCCGGAGATGACCATCGCCGGGAGGTTCAGGCGGCGGGCCGCCATCAGCATGCCGGGAACGATCTTATCGCAGTTGGGGATGAAAACCATGCCGTCGAAGCCGTGCGCGGTGGCCATGGATTCGCAGCTGTCCGCGATCAGCTCACGGGAGGCGAGGGAATACTTCATGCCCACGTGGCCCATGGCGATGCCGTCGCACACGCCGATGGCCGGGAACTCGACAGGCACGCCGCCCGCCATGCGAATGCCGTCCTTGACGGCCTGGGCGATATTGTTCAGGTGATTGTGGCCCGGCACGCACTCGGACTTGGCGGATACCACGCCGATCAGCGGGCGGGTAAGCTCCTCATCGGTCAGGCCGAGAGCCTTCCACAGGGAGCGATGCGGCGCCTTCTCGGGGCCGGTCTTGACGCGATCACTGATTGCCATTTGATTTTTCTCCTTCAAAATGAGTGATGGGAAGTGATAAGGGCTTTCCTCCCCGCGAGGGGAGGAAAACCACGGTCAGCGCAGCATCACAGCTCGACCTTGCCGCTCCAGCTCATCTTGCTGCGCAGGTCCTTGCCGACCTCCTCCAGCTGGCTGCCGGCCTCGATGCGGCGCTTGGCCAGGAAGTGCGGGCAGCCTGCCTGATTCTCCAGCAGCCAGTTGCGCGCGAACGTGCCGTCCTGGATCTCGGTGAGCACCTTCTTCATTTCCTTCTTGGTCTCCTCGGTGATCAGGCGGTTGCCGATCTCGTAATCGCCGTATTCGGCGGTATTGGAGATGGAGTAGCGCATGCCGGCAAAGCCGTGCGCGAAGATGAGGTCGACGATGAGCTTCATCTCATGGATGCACTCGAAGTAGGCATTCTCCGGCTGATAGCCCGCCTCGACCAGCGTATCAAAGCCGGCCTTCATCAGGGCGGTCACGCCGCCGCACAGAACGCACTGCTCGCCGAAGAGGTCGGTTTCGGTCTCCTCGCGGAAGGTCGTCTTGAGGATGCCGGCACGCGCGCCGCCGATGCCCGCGGCATAAGCCAGCGCATAATCCTGCGCCTTGCCGGAAGCATCCTGATACACGGCGATCAGATCCGGCACGCCCTTGCCCTCCAGATACTGGCTGCGGACGGTGTGGCCCGGGCCCTTGGGCGCGATCATGACGACATCGACATCCTTCGGGGGCTTGATGCAGCCGAAGTGGATATTGAAGCCGTGCGCAAACGCGAGGATCATGCCCGGGCGCAGGTACGGCGCGATATCCTTTTCATACATGGCGGCCTGCTTCTCATCGTTGATGAGGATCATGATCATGTCGGCGACCTTGGCGGCCTCGGCGGTGGTCATGACGGTGAGACCGGCGTCCTCCGCCTTCTTCCAGCTCTTGGAGCCCTCGTAGAGCGCGACGATGACGTCGCAGCCGGAGTCCTTCAGGTTGAGCGCGTGCGCATGGCCCTGAGAGCCGTAACCCACGATGGCGATCTTCTTCCCATTCAGGTACTCGAGGTTGCAGTCCTGTGCGTAAAACATCTGTGCCATTTTGGTTTCCTCCTACTTTGTCGTGCGATAATCGCATGATTGTCATCTATGTGTCCGAATCAATTCGGTACATACCCTGTCATCAAGCGCCCATGCGGCCTCAGTCAAAGATATCGGAGCTCATCACGTTCTCGCCGCGCTCAAGGGCAACCACGCCGGTGCGCACAAGCTCCAGAATACCGTAGTCCTCCAGCAGCTTCATCAGCGCCGCGATCTTGTCATTGTCGCCGGTGATCTGCAAAACCATCGAGGACTTGGTGACATCGAGCACCTTGGCCTTGAAGATATCCACCAGGCGCATAAGCCCTTCGCGCTCGGCGATGCCCGCCTTGACCTTGACCAGCAGCAGCTGGCGCTCCACGGCGTTTCGCTGCTGCATCACCTGCACCTTCTGCACGCAGATGAGCTTGTAGAGCTGCTGGACGAGCTGCTCGATATGCGCGTCGTCACCCAGGACGACGATGGTGATGCGGGAGACCTCCCTGTCCTGCGTCGGGCCGACGGCCAGGCTCTCGATATTGAACCCGCGCCGGGAGAACAGGCCGGAAACGCGCGAGAGCACGCCCGGTTCATTGTCCACCAATACGCCCACGGTGTAGCGCTGCAAATTGTCGGGATGGATGTACATTCTCTCACCTCCGTCAGTTCAGGCAGAAGGAGTCGATCGGCGAACCGGGCGCCACCATCGGCGCGACCATCTCGTCGATATCCAGCATGCACTCGATGATGCACGGCCTGCCCTCGGCATACGCCTTCCCGAAGGCCTGCGTGAACGCCTCCATGGTGTTCACGCGCGTGCCGGACAGGCCGTAGGCCTCGGCCAGCTTCACAAAATCCGGCCCCCGGTCGAGCGTCGTCTGGCTGTAGCGGTGGCCGAAGAACAGCGTCTGCCACTGCCTGACCATGCCCAGCGTGCCATTGTTAAAGATGACCACGATCACCGGGATGTTGTAATACGCGATGGTGGAAAGCTCCGTCAGATTCATGCGGAAGGAGCCGTCGCCCGTGATCAGCGCCACGGGCCTGCCCTGCGGATCGCTCGCCGCCGCGCCCATCGCCGCGCCCAAGCCAAAGCCCATCGTGCCCAGGCCGCCGCTGGTGATCAGCTGGCGCGGAAGCAGGAACGGGAAATGCTGCGCCGTCCACATCTGATGCTGGCCCACATCCGTCGCCACCGTCATCTGCGGGGCCAGGCTGGCCATGGCCCTCAAAATCTTGCGCGGCTCAAAGAGCTCGTCGCTCAGGTAGTCCTCCATCATGCTGCGCGCCTGCTGCATCCACTGGCCGTGATGCTTCTGGCTAACGCGGGCGAGCAGCAGCTCCAGCACCACCCGCGCGTCTCCTGTGATATGCAGCGTGGTGGAGACATTCTTGTTGATCTCCGCGCGGTCAATGTCGATGTGCAGCACCTTTGCGTTCGGCGCGAATGCCGCCGCGTTGCCCAGCGCGCGATCGGAGAAGCGCACACCCACGGCGATAAGCAGGTCGCAGCGCTGCATGGCGATGTTGGCCGCGTGCGTGCCATGCATGCCCAGCATGCCCAGCATCCTGTCGTTCGTCGCGGGGACGGCGCCGAGGCCCATCAGCGAGGAGACGACCGGTGCATCCGCGCGCTCGGCCAGGGCGATCAGCTCGCTCTGCGCGCCGGAGAGCGTCACGCCGCCGCCGCAGTAGATCAACGGCCGGTGAGCCTCCGCGATCAGCTGCGCCGCCTGCTCAAGCCTCGGCTCCGCCTTGGTCTTATAGCGCTCAAGCGCCTCGCCCTCCGGCCGCAGCTGCGCGGTCGGATGCTTCATGGACAGGCGCGGGATCAGCGCCTCGCCGCTGACAGGCTCATATTCCGTCTCGGCGATCTGCACGTCCTTGGGGATGTCGATCAGCACGGGGCCGGGCCGTCCATTCGAGGCGATATAGAACGCCTCGCGGATGATCTGCGCCAGCTTTTCCACGCTGGTCACCAGATAATTGTGCTTGGTCACCGGCATCGTCATGCCGGAGATATCCGCTTCCTGGAAAGAATCCGTGCCCATCAGGCTCTGAGGCACGTTGCCGGTGATGAAAACCACCGGCGTGGAGTCCATATACGCGGTCGCGATCGGCGTGACCAAATTGGTCGCGCCGGGGCCGCTGGTGGCAATGCACACGCCCGTCTTTCCGCTGGCACGGGCATAACCGTCCGCCGCATGGCCGGCATGCTGTTCATGCGCGGTCAAAACGTGATTGATCCGATCCTGACGCTTGTACAGCTCGTCGTAAATCGGCAGCACGGCGCCCCCGGGAAAGCCGAAGACGGTGCCCACGCCCTGTTCGATCAAACACTCGATCAGGATAGCCGCTCCGTTGAGTTTCATCGTTCTTCTCTCCTTGAAAGTCCTAAAAAGCAGCCTTCCTCCCTCGTTTAGGGCGAAAGGCTGCTTCGCGGTACCACCTAAATTCCGTGCCTGCGCACGCTCACCGGGCACGCCGCGGCCAAGCCGTTATGCCCTTTCCCCTGTATCGGTGGGACTCCGGCAGACCTACTTAATCCCTCATCGGATGTTCAGCCTGCGGCTCTGAGGCGACACAATCCGCGATTCCACGCAGGAGCCTTGCACCGTCGCTCCCTCGCTTCGCGCTTTCCCGCGGACACTTCCTCTTCATTGCCGGATATTGCACTTATCTTATCACGCATCAAGGAGGCTGTCAAGTCGTTTTTACGGCACAGATGAACTTTTTTATCGTTTAAGATGAATATTTTTCATTATTCATTTTTCTTCCGTCGAACGACTTCACCTCTGCGGCCGCACAGTGTGATCAGCGCCAGCACCACAATCGCCGCCAGGGATACACCGTCCGCTACGCGCCAAATCGTTCTGCCCGCAAACCATACGCGCAGTTCGCCACCCTCATCCGGGGCAAGCGATACCGTCAGCCTGTTGTTTTCACCGAGCGTCCACGGGATTTCCATTCCATCCAATGTCGCTTTATATCCGTCAAACCCGAAAAGCGGGAAAGAAATCGAAGCGTCCGTCTGTGCGCTGACATTTGCTGTAATAGTTGTCCCATCCTTTTGATAATCCTGCACCAAAACATCACCTGTACTCAGAATGCCGCGGTCGGATGTCTGCCGCACATCTGTTTCGGGAAGGGTATATTCTCTGTGCATCAGCTTTGATGTGATCGTCTCTCCGTACGCCAGGCAGCCCTTGCTTGCCGCTACGCTGGACAACTGCGGCAGCACGGCAAAGCCCGCGATCATGAGCACAAGCACAGCTGCCAAATCCTTCTTTCCTCCAAATACACGGGCATAGCCAAAACCTGCGGCAAGCGCCAGCACGGCATCAACAATCATCAGCATCCGCCAGGGAAACTGCAAAAAGTTGCTCCACGTATGTGTCACAGCCGCCACAAAATCCCACGGAAACAGTTCCGTTGTCATAAACGCAAATATGGCTCCCATCGCGCCCAGAAGGAGCACAAACTTTTCCTTCATGCCCTTGCCGCCCAATGCTTCCTTCACGCCGATCACGGCGCCAACGATCAGCGGGTATCCAATTTCCAAGGAGAACATCGCCATTCTTCCATCCGTCACAGCCGCATCGAGCTGTCCCCGCCCCAGGAGGAACAGCTGTGCCGGCGCAAATGCATTCATCGAATTGAGGCTCAGAATGGAATCCGCACCGATTCCCTGCCTGCTGTACATCACAAACGGAACGAGAAAGAACAGGTTTACCAGCACCGTCGACACGACAGCCTTTCCCAAGGACGTCAATCTGCGCTCACGCACAATTTTCCCCACGAGCGGCAGATAAAAGCAAACCGCAGCGAGCGCACAAATCACCGTGGCCAGCAAATGGCTCTGGAATACGCCGGTCGCGCCAATCACCAGCACAATCCAGCGCTCCCTGTCTCCAAACGCAATTTCCCACAGGCCCAGAAAAAAGAGAGGAATAAATGCCATGGCAAGGGCTTCTCCGATCGCAAAGCGCGTATACACATCCGATAAACGGTATGCCGCCAATGTGTACAGCACGGCAGCGCAAAGCCCGCCCGACGCATCATCAAAGATTCTCTTTCCACAAACATACATGGAAACCGCCGTAAAAATGTGCAGAGCAATCCACAAAACATGCACTGCGTATTGGATAGAGGCGCCGGACAGCATTATCAGAGCCGGAATATACAGAAATATATCGGGATAAAACGCAGAGGTAATCGCGCCGTATCCCTCATAAGAATAGCCTCCCGCACGAACGGGAATTTGCCCCTTCGTCAGTCCGTCTGCCAGATTTTTAAAACGCGCCAAATTGAACTGAGCATCATGCCCCAAATACAAATTATCCTTCAGGGCTGGGATGGATGCAATCACGACTGTCACGCCCAGCACGAACAACGCGCTTCGCCTTTCCTCCGTCAGCTGGCCGCGCGAATACGCGACATAAAGCAGATACAGCGCCACAACAAAAAATGTCAAATTCCACGCTTGATCCGCAAATGCGCAGCTTCGCAGTTCCAATTGCTGAATCTGTAACTTGCTTCCCGCCTCAAAGTCGACGAGTATCTGCAAATCATCCGCATCTTCCTTCAGCTCAAACTCCGCATAGCTGGTCCACGTATTCGCCGGAATTGCAATCTCACTCGGCTCAATGCTCGCCCCGTTGCTGCTCACAATGCGAAACAGGTTGTCTGCGTCGGTCTCAATCGTCCATTTCAGCCGGTACACACCCGCCGGCAGTGTAAACCCAGGCCCATCATAAACGACGCCATATTCGTCGCCGCCATCGATATAAAAGCTCTTTTTGTTGTCCCGGAACCCCTTTTCTGTCATCACCGTGCCTTCTCCCGCACGCGGCCAGTTGACATGGATCATCCCTATTCCACTTGCCCAAATCAACGCAATCGCCAGCACAGCTGCCAGAAGCAAAAGCGCCTCCACTTTTCTTTTTCTCATCGTGTCACCCTGTATTCTCCTCATCTTCATCCCGGCGGAGCCCGTACCGGGATTTACAAGAACGCAGCCCCGCGCCTTGCGGCACAGGGCTGCCCGATCTCAATACGCTTTTGCGAAGTAGATGACCTTCTTGGCCGGCTTGCCGCAGCACACACAGGTCTCTCCGATGGGCGTCTGATCAAACGGCATGCAGCGGGAAGACGCGCTGAAGCGATCCTTGATCTCATCCTCGCACGCCTGCTCGCCGCACCACATGGCCTTGGCATAGCCGCCGTTCACCTGCTCGCCGAGCTCCTCCATATTGTGCACGTCGGCGGTATGCGCGTCGCGGAAGCTCTTCGCCGTATCAAACATATTCTGCTGCACGGCGGCAAGCATCTCGACGATTTTCGCTTCGAGGCCCTCGATATCCAGCGGCGCCTTCTCGAAGGTATCGCGGCGCACGCTCATCACCTTGCCCTCGGCCAGATCGCGCGGGCCAACCTCCACGCGCACCGGCACGCCCTTGAGCTCCCATTCGTTGAATTTCCAGCCCGGGGTGACGTTGTCTCGGTCGTCAAACCTGACGCGCAGGCCCGCGGCGGCCAGCTTGTCGGCCACGGCCTTGGCGCCCTCCAGCACGCCCTCCTTGTGGGCGGCCACCGGCACGACGACCACCTGAACCGGCGCGATTTTCGGCGGCAGCTTGAGGCCGCGCTCATCGCCATGGGTCATGATGATCGCACCGATCAGGCGGGTGCTCACGCCCCAGCTCGTCTCGTGGGCATATTTCTGCGTGCCGTCCTTATCGAGGAATTTGATTTCAAACGGCTCGGAGAAGTTCGTACCAAAGTTGTGGCTGGTACCGCTTTGCAGCGCCTTGCCATCCTGCATCATCGCCTCGACGGAGTACGTGGCGCGCGCGCCGGCGAATTTCTCCTTGTCGCTCTTCTGGCCGCAGTAGACCGGAATCGCCAGCACGTTCTCGCAGAAATCGCGATAGACGTACAGCATCTGCATCGTCTCTTCCTGCGCCTCCTCGGCGGTGGCGTGGATGGTATGTCCCTCCTGCCAGAGGAACTCGGCCGTGCGCAGGAACGGACGGGTCGTCTTCTCCCAGCGCATCACGGAGCACCACTGGTTGTACTTGAGCGGCAGATCACGCCAGCTCTGCACCCATTTGGCGTACATCGTGCAGAAGATGGTCTCGCTCGTCGGGCGGATGGCCAGGCGCTCCTGGAGCGGCTCCGTGCCGCCCTGGGTCACCCAGGCGACCTCGGGCGCAAAGCCCTCGACATGATCGGCCTCCTTGAGCAGGAGGCTCTCGGGAATGAGCATCGGCATGGACACATTCTGGTGCCCCGTGCGCTTGAACTCCGCGTCCATCTGCTGCTGGATCAGCTCCCAGATGCCGTAGCCGTAGGGCTTGATCGCCATGCAGCCGCGCACAGGGGTGTAATCCATCAGATCGGCGAGCCTCACCACATCGGTATACCACTGGGAGAAATCCTCACCGCGGGGGGTGATGTGCTGAACAAATTCCTGCTGGTTTTTCTTGGCCATTTTCCTCTTCCTCTCTTTTCGGCGCACTTGAAAAACAAAAACCCCCCGACCCACCACGGGGACGACGCGGTTTGCTACGCGTACCCCCCGGGGTGGGCGCCCCACCCCGCCCCCGACTTGAGCCCTTATCGCGGGCAGACGGCGGCGTTCTTGGCGCCGCGGCTGATGGGGTTCGGAGCGTCGGGCCATCCCTCCTGCGCGGCTTTCAGCCAAGGCCGCGCTCTCTGAATAGGCGGATATACCCTGCATTCCCCGTCATCGCCTGATATCGCTGATATTATAAGCAATTTATCCGCGCCTGTCAAGCCCCAAGCAGCCCGGAAAGGACGCAGGCCGCGCGCGCTTCATCCTCACCGCTGACCAGGATCGTCACCGGCATCCCGTCGCGGATTCCCAGCGACAAAATGCCCATCACGGACTTGGCATTCACCGTCATATCGCCATGGCGCAGAAGCACGCGCGACTGGAATTCGCTCATCCTCCCCGCGATCTGCGCCGCCTCTCTGGACATCATGGCGCCGTTGAGCGCCGCGTTCACAGTCAGTTCCATGGTTTTCTCCTTTCCCGCCGCCTAAATCCCTTCGATCTCGGCAGCCATCTGCTCGAGCTTGCGCAGCCTGTGGTTGACACCGCTCTTGCCCACCGGCGGATCGCACAGCCTGCCCAGCTCCTCCAGCGACACCTCCGGATAAGAAAGGCGCAGCTTCGCCGTCTGCAAAAGCACCGGCGGCAGGCTCTGTTCCCCCCGGGCGGCGATCAGGCGCTCAATGGCCTGTGTTTGACGGGAAGCGGCCGTCACGGCGCGCTGGACGTTCGCGCTGTCACAGTTGACCGCGCGGTTGGCATTGTTGCGCAGCTCCTTGCGGATATACGCGTCCTCCATCGCAAAGCGCGCGCTCTGCGCGCCGAAGATGCTGAGCATATCGGTGATCTCGTTTTGGCCCTTGAGATAGACCAGCGTCATCTGCCGCCGCCTGCCCATGTGCGCGCTCAGGCCAAAGCGGGAAATCAGCTTTTGCAGCGCCTGGGCGAACGCCTCATCGCCCAGCACAAACTCGAGGTGGTATTCCTTCTCCGGGTCGGTCACCGAGCCGCTGGCCAGGAACACACCGCGCAGGAACGACATCCGGCAGCACTTGCGCACGGTGACATCGCGCGGCACGCCGCGCCGCTGCGCCACCGCGATGCCGCAGCCCTCCAGAACAAACGGCGCTTCATCTGGTCCAACCTCCACGCGGTACGCGCTGCGCCCGCCGAGCCTGGCCCGCTTCAGGGTGACGAGCTCGGGCTGTACGTCGAACACGTCCCTGAGCAGACGGAACGCCCGCCGTGCGACGGCGCTGTTTTCCGTTTCAATGACGAGGCGTTTTTCTCCGCCGCCCCGGTAAAGCACCGATCCCGCCGCGGAGACGATGCCCGAAAGCTCCGCCAGCAGACAGCAGACGCTGTCCGGCTCCAGACGGCACAGCTCTTCCTTCGTATCCGATGAATATGACACGTTTCCTCCTGCCGTTCTCAGTCGTTTCTTCTGCGGCCTCCTGCCAGGATGATCAGGCGCAGAAGCTGCAGCAACGCCTGCAGCGCCGCCGCCACATACGTCAGCGCCGCGGCGGAAAGCACGGCCTTCACCCCGCGCACCTCCTCCTCCGGCAGATAGCCCGAGGAGAGCACCGCGACCGCACGGCCCGATGCGTTGAATTCCACCGGCAGCGTCACCACATAGAACAGCACCGCCAGCGCAAAGCAGAGTATGCCGATCTTGATCAGCGGCTGCCAGCTCATAATCAGCCCCAGCATGAACAGCGGAATCGCAGCGCCGGAGCCGATGTTCGCCACCGGCACAAGCGATGCGCGGATGCGCAGCGGCGCGTAATCCTGCGCATCCTGAATGGCGTGCCCGGCCTCGTGCGCGGCCACCCCCAGCGCGGCAATGGAGCGCGAACCGTACACCTCGGAAGACAGACGCAGCACGCCGTTCTGCGGATCGTAATGATCGGTCAGGCTGCCGGCGACCGGCTCGATGCGCACGCCGCCGCAGCCGTTGCTGTCAAGGATCTGCCTTGCGATCTGCGCGCCGGTCAGCGCGGTGCTTGAAGGCACCTGCTTCCATTTGCGAAAGGCGGAAGACACCTTGAACTGCGCGTACAGCGCGAGCAGCAGCCCGGGAACGAGCAGCCAATAGGTCGGATCGTAATAATAGAACATGGTCATGCCTCCGTCCTCAGACATTCTATCGTTTCGGTTTGCCGGCATGGGGGCCGGCTTGATCAACACGCGCCTTATTTTACCGATATAACCGTCTCTCCCTCTTCGGGCGGGTTTTCTCGTCAGCGTTCAGCGATATGTCTATCATACCTGTTTTATGCCCCCGGCGCAATAGATCATGCACAAAAACCCGTTTTTTCCGCTCAATCTGTCATCCTGCCGCCGCCAAGGCGGCCCATTCCCTTCCCCGTTTCGCCTCCGACGCGCCGTACACGGGCGAATTCGCGCCGGTTGTTTACAAAAACTAAACCCGCACAATTTTTACCGTAAACATTTGGGTTGACACGGGCAGAAACATCGAATATAATCTTCCTGATTTCATAGGAATGCCGAGCGGAGCAGTTTTTCCTCGGACAGACCGTGATCCATCCAAAGAAAAACCGTGCGGCCCTGAGCCGGGAGGCAGACATGCAGGAGATTCTTCTTTCCCTACGGCATATATCCAAAAATTTCGGAGAGGGGGATATCCTCTCGGATATCTCTCTCGATGTGCACAGAGGCGAATTCGTCACGCTGCTGGGCGCGTCCGGCTGCGGCAAGACGACGACCCTGCGCATCATCTCCGGCCTGGAGACGCCGGACGAGGGCCAGGTCATCCTGAACGGTCAGGACATGACCGCGCTGCCGCCCGAGAGCCGCCCGGTGAATACCGTGTTCCAGAGCTATGCGCTCTTTCCGCACATGAGCGTGGAAAAGAATGTAGCCTACGGCCTGCGCGTGCGCGGCGCGGACAAGAAGACCATTGCCGCGCGCGTGCACGACATGCTGGAGCTCGTTCAGATGAGCGAATACGCCAAGCGCATGCCGGCGCAGCTCTCCGGCGGCCAGCGCCAGCGCATCGCCATTGCCCGCGCGCTCGCGCCGCAGCCCCAGCTTCTGCTGCTCGATGAACCGCTGGGCGCGCTCGATTTGCAGCTCCGCCGCCAGATGCAGCTGGAGCTCAAGCGCCTGCAAAAAAAGTTGGGCATCACCTTCATCTATATCACGCATGACCAGGAGGAGGCGGTGAATATGTCCGACCGCATCGCCGTCATGCGCGGCGGCAGGTTTGAGCAGCTGGGCACGCCGGAGGAGATCTACGACGCGCCCAGGACGCGTTATGTGGCGCAGTTCATCGGCCGTTCCACGATTCTCACCGGCAAGGTGGAGCGCGTGGACGCCCAGACCGCGCTCGTCGCAAACGAAAACGGCTCCTACACCGTCGACGCCGCGCGCGCGTCGCTGGCCGTCGGACAGACGTGCGAGCTCTGCGTGCGCACGGAGCGCATGCGCGCCTCCGTGGAGCCCGCGGAGGGCTTCAGCCTCCCCGCGACGGTGCGCGAGGTGCGCTATGCCGGCGGCAGCGTGCTCACCTACGCGCAGCTAGGCGACGGCAGCGAGGCCGTCGCCACGAGCGAAGCGCGCATGGCCGACGCTCCGCAGCCGGGCGCGCGCGTGTATCTGCACTGGAATCCGGCGCAGGCCGCCGTCATAGGAGGTGCGTCCTATGACGCATAAATCCGCCGCGAAGCGCGGCGAGGCAAGGCGCAGCGCGCTGTTTGTCGCGCCGATGGCCTGCATTGCCGTGCTGCTGGTCGCGCTGCCGCTGATCTATGTGTTGGGCACATCGCTCGTTCAAAGCGGGCAAAGCTTTTCACTGGGCGCGGCATTCACCCTGGACAACTACAGGAGCCTCCTGCGTGCGGACTATCTCAAGGTCTTTCTCAACAGCCTGCAGCTGGCCCTTTTGACGACGGTAATCTCCCTGCTGGTGGGTTATCCGTTCGGCTACTGCATGGCGCGCGCCGGCAGGCGCTATAAGGCGCTGCTGATGCTGCTTGTGATCATCCCGTTCTGGACGAGCGCGCTGGTGCGCATTTACGGCTGGAAGATTCTTCTGCAGGCCAACGGGCCGATCAACGGCGTTCTGCGCGCGCTGGGGCTGATCGACAAGAACATCAAGTTCCTGGGCTCCTATGGCTCCGTGCTGCTGGCCATGGTATACTGCCTGATTTCGTTCATGATCCTGCCGTGCCACAGCGCGGTGGACAAGATGGACTTTACGATGGTCGAGGCGGCCCGCGATCTGGGCGCCAGGCCCTGGCGCGCATTTCTGACCGTGACGCTGCCGCTGACCATGCCGGGAATTCTCGCGGGCTGCGTGCTGGTGTTCGTGCCGAGCGTGGGCCTGTTCTATCTGTCGGATATCATGGGCGGAGGCCTGATGCTCGTGGGCAACCTGATCCGCGATCAGCTGCTCAAGGTGAGGGACTGGAATACGGGCTCCGCGATGTCCATGGTGCTCATCGTGCTGACAGCGGGCATCTACCTGATTTACCGCCGAAGCGGCGGCGACGATCTGGGGGTGTTCTGATGGCGGCCAGGAGAAAGAAAAAGCGCAAGATCTTTTCCCCCATCTATCTGACGCTCGTGCTGATCATCCTCTATCTGCCGATCCTGATGGTGGTCATCTATTCGTTCAATTCCGGGCGCACCATCGGCGTATGGCAGGGCTTCACCACCGGCTGGTATACGCGCCTGTTCTCCAATGCGCTGATGGCCGACGCACTCAAGAATTCGCTGATTCTGGCCGCGCTCTCCAGCGTATTGTCCGGCATCATCGGCACGCTGGGCGCGATCGGCCTGGCGCGCGGTCACCTGAGGGGCGCGGGCGCAATCGAATCGCTGGCGACGCTGCCCATGATGATCCCGGAGCTGGTGCTGGGCATGGCGTATCTGGCCGTGTTCACCGCCCTGGGCGTCAAGCTGGGCATGGGCGCGCTCGTGCTCACGCACACCACGTTCTGCGTGCCATACGTGTTCATCAATGTGAAATCCCGCCTGATCGGCATGGACCCGGCAATCGAGGAGGCCGCGCGCGACCTGGGCGCAAGCCTCATGCGCATCCTGCGGGATATCACCCTGCCGCTGATCATGCCCGCGGTCATCTCCGGCATGATGCTTGCGGCGGCCATGTCGCTTGACGATGTGGTGATCTCGTTCTTCGTCACCAGCGCGGAAACGACGACCCTGCCGCTCAAGGTCTATACCGGCCTGCGTTCGGGCGGCACGCCGGAGATCAACGCGCTCTCCACGCTGATGCTCGGGGCGATCTTCCTGTTCGTCGGGCTCAGCCAGTTGATCCGCGCGGTCAACGACAAAAGGATGGATTCATCGCGGTAAGGAAACTTGCGGCGTTTGAATAATTGTAAAAACTGGGAGGAGTAAACATGAAAAAAGGTCTGCTTGTATGCATGGCACTGTGCCTGATGTTCCTGTTGGCAGGATGCAGCTCGGATAACAACGCGGCGACGGAGGCAACGGCAGCCCCGGTGGAGACCGAGGCGCCGGAAGAGACGGAAGCCCCCGCCGAGGAGACGGAGGCCGCCGAGGACGCGGCCGACGGCGACGCGGTGCTCAACATCTTCACCTGGGAAGGCTACATCGATTACGAGACCGTCATCAAGCCGTTTGAGGAAGAGACGGGGATCAAGGTCAACTATGCCACCTTCGCCAGCAACGAGGAGATGTATGAGAAGCTCTCCGCGGTCAACGGCGGCGATTACGACATCATCCTGGCCAGCGATTACATCCTCAACACCACCCGCGAGGCGGGCCTGATGCAGAAGTTTGATCCGGAAATCGTGACCAACTACGGCAATCTGAACGAGGATTTCACGCACCAGTTCTTTGATCCCGACAACGAGTACGTCATCCCCTATGTCAGCGGCATCCCGCTGATCGTCTACGATCCTTCCGTCGTGGATATCGAGATCAAGGGCTTCAATGATCTGTGGGATTCGTCTCTCGCGGATTCCCTGGGCCTGATCGACGACGCCCGCGTAACCATCGGCATGGTTCTCCTGTCCATGGGCCAGAGCATGAACACAACGGACGAGGCCGTGTTGGCAGAGGCGGCCGAAAAGCTTGAGGAGCTGCGCCCGAATATCCACGTATTGGAGTATGAGAACCTGCACAACTACCTCGTCTCCGGCGATGTCTCCGTGGCGTATACCTTCACGCCGTTTGTCGCCCTCGCGCTGGACGCGAATCCGGATCTCCAGGTTGTCTGGCCGCAGGAGGGTCTGGGCTTCGGCATCGACGGCTGCTTCATCCCGGTGAATGCGCCGCATGCCAAGAACGCCAATCTGTTCCTGGAGTATCTGCTTCGTCCGGAGGTCGCCGCCGTGTGCGCCGAGTGGCAGTATTATTGCAGCCCGAACGAGGCCGCGCAGGATGTGCTGGCGGACTGGTACAAGGAGAACCCGGTGTTCTCCGGCATCTATGAGCGCATTGACGACGCCGAGTATGTGCTTAACCTCTCCAGCGAGGATGAGCAGAAGTTCCAGGACATCTGGACGAAGTTTAAGCTCGGTTTCTGATTACAGCCGTGGTTCGGCACAGGCGGGTGTGCACCTCCCGCCGCCGGACTGTGTATGATAAAAGCAGGGTGTGCACGGGCGGCGCTTCTGCGCTGCCCGCCTAAGAAAGCCCGCGCCATGTGTGCGGGCTTTCTTAGGCGCAGCACGAGAGAGGAGAATAAAAATGTCTGCGCTTTTCATCTTTGGCGGAACCGTCATCGATCCCGAAAAGGAGCTTTCCTTTCGCGGCGATGTGCTTGTGAGCGGCGGGCGGATTGCCGCCGTCGGCACAGCGGGCGGCGTCGCATGCCCCGGGGACGCGCAGCGGATCGACGCATCGGGCTGTATGGTCTGCCCGGGCTTCATCGACCCGCACAGCCACATCGACGGCCATATGCGCACGGGCGAGCTCTCGCTTTTGCAGGGCATCACCACATCCGTAGGCGGCAACTGCGGCTTCTCTCCGCTCGATATCGGGCGCTTTCTCGGCGAGCAGCGCGCGTTCCCCATCCATCAGGCAGAGCTGATCGGCATGTGCGCGCTGCGCCGGGCCGCGGGCGTCATCGATCCCTTTCAGCCGGCAAACGCGGCGCAAGCCGCGCAGATGGCGCGTCTGTGCCGCGAGGCGATGGAGGCCGGCGCGGCGGGCGTTTCCCTGGGGCCCGCTTACACGCCGGGCGCATCCATCGAGGAAATGACCACGCTGTGCGACATCGCATGCGAATATGGCCGCCCCGCTGCCATCGATACCCGCATGAATTCGATGACCGACCTGCATTCTCTCCAGGAGGCCATCGATCTGGCGTCCGTCTCGGGCTGCCGGATGATCGTCTCCCACTTCGTGTACCAATACGGCGTAGGCGTGGAGGACGCGGCGCTGGCGATGATCGATCAGGCGCGCGCCGCGGGCATCGACATGTATTTTGACAGCGGCATGTACAAGGACTGGTGCTCGACAATCGGTTCGGCCCTCTTTGAGCCCACCATCATGCGTGACAACGGCATCGAGCTGCATCACCTGCGGGTGATCACCGGTCCTCACATCGGCTGTGTGCCGGATCAGGCGCTCTATGAGCACCTGCGCGCGGCGCACCCGCACGACGCCGTCGTGGTCAACACGGGCGATGAGGAAGCCGTCTACACCATTGCGCGCCACCCTCTCGCCATGTCCTCCACCGACGCGGGCGCGTATGCCCCCGGCGAGGGCCATCCTCAGATCGCCGGAAACTTCCCGCGCTATCTGCGCCGCATGGTCTGCGAGCGCCGTGAGCTGACCTGGGAGCAGGCCGTCTGGCATATCACGCTGCTGCCCGCGCTGGTCTTCGGGTTTGCAAAAAAAGGCCGCATGCGCACGGGATGCGATGCGGACCTGGTGGTTTTTGACCCGGATACCCTCCACGATACGGCCGATTTTCCGGGGCTGGGCAGCCCCGACTCGGCTCCGAAGGGCATTCGGTATGTAATCGTCGGCGGCAAGGTTGCGGCCGCAATGAGCCGTCCGACGGGGATTCTTCGGGGAAAGGCGCTGCGTCTTCCCGTCTCATCAAAGTCTGCGCGCACGGGCGTCACGCCGCTCAGAGAAGCGCGTTGACATCCTGCACCGGCGTCTCCTGGCCGCTCTCATCCTGAATCCGCGTGCCGTCGCATGTGAGCAGCAGCGTGCCGATGCGCCAGCCATCCGTCTGGCCGTACTGCGGCTCGCCCTCGGGATTGCTGATGACCTTGGTGAGCGTGCCCGTGCCGCCGTCGTGATAGAAGCAGGCGACAAACTCCTCTTCCCCCGCGACGATGGTGAGCGTGAGCATCGGATCGCACGACGGCGTAAATGCCGCCTGTGAGACGACGGGGATCGTCGTAATCTGCCCAATCAGCGTCGTGAAGATTTCGGCGTCCGCCTTTTGGCCGTTGACGCTGACCTTACCCGGCTTCGCGCAGCGGAAGTTGAATGTGCGTTCCGGCGTGATCACCATCACCGCGGTAATGGCGGATTCGTCAAGCTCCGGAAAGAGATGGGATACCGTCTCCCCGAGGGCATCATCCTGCCCGTCGTCCAAATACGGTGCGGTTTCCTGCGTTTGCTCGTCCGATATGGCTGCGGCAGATGCCTCCAGCACAGTGTGCTCTTTGATAGGCGTGCTGCTCAGCCACGCAAACGCGCCTGCCGCGGCCAGCGCCGCGCACGCGACGCCTATCCTTACGCCCTTCAAGGGATGATCCCTCCTTTCTTTATGTATGCGTTCATTATAAAGCGCAGATGTAGCGGTGAAGCAATATGAATGCAACAAAAATGTGAACTCTTGGGGCGAAGAGCATAAAAAAAGGGATTTACAGGACATTCAAAGTACGCTAGAATAAAAACGTTGTGTTTCCAAGGGAAGCGCGCGCAGCGTGTGGATGGCCCGCACAGTACGGGCGGCCTTTCCGGCGCCCAAAGACGGAGCGGACGCTGCGCTACACTACAAAATGGATGGAGTGTTTCCAATGGTTCTTCATCATGACACCACCGACAGGTTTTACCGCACCCCGCTGGGTGCGCTACCCGCGGGCGCGCAGGTGCGCCTGCGCGTGGCGGTGACGGGCTCCGGCGAGCCGGAGAAGCTGGATCTGCGCATCTGGGACGGCGAGGAGCATCGCTTTCCCATGCGTCCGCTGGGCATGCGCAACGGCCGGCGGTATTATGAGGCGCAGATCACCGTCTGCCAGACTCCCTGTCTGTACTGGTATCGCTTTGAGGCGACCGTAAACGGCCAGCGTATTGTGCTCGGCGCATCGGATGACACCGGCTGCGGCACGGGGCTGATGGGCAGCGAGGAGAGCTTCCAGCTGACCGTCTATGACCCGGACTACAAAACGCCCGACTGGATGCACGAAGGCGTGATGTATCAGATCATGGTCGACCGCTTCTATCACGGCAAGGGCACCGATGCCCTCATGCACGCCAAGGACGGCCAGAATATCGAGCTGCACACCGACTGGAACGAAATGCCCACGCTCAATATCTCCGAAAACGGGGACAATTTCGCCAACGATTTCTTCGGCGGCAACCTGGAGGGCGTTCGCCAGAAGCTTCCGTATCTCAAGGAGCTGGGCGTCAGCGTCATCTACTTCAATCCGATCTTCCACGCGCGCACCAACCACAAATACGATACCAGCGATTACATGCGGATCGATCCGATGTTCGGCGACGAGGAGGCGCTCGCCCTGCTGTGCGAGGACGCAAAAAAGCTGGGGATTCGCATCATGCTCGACGGCGTGTTTTCCCACCTGGGCGACGACAGCGTCTACTTCAATCGCCGCGGCACGCACGGTGAGCGCGTCGGCGCGTATCGCGATCCCGATTCTCCCTATGCCAAGTGGTTCACCTTCCGCCATTGGCCGGACGATTACGACTGCTGGTGGGGATTCAAGACGCTGCCCAATGTCAACGAGCTGGATGAGGATTATCGCCGCTACATCCTCGGCGGAGAGGACGCCGTCGTCAAGCACTGGGTCCGCCGGGGTACCAGCGGCTGGCGGCTTGACGTGGCGGACGAACTGCCGATGGAATTCCTGCGCCAGCTGCGCCGGGAGGTCAAGTCTGTCAACGGCGACGCCGCCGTGCTGGGTGAGGTCTGGGAGGATGCCAGCCACAAGGTCGCATACGGCGTGATGCGCTCCTACGTGCTCGGCGACACGCTGGACAGCGTGATGAATTACCCGCTGCGCGAAAATCTGATCGACTTTTTGATGGGCCGCAAGAGCGCTCAGGCCGTCGCGTTCAGCCTCTCCGCGCTGAGCCAGAACTATCCCAAGCCCTTCCTCTACTCGCTGATGAATCTGATGGGCAGCCACGACCGCCCCCGCATCCTCAACGTGCTGGCCGGAAACGACGGCAACGATATCCCCCGTTCCCGCCGCGCCGAACATCAGCTCACCCAGGAGGAGCGCATGGTGGGCACCCTGCGCGAGCACATGATGCTGCGCATGATCATGAGTGTGCCGGGCATGCCCTGTATCTACTACGCCGACGAGGCCGGCATGGAGGGCTGCGCTGATCCGTTCTGCCGGCGCACCTACCCCTGGGGCCACGAGGACGCGCAGATGCTCGCCTATTACCGCAGGATGATCGCCATGCGCCGGGAGCACGCAGCCCTGCGCACGGGAGAATGCACGTACATCGCCCCGTGCGACGACGTGCTCGGCGTCATCCGCACGATCTCCGGCGGCGTCGATGCGCTGGGCAAGCCCGCTCAGGATGGCTGCGCCGTGACGCTCATCAACCGCAGCGCCCATCCCATCGACATCTACCTCACCGCCAGCGATCTGATGGGTGCAAGGGAGATCATCTCCGACACGGGCGAGGTTCATCACGCGCGCGCCGGCGCCTACAGCATCCATCTGAACGGCATGCGGGGCATCTCCTTCTTTGCCCACAGCTGCGAGGAGAATCGCGTGATTTAACGCCCCTTATGGATGCAAAAGCGGCCAGCGGCTCCACCTTCGTATAAGTTCTGGACATGACGAAACCTCCTGTTGCAGATTTTCCCTATTCTACAACAGGAGGTCTCTTTTTTCATTGTCCGTTTTTGGGATACAGCCCATTCATCACAGACAGAACATGAAGAACCTCAGCACCTCATAGTACGCATCCGAGCTGAACATCACCGTGCGCGCGCCCGTCTGCCGCACGCCGGGATAGAAGCCCGCGCGGCGCGCCATGTTGTGCTTGACAAACTCGACCTCGACATCAAACTTGTTCGGCATGTCGATTTTGAATTTGTCCGGGTTCGCAATGCCCTCGCGCACGGCCTGCTCCGCGGCCGCGCGGATGCGGCGCACCGCCTCCTGCGGATGGATGGAGATGCTGCCGTTGCCGCAGCCGCGGCTCACCGGCACGGTGACGATATTCGGATTGAGGCGCTTGGCGGCCTCGCACACGCCGACGTCGCCCGTGATCATCAGCACCGGCACGTCATACATCGCCGCGGCAAACGTATTGATCACCATTTCACTGGCCTGTATGCCGTTGATGCGGATGGAGACGTTATTCAGGTTCATCGTGTGAGACAGCGGATTGGCATCCGTATTCGAGGAGGAATGATAGCCCGTAAAGATGACGCCCGCAAAGCTCGCATCCAGCCCGGACATCATCGAATGGATGTCGCTTCCCCATCCGCGAAAGATCTGCACACCCTCCGGCAGGCTGGCCGGAGTCAGATTTCGCGCGCTGTCGTGCGCGTCTTTGATCAGGATATCGTCGCTTCCGCCCGCCGCGGCGCCCTCACATGCCGCCGCAACCTCCGCCGTCATCTGCCGGCGGAACTGCTCGTAATCCGCCTTCCCGAGGATCGTCTCGTCCCAATGGGCGATGCCGCAGGTGCCCTCGATATCTGCGGAAATAAAGATTCGGTTCAGCATAAAAACTCCTTTAAATCGATGATTTTTCCCTGCACACGTCCACCCAGCCGGCGGCCTCACTCGCGCGATACAGCTCATCGGGTGTCAGCCTCACAGCGCTTGACGACGTCCCCGATGCGGGATACACGATGTCGTACTGCCTGAGGGACGCGTCCAGATATACCGGTATGCCCTCGTTGACGCCGAACGGGCACACTCCGCCGACCGCGTGGCCGATCAGCGGCTCCACCCTGTCCGCGCTCAGCATGCGCGCTTTCATTCCAAACGCCGCCTTGAACTTCGCGTTATCGATGCGCGCATCGCCCGCGGCGATCACCAGAACGGCGCCGTCCCCACGCTCAAAGGACAGCGTTTTGGCGATATGCGCGGGCTCACAGCCCAGGGCCTCGGCAGCCAACGCCACCGTCGCGCTGGAGACGTCAAATTCCCTGATTCTGTCCTCAAGCCCATACCGTTTCAGATGAGCCCTCGCTCTTTCCATGCTCATGTGTCGTCCTCACCCCGCGTCACGCGATTTCCAGCGCGATCTCCATCATCTGGGTAAAGGTGGTCTGCCTGTCCTCCGCGGACAGGGATTCTCCCGTGAAGATGTGGTCGGATATGGTGCAGATGGCCAGCGCGTTTTTGCCCGCGCGAGCCGCGTTGAGATAGAGCGCGGCGGACTCCATCTCCACCGCCAGAACGCCCAGCTTCTTGAGCTTGCCGCCCGCCCCGGACTCATCGTAGAAGATATCGGAGGAATACAGCGCGCCAACGTTCGGTTCGATGCCCATTCTGCGCGCGGCGGACACAGCGGATTCCAGCAGCCTGAACGAGCAGCACGGCGCCACATTGCCCTCAAAGCCAAACTGGCGGCCAAAGTTAGAGTTGGTATATGCGCTCATGCCCATCACGACATCGCGCACTTTGACGTTATCGCCCAGGCCGCCGGCCGTGCCGACACGAATGATGTTTTCCACGCCATAGAAGTTGAACAGCTCGTAGGAATAGATGCCGATGGACGGAATGCCCATGCCCGAGGCCATCACGGACACGCGCTTTCCCTTGTAGGTGCCCGTATACCCCTGCACGCCGCGCGTATTATTGACAAGCACGGCATCCTCCAAATAGGTCTCCGCGATAAACTTGGAGCGCAGCGGATCGCCCGGCATCAGCACCGTGCGGGCAAAGTCGCCCTCCTTGGCGGTGATATGCGGGGTGGGAATATTGGGATTGGCCATATAAATGCCCCTTTCTGTGTATGTTCTGTTCCTATTATACCCTCTCAGGCGCGAATTGCCAACCATGAATTCCCCCTCATGCAGGATGGAAAACCGCCGTCGGCCATGGCATTTCTCTACGCGCTGCATGGCGCTTCCTTTTTCCTTCCGCTTTTGTCTGGATGCTTGAATTCACAGGGTGGAAATGAACAAGAGAAGGATGCAGCGGGAGCAGCGTCATCCCCGGAGCCCTGGTCGTTTCCTGGAGGAAAGGGCGCCGTCCCCCGCTTCCGGCGGGGACGCCCGCTTCGCGATCTGCCCCCTCCGGCCCGGCGCGTCCCTCATGCGGCAATTAAGGCTTTCAATCGAGAGAGGATTGTATCCATCCACCTTGACATCCTCTGGGAAACCACGTAAACTAAATGGGAAAATGCGGAAAGGAGAACGCGTGATCATGCTGCGCACCGTCAAACGCTGGTCCTTATTCACCCTGGCCATATGCGTGCTGGGGCTGCTGCTCTGCGCAGGATTGGTGTATATCGTCGACCCGTTTGAGCAATACCGCGAATCCGCCATCCTTCCCCTGTACGATCAGGAGAGCTACAACAACCCGGGCATCGCCAGGAATTACGAATACGACGCCGTGATTCTCGGCACATCGATGATCGAGATGAGCCATCCGTCGGTGATCGACGAATGCTTCGGCGTCTCTTCCGTAAAGCTGCCCATGCGCGGCTCGCATACGGCGCAGATGGGCTGGCAGCTCTCCCATGTGCTGGACACGCATGAGCTTAAGCTTGCCATCCTTGCCGTCGACGCCTACAGCCTCATGGGCCCGCCCGATGACGACGAGGAAATCTACGATTACCTGTGGAACGACAGCCTGCTCGACGATGTGAACTATCTGCTCAACCGCGACGTGGTGCTCGTCAAGATTCCCAGGATGCTCAAAAACATCGGAAAGTCCACGGCCACCAAGCGCGATGACATGTACCAGTGGACGGACGTGACCTTCTCCTCACAAAGCGTATTCGACAGCTTTATCTTCTCGCCTCAAAAGGAGATGACCGATCCGGAATACCGCATCGAGCGCTCCACGGAGAACATTCGCAGGCACATCGAGCCCTATGTCATGGCGCATCCCGAAACGACGTTCAAAATCTACATGCCGCCGTACTCCGTCGCCTATTGGTACACGATGACGCGCGGAGGCCTCTCCGAGCAGCAATTCCGCTCCCGCGCGAGGGTGTGCGAGCTGCTGCTTGACTATCCCAATGTGGAAATCTACGATTTCTCCTCGCGCATCGAGTGGATCACCGACCTCGATTCCTACTTTGATTACTCCCACCACAGCGGCGATATCAGCGACGCCATCATGCGCGCGATGGCCGCGGGGGAAAACCGCGTCGCCGACACACAGGACATGTGGGCGGGCAGCGAGCGCATCCGCCAGGCCGTCATTGCCTTCGCGGATGAATATGAACCAAAGTGAGCACACCGCGGCCGATTGCCGCAGGCTTGAGGTAAATGCTGTAACGGGAGGAATGCGGCATGCTAGTCACCGAAAATCTGAGCAAGCACTACGGCCGCTTTAACGCGCTGTCCGACCTGAATATGCGCATCCTGCGGGCGGTCAGCGCCCCCGGCGCGCGCTCCTCTTGACTGTTTTTTCCAATTGCTCTATAATGTAGAACGAACCAAAAAAGGAGGTCGATCCCTGTGATCATTGATCGCATCGAGGAACAAGAGCGTTACTACGCGCTGCATAAAGACATGGAGCTCGCCTTCGCGTTTCTGGCAGAAGCGCCCGATCTGGAGCCCGGCCGGTATGAGCTGGAAAACGGCCTGTTTGCAACGGTCTCCGAAGGCGATACCCGTCAGCTTGACACCGTCAACCTGGAGGCACATAAGAATTACATCGATCTGCAATACTGCATCGCCGGCGGCGAGCGCATGTCCTGGGCCCATATTCAGGAGCTGAACAAGGTTTCCGAGGACCCTGAGCACGATAATTACTTCTACACCGGCACCTCCACGTCCGTCTCCGTGCGCCCGGGCATGTTCTACATCATGTTCCCCAGCGACGGCCATAAGGCGGGCTGCCATCACGAATTCCCCAAGCACTACCGCAAGGTTGTCGTCAAGATTCCCGTGCTCTCCTGATGCAAACCACCAAAGCCGCAGTCTTTTGCGGCTTTTTTGACATGATATGCTCTTTTACGGTCATCCTAAACCGAAAAGAAGAAAGCTTGAGGATATATCGCCATGAAAACGATCTTCGCTTACGATCCCTGGAAGCTCGTGGAAACGGAGCTTCACCGGGAGGATATGCGCCTGTCCGAATCGATGACCTCCATCGGCAACGGCCACATGGGCATGCGCGGCAACTTTGAGGAGCGCTACTCCGGCGACAGCCACCGCGGCACCTATCTGGCGGGCGTCTGGTTCCCGGACAAGACCCGCGTGGGCTGGTGGAAGAACGGCTATCCGCTCTACTTCGGCAAGGTCATCAACGCCATGAACATCATCTCCCTGCGCATTCGGATCAACGGGGAGGATATCGACCTGGCCAACGATCAGGTGGAATCCTTCTCCCGTGTGCTCGACATGCAGTCCGGCATACTCAGCCGCGAGTTTGTCATTCACCGGGCAGAGGGTGCGGTCCGCGTGCGGTTTGAGCGCTTTGTGTCCATCGCCCGGCCGGAGATTCTGGCCCTGCGCTGCCGCGTAACGCCGGATTACGACTGCAAGGTCGCCCTGATTCCGGCCATCGACGCCGATGTGCACAACGAAGATTCCAATTATGACGAGACGTTCTGGCTCTTTGAGGGCGAGGACGAGGACGCAAACGGCATTTTGAGCGTCAACGTGCGCACGAAGGAAAATCCCTTCGGCACGCCGCGCTTTGCCGTGTGCGGCGCAATGGCGGCTTCGCCGGCGTCTCGCCCCAAAAAGAACAAGGTTTCCGTCGAGGAGGCCTACGTCGCCCGCAAGCTCGTCTTCGATTGCGAGGCGGATGAGACCGTGGGCTGCGACAAATTTGTCTGCGTCGCCACCAGCCGCGATCACCAGGAAAGCCAGCTCTCCCTGAGCGCGCGCACAGGCGCCCTCGTCGCGCAGACGGCGGGCTATGACGCGCTGCGCCGCGAGCAGGAGCGCGCCTGGGCACGCCGCTGGGAGAAAGCCGACGTGCGCATCGACGGCGATATCGCCGCGCAGCAGGGCATCCGCTTCAACATCTTCCAGCTCTTCTCCACATACTATGGCGAGGACGCCAGGCTGAACATCGGCCCCAAGGGCTTCACCGGCGAAAAATACGGCGGCGCCACCTATTGGGACACCGAGGCGTACTGTCTGCCGATGTACACCGCCATCGCCGGAGAGGACGTGGCCCACAACCTGCTCAAATACCGCTGGCTTCAGCTCGACGGCGCCTATCACAACGCGCGCCAGCAGGGCCTGCCCGGCGCGCTCTACCCGATGGTCACCTTCACCGGTGTGGAATGCCACAACGAGTGGGAGATCACCTTTGAGGAGATCCACCGCAACAGCGCCATCGCCTATGCCATCTACGCGTATACGCAGTACACCGGAGACCGCAGCTACCTCAACGACTACGGCATCGACGTGCTGCTGGGCATTGCCCGCTTCTGGGCGGGGCGCGTTCACTACTCAAAGCGCGCGGACAAATACATGATCCATGGCGTCACAGGCCCCAACGAGTATGAGAACAACGTCAACAACAACTGGTACACCAATCGCATGGCGGCATGGGTGCTCTCCTACACGGCGGACCAGCTGATGCTCGTCCCCCGCGAGAAGGCGCAGACGCTCGGCGTCAGCGCGGAAGAGATCCGCAGGTTCCGCGAAATCAGCGAGAAGATGTACCTGCCCTATGACGAGGAGCTCGGCATCTTCGTGCAGCACGACACCTTCCTTGACAAGGATCTCATGCCCGCCAGCAGCCTGCCGGCGGAGGACCGCCCGCTCAACCAGAAGTGGAGCTGGGACAGAATTCTGCGCTCCTGCTTCATCAAGCAGGCCGACACGCTTCAGGGGCTGTATTTCCTGGAGCACCTGTACGATAAGGACACCATCCGCCGCAATTTCGAATTTTACGAGCCGATGACCGTTCACGAGTCGAGCCTCTCCCCCTGCGTGCACAGCATCCTGGCCGCAGGCATCGGCGAGCTCGACAAGGCGCAGGAGCTTTACCGGCGCACCGCGCGTCTGGATCTGGACAACATCAACAACGACACCTCCGACGGCCTGCACATCACCTCGATGGCCGGCAGCTGGCTGTCGATCGTCCAGGGCTTTGCGGGCATGCGCACGATCTCCGGCAGCCTGAGCTTTGATCCCCAGCTTCCAGACGGGTGGGAGGGCTACGCCTTCAAGATCGTCTACCGCGGCCGGCTGATCGAGATCAGCGTGTTCCGCGGGGGCGCCGCCGTCAAGCTGCTTGACGGCGAGCCGCTGTTCATCACGCTGAGCGGAAAGACCGTGGAGCTCAAATAACACAAAGGGTTTCGGCCCGGGGGCCGATCATCTCTGGAGGTATCCAATATGTTTGACATCGCCGTCATCGGCGCGGGTCCGGCGGGCTATTCCGCCGCGATCAACGCCCGGAAGCGGGATAAATCCATCGTCGTCATCGGACAAAATACCGGCTGGCTCACGCGCGCGGCGCATATCGGCAATTATCCCGGCCTGCCGGATATTTCCGGCCAGGGGCTGCTTGACGCGATGATCACGCAGGCGGAGGCCATGGGCGCACAGCTGCGTCCCGGCGTCGTCCACCAGATTCTGCCCATGGGCGAGAGCTTCGCGCTCTCCCTGGGCGCGGACTTTTTGGAGGCCCGGCGCGTCATTCTGTGCACCGGCGCCAGGCAGCCGCGCCTGCTGCCCGGCGAAAACGAATTGCTCGGCCGCGGCGTCAGCTACTGCGGCACGTGCGACGGCATGCTCTACCGCGGCAAGCGCGTCGCCGTCATCGCGCAGGGACCGGAGGCGCTGAGCGAGGCCAACTTCCTGGCCAGCCTTTGCGAAAGCGTCACATTCTTCGGCAAGCCGAACGGCGCCCTGGATTCGCGCATCGCGGTCAGCGATCAAAAGCCCGAGGCCATCCTCGGCGAAGCCCGGGCAACCGGCCTTCGCGCGGACGGTACGGATCTGCCGTTTGACGGCGTGTTCATCTTCCGCGAGGCGCTGGCCCTCTCTTCGCTTCTGCCCGGGCTCAAAATGGACGGCGCGTTTATCCGCGTGGATCGCCAGATGCGCACGAGCGTACCCGGCGTATTCGCCGCGGGCGACTGCACTGGCGCGCCGCTGCAGGTGGCCAAGGCCGTGGGCGAGGGCTGCGTCGCCGCGCTTTGCGCCGCGCAGGAGCTCAGGTGATTCCCGCGTTCTGACGCTAAGTGAACGAATATACACATCAAACATCACAAAATATGCTGAAAATATTGGCAATACATCGGTTTTTCTTGCCGTTTCCTTCGCAAGTGTGTTATAATCAATATGTAAACATGTTTTTCTTGTGAAGGGAGGGATTGCGGATGCGCACCATCGAGACGGGCCGCGCTGTGGTAGACATCATCGCCTGGCCCGAGGACAGGCCCTGGCAAGGCCGCTATCAGACATCCAGCCAGATCGACCGGGGCGTCGGCACGCTTGTGCTGTCGCCGGATGTCTATCATGATGCCGCCAAAGCCAACACGGCCTATCGCCGCTTCGCGCAAAAGCTGCGCAAGGCGGGCCTGGAGCCGCCCAATGTCGTATTCCGCCCCATGCTTTCCCGCGCCTCGAAAAGCGTATTCTGCATCCTGACGACGACGGAATCCGTATTCAACTCCGCCTGTGAGATCGGCCGCATGTACGTGGTCGAATCCGGCATCGATGAGCGCAGACGCCTTTGCGCCGTGCTGCTGCCAAGCAACGATGACCCCCATGCCGCGCAGGCCTGACTGCCAAGGAGAATTCCAATCTATGAATCCGCTGCCCCCTGCTTATATCAGCCAAATGAAGCGCCTGCTCGGTGAAGCAGGCTTTTTTGCGTACCAAAACGCGCTTGAGCAGCCCGTGGCCCGCGCTCTGCGCGTCAATCTTCTTTTGTGCCCGGACGGCACGCCGCCCTGCCCCATCGACGGCCTGGGCGGGCCGGTGCCATGGGCCGGGGGCGCATATTTCGTGGAAGGCGACGCGCGCCCCGGCCTCTCCCCCCTGCACGAGGGCGGGCTGTTCTATCTTCAGGAGCCCAGCGCGCTGGCCCCCGTTTCGGCGCTTGATCCACAGCCCGGGGAGCGCGTGCTCGATTTGTGCGCCGCGCCCGGCGGCAAAAGCACGCAGATCGCCGCGCTGATGGGTGGGCAAGGGCTGCTCGTGTGCAACGAACCCGTTCCCTCCCGCGCGCAGGTGCTCTCCCGCAACCTCGAACGCATGGGCGTGCAGAACGCCGTGGTCACCTGCGCGCTGCCCGGCCAGCTCACATCCCGCTTTCCCGCGTTCTTTGACCGGATTCTGGTGGACGCGCCCTGCTCCGGAGAGGGCATGTTCCGCCGCCAGGCCGAGGCGCGGGATGAATGGAATGAAAACTCACCGCGCGGCTGTGCCGACCGCCAGCTGGATATATTGGAAGAGGCATCCAGGATGCTCGTCCCCGGCGGCACGCTGGTCTATTCCACCTGTACGTTCAACGACACGGAGAACGAGGGCGTCCTCAGGCGCTTCCTGGATATCCACGACGAATTCACGCTCGTGCCGTTCGCCCTGCCCGGTCTGCCGCGGGCGGACTGCGGCTATGTGCATCTCTATCCGCACGAAATTCGCGGCGAGGGACACTTCGTCTCCCTGCTGCAAAATCATTCGGGCGCGTCATCCGCGCCCGAATGCGCCGCGCAAAGGCCGCTTGGCAGGGCTAATAAGCCCGCGCGCGGCCAGTGTTCCCGCGGGACAAAGGATGCGCCGCTCTCCCTGCCGGATGTTCTCGCCCCCGGCGTGCACTTCCCCCGCCTTCGCGCCTCGGGCGGCTGCCTGTGGGCATGGCCCGATGGGCTTGACCCGGAGCTTCTGACCGGCCTGCGCGTGCTGCGCACCGGACTGCTGCTGGCCCATGCGGAGGGCCGCCGCGCCGAACCCGACCACGCGCTGGCCATGGCCCTGCGTCCTAAACAGGCGGCGCGCTCGGTATCGCTGACGTATGAGCAGGCGCTTTCCTATCAGGCCGGAGAAACGCTCGAGCTGGGCGATCTTCCCGCGGGATACACGCTGCTGTGTCACGAGGGCGTATCGCTGGGCTGGGGCAAACAGGCAAACGGCCAGATGAAAAACCACTATCCGAAGGGGCTTCGCAGAAGATAACGCGTTTCAAAAGGGAGCCGTCAGGGTAAAAATCCGGATCTTCCGGAAAAACCAAGCATTGACGCCCAAAGGCTTTCAAAGAGGCTTTTTCTGTCTCCACGGAAGCAGCAGAAAAAAGCCCTTTGACGGGGCGCCGGCATTAGGCCCGCAAAAAGCCTGATTTACCCGGAAAAGTTGCTTTCCCGCAATGTTCCAAACCGGCCTGACGGCCTCTTTTCGATCGGGAATATGGAAAACGCCTGCCGCTTACAGCACATCCACCCTGACCGTCACCTTTACCGGCGAATCCACGTACACGTTCTCCCAGCCAATGCTCTCCCAGCCGGGGATATCCAGGCTCCTTCGCACCGCGATGCGCCCAAAGCCTATCGCGTCGCAGGAAGCCGTCTGCAGTTTGCGCAGCACGTTGGCCGCTCCCTCCTCGATCTGGGCCGCAATGTGCCCGGCCGTCTGGCTCTCCTCCCCGGCGATGAGCGTCATATTCATGCTGATGCGTATATCAAGCGTGCCGGTCTGCTTATCGATATTGCGAACAACGCGCGTGGAGAGATTGGTCTTGTACTGCGCGCCGTTGATGAACGACGTGCGCGTCTTCGCCTTGCCCATCATCAGGCAAAGAAATCCCGTCTCATCCCCCGTGAGCACGCCGGTCATGCGCGGGCCGGAAAACAGCGCGCTGCCGAGGTATTCATTCTCCGCCGGCGACGTGCGCGGCAGATGGCCGGGCAGGCGGTCGGTTTCGGATGTGCCGGGGAGCACAAGCGTATTTTCAAAGTTGTTGCCCGCGGCATACACGGCGGTTGCGTCGATGGTGCTCGACTCCATGGCCGCGATTACCGCGGAAAGCTGCGCGTCCGGCGGAATGGTGTCGATCTCCGCGAAGTGATCAAACAGCACCTCCAGATATTTCGACAGACGGATGCCCAGGATGGCGCGCTGGCGCCGGATAAAGTCCCCTGCGTCATCCGGCGTGACCACCACAATCGCTCCGCCGTTGGCATTGTACATCGAATGGATTTCCTTGAGAATGGAGAGCGTCGCATCGCTCTCCGCGAGCGTCCGGTTGATGACAACCTCACGCAGCTGCGAGAGATTGACGTTGCGCGGCGTCGTCGCGCTCAGCAGGCTGAGCGCACGCAGGCAGCTGGACGCCGTCGCGCTGAGCACGATATAGCCCGGCTCGGCCTGCTCCAGCGCGGAGATGCCGCCCATGCTGCCGCCTTGCTCGCCTCCTCCGCCGGAATCCTCCGACGTGCCTTCGCCCGAGGCGGACTCGCTGCCCCCGCCCGTGGCCTCCTGCGTGCCGGAGAGCGCTTTCACCGTCACCGTCAGATTGCCGTCCGGCGCGGGATCAATCGCCATCGCCAGCACGAACAGGCAGCTTTCGATCTCCTGTCCGCCGCCGCAGCCGCCCAGCAGCGCCAGGCACACGCACAGCATCAGGACAATCGCCGTCGTTTTCGCACAGACATGATTCACAGCATTCACATCCTTCCCGATCCCAGCAGACAGACCGCAAGCGGAATGAGCAAAAACGGCGCGCAGGAAAGCGCAATGATAAATCCGAAGCGGATCAGCGCGTAAAACGCGGCGCCGCACAGCACCAGGCAGAGCGCCAGGCCCATCCGGTGCGCGCCCAGCCCCGGCCACGCGCGCACGAGCGCCTGCTCCGCCGCACAGATCATGCTCACCGCGCCAATCATCATCGCGGTGATCTGCAGCAGCGTCAGCAGAGATTGAAAGATGCCCTCGCGCGGCTCGTTGCAGCAGAGGATAAACATCCGCTCGCCCCAGTTTTGCAGCGTCCTGAGCGACTCGTAGGAGTTGCACAGCGCCAGCACAACCAGCAGCACAATGCCCACGACCGCCCCCGCGAGCACGCGGCCCATGAAAAAGCCCGGCCCCGGCACGGGGCAGCGCTGCGCCTCCTCTCCCGCTTCGCGCAGCGCGGGCGGCGGAAGCATCAGCATCAGCACGGGCGCCGCGCCGCCCAGCATAGCGAGCGCCGAAAGCCCCAGCTGGGATGTGCCCCTGCCCAGCAGCGGGAACAGCCCCGCGTGCGATTCAAGCGTAAGCCCCTGCGCGCACAGGACGAGCAGCCCCACCGGCAAAATCCATCTGAGCATGAAGCCCAGGCGCGAGATGCCCGTGCCTCCGCTGAGCGCGCACAATCCGGCAGCCAGCAGCGACAGCGCGGCTATCCACGTCATGCGCGCCTGCCGCAGCAGGGACTGCTCGGCCAGGTTGACCAGCGCGGCCAGGCAGAATATGGCACAGGCCACAAGCGTCAGCGCCAGTAGCACGCACAGCGCGCGGGAAAGCCCGCCGCTTTCTGCTCTCTGCTGCCCGCTGCGCTCGGCCTGCCGGCGCAGCGAGCGCCGGCAGGCCAAGGCCGTCAGCGCCGTGACCGGCAAGACAGAGAGCGCGCTGATATACGCGGCGTTCAGACAAATCGTAATGGCGATGCCTGCGCCCATGGAAAACACCATCGCGCCCACAGAGATAGCCGCGGCGCACGCCTGGGCACGATAAGCGGCGCGCACGCGCGTTTCAAGCACGGTGTTTGGCAAAGAAGGCCCTCGCTTTCTGGAATCTGAGCGGCAGACGCAGCAGAATATCCGGGTTGGCGCTCCGGTGCGGCGTGACCGGCGCCGTCAGCGGCGAACCGATGGAGCTGAGCATACACATCGCGCAGGAGAAGCACAGCAGCAGCAGGCACATGGCATACAGTCCGCCCATGGCGCCCGCTGTCAAAAACAGCAGCTGCACGAGCTTGAGGCCGATGCTCAGCGCATAGCCCGGCACACAGAAACCGCCCAGTCCGCTGGCCGCCACGACGATCAGCAGAAGCGGGCTGACGATATCCGCGCTGACGGCGCTCTGCCCGAGGATCAGACCGGAGACGATGCCAAGCGCATTGCCCATCGCGCCGGGCGCGCGCAGGCCGGCCTCATTGATCAGGTCAAAGGCGAGCGTCATGAGCAGCGCCTCCAGATAGACCGGAATGGGCACGCGGCTGCTCGTCTCATAGACGCTGGTCAGCAGCATCGGGGAAAGCAGCTCCGGATGAAAGCGCAGAACCGCCAGATAAGCGCCCGGCAAAAACACATGGATCAGCACGCCGAGCAGGCGCACCAAGCGCAGAAAGGTGCCGTATTGCCAGCGCATGGAGGCGTCGTCCGGCGTGTGCAGCTGGTGCCAGAGCGTCGCGGGCGCGCCAAGCGCGGCAGGAGATCCGTCTGTGAGCACGACGACCTGCCCCTCCGCCAGGAAGGAAGCCGCGCGATCGGGCCGCTCCGTGCGCACGCACTGGGGAATGATCGACAGCGGATGCTCCTCCACCAGCTGCTCGATCTCGCCGGTGGTGAGCGCAAAATCGTAATCGCACGATTCAATGCGCCCGCGGATGCGGCTGACCATCGCCTCATCGGCCGTCCCGCGCAAATAGAGCAGCGCGCAGCGCGTCTTCATCTTCCCGCCCGCGGTGACGAACTCGGTGATCAGCTCCTCCCGCTGGACGATCCGGCGCAGCAATGTGATATTCGTGCGGATGGACTCGTTGAAGCTCTCATGCGGGCCGAGAACGACCTGCTCCGCCTCCGGCCTGCCGACGGAACGCTTCTCAAAGCCCCGCGTGTCCATCACGCAGGCCACGGCGCAGCCCTCGCTCAGCAGCACGCTCTGGCCGCTGAGCGCATCCGCGAGAATCTCGTCGACGTTCTCCTTCATCTTCATCGGCAGGATGGATACCGCGTGCGCCATCAGGAATTCCACGCGCTCCGCAGGCGGGACGCTTTCGCCCGCCGTATCCGGCAGATCCATGCACGGCTTGAGAATGTTCTCGTCGATCTCCCTGGCGTCGATCATGCCGTCGATCGCCAGAACGGCCGATTCAAACGCGCCCGAGCGAAATCTGCGCACGATGACATCCGCATTGGTCGGCGCGCCGAGCCGGTCGCGGAAAATCTCCAGGTTGCGCGCAAGCAGCGGGCACAGCGTGATCGAGTCCTCCATGCGCGGCCTCCTTCTCACAAATGATTTTCCCCTATTCTGCCACATGGCGGAAAAAACATGCGTGAGCCCTCTATACATCAGACCACTTGTCAAACCTGACCGAGAAAGTATACAAAAATCCCGTATCACCGCGCAATGATCTGGTTTTTTATAGAAAATTGTGCTATACTTAGAACACCTGAAATGGTTCTACGAGAAAGAGGAGGTTTTTCCTATGCAACTGACAGTCCGTCAGCCCTCCGCGTCCGCGGACGCCAAGCACTATACCACAGACCGCCTGCGCAGCGAGTACCTCATTGAAACCGTATTTGCCCCGAATGAGGCAATGCTCACCTACTCCCACTTCGACCGCATTATCGCCGGCGGCGTGATGCCGGTTGACAGGAGCGTCGAGCTGGTCGGCTGCAAGGAGCTGGCCTCCGACACCTTCCTCCAGCGCCGCGAGATGGGCGTCATCAACATCGGCGGCAAGGGCACCATCACCGTGGACGGCACCGTCTACGATCTCAAGCAGTATGACGGCCTCTATGTCGGCATGGGCGCCAAGGAGCTGAGCTTCGCCAGCGAGGACCCTTCCAACCCCGCCAAGTTCTACATCAACACCTGCCCGGCGCATAAGACCTATCCGACCGTCAAGATCGACATCGACAAGGCCAATAAGCGCCCGCTCGGATCGGTGGAAACCTGCAACAAGCGCGTCATCAACCAGTACATCCATCCCGCCGTCATGCAGAGCTGCCAGCTGTGCATGGGCATGACCCAGCTCGCCCCCGGCAGCAACTGGAATTCCATGCCCTGCCACACGCATGAGCGCCGCATGGAGGTTTACTTCTACTTCGAGCTCAAGGACAACAACGTCGTCTTCCACATGATGGGCGAACCGACCGAGACCCGCCATCTGCTCATGCACAATGAGCAGGCCGTGATCTCCCCGTCTTGGTCCATCCATACCGGCGTGGGCACCAGCAATTACACCTTTATCTGGGGCATGTGCGGTGAAAACCAGGAGTTTGACGACATGGACAACATCGATCCGATCGACCTGCGCTGACCGACCGCGCCGGATCATCATCGGCTCAGATAGGACAACAATATGAAGGAGGTTTTTCCCATGAACGACTTTATGAAGAATTTCAGCCTGGAGGGCAAGGTGGCTTTCGTTACCGGCGCTTCCTACGGCATCGGCTTCGCGATCGCAAACGCGCTCTCTGACGCCGGCGCGACCATCGTCTTTAACGACATCAACCAGGATCTGGTCAACAAGGGCGTCGCCGCCTATGAAGAAAAGGGCATCAAGGCGCATGGCTACGTCTGCGACGTGACCGACGAGGCGGCCGTGCAGGCCACCGTGGCCAAGATCCGCGAGGAAGTCGGCATCATCGACATCCTGGTCAACAACGCCGGCATCATCAAGCGCATCCCAATGCTCGAGATGAGCGCCGCCGATTTCCGCAAGGTCATCGACGTGGACCTCAACGCCCCGTTCATCGTCTCCAAGGCGTGCATTCCGGGCATGATCGAAAAGGGCCACGGCAAGATCATCAACATCTGCTCCATGATGAGCGAGCTGGGCCGCGAGACCGTTTCCGCCTACGCGGCGGCTAAGGGCGGCCTCAAGATGCTGACCCGCAACATCTGCTCCGAGTATGGCGAGGCCAACATTCAGTGCAACGGCATCGGCCCGGGCTACATCGAGACCCCGCAGACCGCTCCGCTGCGCGAGCGCCAGGCGGACGGCAGCCGTCATCCGTTTGATCAGTTCATCATCTCCAAGACGCCGGCTGCCCGCTGGGGCAAAACCGAGGATCTTCAGGGCCCGGCCGTGTTCCTCGCCTCCGACGCCTCCAACTTCGTCAACGGCCACATCCTGTATGTGGACGGCGGCATCCTGGCGTACATCGGCAAGCAGCCGTAACGCTTTATCCGCGTCAAATAAAGGTATCCCCTTGTCCGCACGGAACAAGAGGATGCCTTTTTACTTTATAAGAAATTGCGTAAAAATCGGCTGCGTTCGCCCTCATTGGGCGATTTGCGGCGATTTTCGGGAGGGGCGAGCGGCCACTGGCCGCTTTTTTCATGGTTCCTCTTTCAGCAGATCACCCAATCTGCGGATGCCCTCCGCAATGGTGTCACAGTCGGCATTGGTGTAATTGAGCCGCAGCGTGTTGGCATCCTGGACATCGATGTAAAACGGATCGCCCGGAACGAAGGCGACCCTCCGCTCCAATGCCTTGGGAAACAGCTTCATCGCGCTCATGCCCTCGGGCAGCGTCACCCACAGGAACATGCCCCCATGCGGCTGCGTATACTTCACCGTCGCGGGGAAATAGCGCTTCATCGCGTCCATCATTGCCTGCGCCTGCTTTCTGTACAGCGCCTTGATTCCGGCGATGTGCGCATCCAGGCTGTTGTGTGTCAGATAATCCCAGATCAGATATTGCGAGAAGATATTGGTGTGCAGATCGCTGGCTTCCTTGGCGATGGAAATATGCCTGAGCAGCTCCGTATTTTCCGATATGATGAACCCCGTGCGCATGCCCGGCGTCACCGTCTTGGAGAACGTGCCCAGCAAAATGCTGTACGGCAGTTTTCCGGCGCCGATGTAGGGCAGGCTCTCCCCATCAAATCTCAGTTCTCCATAGGGATCATCCTCAATCAGCACGATATCGCGCCCCTTCAAAAGCGCGCAGACCTGATTCCTGTTCTCCTCGGAATAGGTCAGACCCGTCGGATTCTGAAAGTTCGGAATGGTGTAGATGAATTTGACGCGGTTTTCAAGCGCCTTCTCAAGCTGGCCGATGTGCAGTCCCTCATCCGTCAGCTCAACCGGATAAAACTCGGGCTGGTTGAGCGAAAATGCCTGGATCGCGGCGAGATACGTCGGCTTTTCCACAATCACGCCGTCGCCCTTGTCCAGCAGCACCTTGGCGATCAGATCCAACGCCTGCTGAGAGCCTGTGGTCATGATGATGTTGTCGGCGGTCAGATGAAGCCCGAATCTGCGATTATACCGCTCGGCGATATACTGCCTGAGCTCCGGCAGCCCCGCCGTGATGGAGTATTGGAACACCTTGCTCCCATAGGTCCGCACAATGCGCTCCATGGAAGCCAAAAGCTCCTCCTGCGGAAATGAAATGGGATTGGGCAACCCACCGGCAAATGAGATGACATCCGGATCGGACGCCGCTTTCAGAATTCCCCGGACAAAGGAGGGCGGTGTGGATTGAATTCCCTCGGACAACAGGTCTTTTATGCTCATCGCTGCATACCTCGCTTCATATTTCCAATTCTATGCGGTACCCCGCGCTTTTTACCCATCAGAAATACCGTATATTTCATTATAGCCTTGTCTATGCATGCAAACAATGTTTAAATTGTATGCATGACAATTTTACAGATCATCATACATACAAAGGAACGATGAAGCCATGTCCATCAATTCATTTGACGATTACCCGATGAGCTGGAAGCCCAATCTGAGCGGAGCAGCCGGGCCCAAATATCTGGCGCTTGTCAGGCTGCTGGAGGAGGATGTCAAAAACGGCGTGCTCAAGGCGGGGACAAAGCTGCCTCCCCAACGCGAACTGGCCGACTTTCTGAATATAAATCTGAGCACCGTATCACGCGCCTTCAAATTATGTGAGCAGAAAGGACTGCTGTCCGCTTCCGTCGGCTGCGGAACATTCATATCCTCCGGCGCAACAACGGAGCCCGTCCTTCTTTGCGGCAGTGAAAACGCGCAGATCATCGAGATGGGTGCCATCGTTCCCTCTATCGAGTGCAACGACAGGGTTATGCAGCACATGGAGGCGCTGACAAGGCATCCTGATGCCCTGCATCTATTCTCTTACGGGACGCCGGAGGGCACGCTGAGACATCGCGAAGCGGGCGCGCTCTGGATGCGCAAATCGGGACTTTGCACGGATTCCCGGCATATCGTGCTCGCTGCGGGCGGACAAAATGCGCTGACCGCCGCACTGGGAGCGCTCTTTGAAAGAGGGGACAAGATCGGCGTAGATCCCCTGACTTATCCCGGCGTGAAAACATCCGCAAAGCTTCTGGGCATGCACCTGATTCCCGTGCAGGAGCGAAACAATGAAATGACCGAAGAGGGCATCCGATACGCCATCCAGAACGAAAACATCAAGGGAATCTACGTGATCCCGGATTTCCACAATCCCACCACGCACATCATGTCCTTGGAAACCCGCAAAATGATCGCCAAAATCGCCCGGGAGGACAATCTGCTCGTGATCGAGGACGGCATCAACCACTTTCTCACAGAAGATCCGCTCCCGCCGATCGCCTCGTTCGCTCCGGATCACATCGTCTATCTGTCGAGCCTGTCCAAGTGCGTATCGGCCGGGCTGCGCACCGCGTTTATCCACGTTCCCGACCGGTATCGCCAGGAACTGGTCACGGCGCTGTACTCCATGAATATATCGGTATCCCCGCTCCTGGCCACGGTGGCGTCCGGTCTGATCGAAGAGGGGATTACAGAGGAAATCATCTCCGAGAGAAAGCGGAGGATCGTCACGCGCAATCTCATCGTCAATGAAGCGCTGCGGGGATATCCCATCGCAGGCGAAACGACCTGCCCGCTGCGCTATATCCATCTGCCGGAGCACTTTACCGGCAAAAGCTTTGAAATCTGCGCAAGACAGGCGGGCGTACAGGTATACGGCGCGGAACGATTTGCGATCGGAAACAGGCCCGCCCCCAGAACCATCAGGATCTCCGTGACGACCCCGGCCCGGCTCGAAGATCTGTCCGAGGGAATGCGGCGCATCAAAAAGCTGCTTTGCTGACGCGGCCGCTTGGGCGGCTCGTTGACAATTCCCCATAAAATGCATATAATCTATCCGTCAATTCAAAAGCGGGAGAATGATTATGCAGGAACCATCAAACGAGATCGCGCTGCTGTGCATGGCGGCGCAGCTTGTGCTTGAAAACGGAGGAGAAACCTACCGCGTGGAGGAAACGGTGCTGCGCATGGCCAAGGGCTTCGGACTTGAGGACGTAAGCGTGGCGGCATTCCCGACATCGATCTTCGTGGAGGTCGGCGGCACCGCGCGAATTCGCCGCATCAGCCGCCGCGGCACGGATACCACACGCCTGGCGCAGGTAAACGACATCTCCCGCCGTGTGGAGCATGGCGGGATGGACGCGGCGCAGGCCGACCAGGCCCTCCGCCAAATCGCATCGGGCGCAGGCGTATCGCAGCCCACGCTGATCCTGGCATGCGGGCTGGCGGCGGCATCCTTCTGCCTGCTTTTTGGCGGCACGCTGGCCACATTTGCCGTAACCTTTGTCATCGGCATGCTGGTGCAGGCCGTGCAGCCGCTGTTCTCCCGGATGGAGATGGGCGTGCTCTTCGGCAATTTCACCGGCGGGCTGCTTACGGCCATTCTCGCTCAGGCCATCGCGGCATTGGTGCCATACGGCAATGTCAACGCGGCGATCATCGGCGGCATCATGCCCTTGCTCTCCGGATTGCTGATGACCACCGCCGTGCGCGATACGATGTACGGTGACCTGGTTTCCGGCATAGCGCGCGCGGTCGAAGCGCTGCTGCTGGCCGCATCCGTCGCGCTTGGGGTTTTCGTCGGCCTCAAGCTGATCGCGATGTTAGGGGGTGTGATGCTGTGATCCGCGAGATTTTCATCAGCTCACTGGGCGCGTTCGGCGGCACGGTCGGCTTTGCCTATATGCTCAACGCGCCGCGCAACACGGTGCTCCCCGCCTCGCTCACGGCACTGCTGGGATATGTGCTTTACTTTATGCTCTACAGGGTTGCCGGACAGAGCCTGATTTTCAGCTACTTCTTTGCGACGGTCGTGATCTCCGCGATCTGCGAAATCGAGGCCCGAATGATGCGCATGCCCTCGACCATCTTCCTGCTCAGCGCGCTGGTGCCCCTTGTGCCCGGCTATAATTTCTACTGCGCGATGCTCGCGCTGGTAGAGGACAAAGGAGCGGCCGCGGCCTCCTCCGGGATGGAGGCCGTACAAATCGTCGCGGCCATCGCCGTGGGCGCGGCGGTTTCCTCCGTCGTCTTCCGCGCGCTGACACGCCGCGCCGCAAGCCGGCGCCGTTGATGCGGCCCTTCATTGCCACAACCCGTCATTCGTGGTATAATCGAAACCAATAAAGGGCGTATTCTCGCCAGAAGGAGCCCATCATGCGCCATACGGTTTTGTTATTCAGCCCAACCGGCGGCGTCCGCCGCGCGGCCAATCTGCTTGCCGGGGCGATTGCAGACGATTTCGAATACGTCGACCTCTCCCTCACGCTCAACGGCCAGCGGAGCGTCACGTTCTCCCGGGAGGACATCTGCCTCATCGCCGTTCCATCCTTCGGCGGACGCGTGCCCGAAATCGCCGTGGAGCGGCTGTCCGCCGTGCGGGGCAACGGTGCGCGCGCGGTTCTCCTTTCCGTCTATGGCAACCGCAGCGACGAAGACACCCTCTTCGAGCTCCGCGACACGGCCCGCGCTGCCGGCCTGGTGCCCGTAGCCGCTGTGCGCGCCATCGCGGAGCACAGCATCATCCGCAGCATCGCCGCCGGCCGGCCCGATGCCATGGATGCCGGGCTGCTTCGCACATTCGGCGGGCAAATTGCAGATCTGCTGAATACCGGCACGCGCGAGGAGGTCGGCCTCCCGGAGAAGGAGCTGCTCCGGCCTTACGGAGGCGTACCGCTGCATCCCAAGGCCGGCAAGCGCTGCACCGGCTGCGGCAAGTGCGCCACACTCTGTCCCGTAAGTGCGATCCCGCGCGATGATCCGACGCTCACCAACGAGAAGGAATGCATCACCTGCATGCGATGCGTAGCGGTCTGCCCTGTGCACGCCCGCCGACTCAATCCGCTGATGCTCTCCATCGCCGGGCGCAAGCTGAGGCGCGCCTGTACCGCGCGCAGGGAACCGGAAATCATTCTGGGGAAGTAAGCTTTTTTCCGAATATTACAATCGGCATGAAGATGACAAATATATAGAAGAAACAATCCCTGCCAGGCCCGCTCATCCCTCCCAAAAATCGCTGCAATTCATCCGGTGAGGGCGAACGCGGCCGTTTTTCACGCTATTCCCTATAAAGCAAAAAGCAGAGCGGTTTGCCGCTCTGCCTGCTTGATTGACATAAGCATGGTTGCCATTCCTGATGGGATTGCTTTTTCTATTGCTCCGAAGGCTTTCTCCCTTCTTCGGAGGGAGAAAGCTTTTTACCGGCGCCCCGGGCGCGGACTCACAGCAGCGTGATCCCCGCATTTTCAAACACACGATGGGTCTGCTCATCCCAAATGGAGGACTGCACCTCGCCAATATGCGCCTTTCCCAGCAGCAGCATGCACAGACGGGACTGGCCGATGCCTCCTCCCATCGTGAGGGGCAGCTTGCCCTCCAGCAGCATCCTGTGGAAAGGCAGCGCGCGGCGGTCGTCGCATCCGGCGAGCGTGAGCTGACGGTCGAGCGACTCCGGGCTCACGCGAATGCCCATCGAGGAAATCTCCAGCGCGCAGGAAAGCACCGGGTGCCAGAACAGAATATCGCCGTTCATCTCCCAGTCATCGTAGTCGGGCGCGCGGCCGTCGTGCGGCTTGCCGGAGCGCAGCTTGCCGCCGATGCCCTGGATAAACACCGTGCCATGCTCACGGACGAAGGCGTTCTCCCTCTCCTTGGGCGTCATGCCGGGATACATATCCTCCAGCTCCTGCGCGGTGATCCATGTCACCTCGCGGGAGAGCAGCGGCGCGCCGCACAGCTGCGGATACTTGCCGCGCACGGTCAGCTGCGTGTCGCAGATGCTGGAGACGATGCCGCGCACGGCCTCGTGCAGCGTGTAAAGCGTGCGCGCCTCCTCGGTGATGACCTTCTCCCAATCCCATTGGTCGACGTACACCGAGTGCAGATTATCCAGCTCCTCATCGCGCCGGATTGCGTTCATATCGGTATAGATGCCCTTGCCAGGATTGATGTCGTAGCGATAGAGCGCCATGCGCTTCCATTTCGCCAGCGAATGGACGACCTGTGCCTCCGCCTTCGCACCGGGCACGTCAAAGCTGACAGGACGCTCAACGCCATTGAGATCGTCGTTGAGGCCGGAGGACGGCTCCACAAACAGCGGCGCGGATACGCGCTTGAGATTCAGCGTCCTGGCCAGGGAATCCTGGAACACCCTCTTGATCAGGCTGATGGCACTCTGCGTCTGATACAGCGACAGATGCGGTGCATAGCCCTCGGGAATAAACGATGCGCTCATAAAAACTCGCCTCTTCTTTCAAAAAACTCGCAATCTGTTCAACAGTATATCGCGATTTCAGGAATTTTCCAACCGTTTTTCTTCGCCCTTGCGATATTTTTTTGCGCGCAATGTCCATACTGAGCTGTGAAATCCACTCAGGGAGGCATTCACATGGCTATCAAGCGGGGAAAAATCGTCATCATCGGCGCGGGCCACGTCGGCAGCGCCATTCTCAATTCGCTTCTGGGCATGAACCTGGCGCAGGAAATCGTGCTCATCAACATCGACCGTGATCAGGCGCTCGGCGAGGCGCTGGATGCCAGCCACACGCTGGCCTTCTCCTACAATGCGGGCTGCTCCATCAGGGTCGGCGACTATCCTGACTGTGCTGACGCGCAGATCATCATCAACACCGCCGGCCCATCCATCAAGCCCGGCGACACGCGCGACCGCATGCAGCTGCTGCAGACCAACCTGCAGGTGATCTCCTCCATCATGGACTCCATCACCCGCTATACGCGCGACGCCATCCTCATCAACGTCACCAACCCGGTTGACATCCTCACCTATTACTGCATCCGCAAATATGACTATCCGAGGATGTTCTCCACCGGCACGCTGCTGGACACGGCGCGCTTCAACAAGATGCTCGCCGATCTGCTCGGCGTGGATGCCAAGAGCATCACCGGCTTCGTGCTGGGCGAACACGGCGGCACCGCTTTCATCCCCTGGAACACGGTCAACATCGGCGGCCTGCCGTTCGACCGCTTCGAGCAGCAATTCGAGCTCACACAGCCCGTCGACCGCGAGCAGCTGATCCGCGACGTCAAGGCCAGCGGCCTGGATATCATCGAGCTCAAGGGCTACACATCCTCCGGAATCGCCCTGACGACCTGCCGCGTGGTCAGCGCCATCCTGTTTGACGCGCACGCCGTGCTGCCGCTCTCCGTCATTCCGGACGGCGAATACGGCCTGCGCGATGTGGCGATGAGCCTGCCCTGCGTGCTCGGTGAAAACGGCGTGAACCGCATCCTCACCCTGCCCCTTGACGAGGACGGAGAACGCGGCATGCGCGCCTGCGACGATTATCTGCGCAGCGTGATCAAGGATATCGACTTTGGCTCCGCCACCGCCACCAGCAAGGGCTGGCTGGGCGGCTTCCCGCCGCAGCACACCAATCCGGCGGCCATAGGGCCTCTGCCATCATAAAATTCCAAAATACGGCCGGGATGAACGCGCCCTTGCGCTTCATCCCGGCTTATTTTCATGGGCGCACGCTTCATCCGCAGCAAAGCAGGTGTCTGCACCGCGATTGATTCAGAGGTTTTTCCCTCCGGAGGATGACGGCCTTTTTTCCGTTTCCGGGCGCACGGGCATGCGCCTCTTTTTTATCCGGCAATTTCCGCACGCCATCGTTTTGGTATTCCTCCAAAACTTCTGCACACGGTTTTTCCTCCGGTTGTTGACTTTTCCCCGACTTCTCTTTAAAATATTGGTAGTAACGTCTGAATAAGCACGGACAGGAGCGATGCAGCGATGAAGGCAATCTACATCCCCGTCGGGGCCGCAGGGCACGTGCTGGCCTCCCTGCCGATGGTAGAGGAGCTCTCTGCGCACGGCGCGCAGGTGACGTACTTCGCCCCTGAGCCATTCCGCGCACAGGTGGAAACGGCGGGCGCGAGCTTCTGCCCGATCCCCGCGGTCGCGGCAAAGGAAAAAAGCATCGACTGCGATCAGGACTTTATCGCCGGCCTTCCGCTCGTCTTTCTGGGCGAGGCGGACGGCGTCATCGATACCATCCTCGCAGAAGCCCAGCGCGATCCTCCCGACGTGGTCATCTGCGACGAGCTGGCGCTGGCCGGGCGTCTGGCGGCGGCCAGGCTGCATCTGCCGCTGATCATGGTATTCACAAGCTTTGCGCCGTGCGAAAAGTTTTCCATCTGCCGATTCTGGCCCGAGTATACCGACGCTCACCCGGCGCGCGCGCAGGCCAGGCGCATCGCGGAGCGTTTCAGCCGCGATTACGGCGTCAGGCACCTGGATATCTACGAAATTTTTGAGGGTATCGGCGATTTCAATATCTCCACGCTCACCCGCGCCATTCAGCCCGCCGGCGAAACATTCGGGGACAATTTTCTCTTTGCCGGCGCGCAGATCGGCACCCGGCCGGAGCATGGCACCTGGCAGCCCCCTACGGATGGCAGGCCGCTGCTCTACACGTCGCTGGGATCGCTGTTCAACAACTGGCCGGAATTTTACCGGATGCTCTTTCCCATCGTGCGCGAGATGGATCTTCACGTGCTCTGCTCCATCGGGCAGGCGCTCACCCCCGCGGATTTAGGCGATATCCCCCCGAATGTGGAGCTTCTTCCCTTCGTGCCGCAGCTCGACGTGCTTGCGCACGCGGATTACTTCATCACGCACGCGGGCACGGGCAGCGCGATGGAGGCGCTGTACTACGGCGTGCCCTGCGTCTGCATCCCGCAGATGGACGAGCAGATGCTCACCGCCCGGCAGATGGTCCGTCTGGGCGTGGCGAGCACCAGCATGCTGCGCGCGGAGGTCACGGAGAGTTCCCTGCGCGATGCGCTCACGCGCCTGATGCGCGAGCCGCATTACCGGGAGAACGCACAGCTTCACGCGCGGCAGATGCGCGAGACGGGCGGCAGCGCCTGCGCGGCAAAGGCGATCCTCGATTTTACACAGTCTCATTGAGCAATCCCATCGTGGAGAGGACGACGCACGCTCCACGGATGACATAGTGCACACATGAAAGGAGACCTTCCCATGAACATCCTGTTTGTTACGAGCGAATGCGCGCCCTTCAGCAAATCCGGCGGCCTGGCGGACGTGGCATTCTCCCTGCCTCCCGCGCTCAAGCAGGGCGGGGACGATATCTCGATCATCACCCCGCTGTATCAGTGCACCCGCGAAAACCACGGCGACGGGATCGTTCCGGTGAAGAAGACCACCATCGCGCTGGGAGAGCGCAGGCTTGAATGCGGCCTCTACCGCGGCGAGCTCAACGGCGTGACCGTCTGGTTCATCGAGAACGAGCATTTCTTCCATCGCCCGCGCCTCTACGGCTATGGCGACGACGCACTTCGCTTTGCGTTTTTCTGCCGCGCCGTGATCGACCTGCTCCATGAGCTGGGCCCGCTTCCGCAGATACTGCATTGCAACGATTGGGAAACCGCCCTGGCAATCATCTATCTCAAGAACGAGCAGGTCGTCCGTCCCGAGCTCAAGCCCATCAAAACCGTGTACACCATCCACAACATCGCCTATCAGGGCCAGTTCGGCGCAAGCGAGCTGACCGGCACCTTTGCCCTGCCGCAGGGCTGGTACGACGGCGGCCTGGGCTATGAATTCGAGGGGCGCCACGATATCAACCTGATGAAGGGCGCCATGCTGATGGCCGACGCCGTCTCCACCGTTTCCCCGACATATGCCCGCGAGCTGCACTATCCCTACTATGCGCACGGCCTGCAGGGCGTGGTGGATCTGGTGGACAACAAGCTCTACGGCATCCTCAACGGCATCGATGAAAAGCACTACGATCCCGAGCATGATCCGCTGATCCCCTATCACTTCACCGCGGACGATCGATCCGGCAAGGCCAAGTGCAAGCGCGAGATCCAGCGTCTTTTCGGCCTGAGCCAGGAGGCGGAATGGCCGCTGCTGGCCTCCGTCGCGCGCCTTGTCGAGCAAAAGGGCATCGAGCTGATCAAGCAGATTCTCCCGCAGCTGATGGACATGGGCGTTCAGCTGATCGTCTTTGGCCAGGGGGACCCGCAGTACATCGAATACTTCAACTGGGCAAAGGAGAATTGGCCCGGTCAGCTCGGCTTTTCAAGCGATTACAACGAGCCGATGGCCAGCGCCATCTTCGCCGGCGCGGATATGTATCTGATGCCCTCCCGCTTTGAGCCCTGCGGCCTGTCCCAGATGATGGCCATGCGTTACGGCACCGTGCCCATCGTTCACGAAACGGGCGGCCTCAAGGATTCCGTGCGCGCTTATAAGGATTTTGACGGCATCGGCGACGGCTTCGCGTTCTCCGATTATCAGGCAAAGGATCTCTATCTCGCCATCCAGGAGGCCGTCAAGCTGTATTTCGCCGACGAAGCGATGTTCGACAAGCTGCGCCGCCGCTGCATGACGAAGGATTTCTCCTGGAAGAAGAGCGCCCAGCAGTACAACCGCATGTACGACGAGATCTCCGACGGCGGCATGGTGGGTGATCTCACGTTCGAGGAAGCGTTCGCCCAGCTCAAGCACGCCTACGAGAAGAACGACCGCGTCAACAAGGTCAATCATGCCGCGCAGGTGCGCGCCAGCTATCATCTCATCGTGCAGATTCACATCTCCGGGCGCGGCGCGGGCACGATGCACGTGCGCTTTGAAAATGGCGAGCTGCACATTGAGCCCACCGCGCACAAGCACGCGGATGCATATGTGGATTGCAGCTTTGACAATCTGCTGGATATGGCGCGCGGCATCGTCACCACGGACAAGCTCTACCTCAGCGGCCAGCTCAAGCTTGGCGGCAACCTGTCAAAGGGCTTTGAAATCCGCCATGTGCTCGCGCCCAGCAAGTAATTAAAAATATTCTTCGCTCACCTTCATTCCGCACCAAAGCAAAACAAAAAACACTCTAACTTATGATGGTTGAACCAATCAAAAAGGAGAGTGTTTTTATTATGAAGAAGTATTTTTCTATCGCGCTGCTTCTCACCCTGCTGATGACGCTCGTCTGCGTGAGCGCATTGGCTGACGACGTGCCCCCCGCAAGCGAGATTTCGGAGAACCCGAATTGCGCGGAAACAGAGTGGTATAATCCGCTGAGGGATGATGATTTTAAAATCAATTATGTTTCTTCCGGCATCTCCAAAGAATCTTCAACCTCAATAAAGGCAACCGCGACCACTGAAACCAATCAAAAAGCATCTGATATTGGTGGCACAATAACCGTTCAGCGTTGGAAAGACAATAAATGGAATAAATATTATACTATTGGTTTTTATGGATATAATACTTCATCTTATTCTGTTTCTAAATCAGTTACTGTCGAATCTGGCTACTATTATCGCTTATCTGTCTACCATAGCGCTTCGATTACCGGCTCTTCTTCCGCTGTTACTTCAACTACAAAAAGCGTCTATGTTAATTAAAAAACTTAAGATTTTTGCATATATCGATAAATCTGTCGTATTTCATTTCCCCGCGTATTCTGAATAAATATCCATTTTCCACAGCAATCCCTCTACATTCATCACTCGATTGCCATACTATTATTTCTCCTATTGTAGTTTGTAAAGTGTCTGATTCATCTTCTAAAGCAGCTAATGTTGTCTCATCATTTAATGTTGACATAATTATACTGAACAATTCTGAATGGTTCTTGTATTCAATAACAATCTCATACATATTTTCTCCAGACTTTCTCGCCTCCAACTTTGTAAGATTCAATCCCATTGTTTCATCCACACATACAAGTGGAGAATGCAAATCGTCATATGCTTTATCAAAAGAATCATATTCTTGCGAATATTCCAATACTGTTTTCGCCCCATCATCCACCGGCATCGGGAACTCCACACCCAGTTGGAGCGCATCGT
>JAUNJB010000077.1 GCA_030535375.1 Clostridia bacterium | reverse complement strand
ATCCGTCATAAAGCCGGACGTCGATCACGGCGTATCCGTCCTCGTCCATGAACTCCTGATCGATATAATCGTGCAGCGTCCTGATATTTCCCTTGCCCTGCGCCACCTTCTTCAGCTGATTCTTTCTGGCCTTCGTCATGAGATGAACCGGCATCGCGCTTCTCTCCCCTTCTGTTCAGATGGGCAAAGCATACCACAAACGCGCGCCGTTTTCAATCTCCGAGGGAAGAAAAGGCGGATCAGACGACGCGCACCGGCTGGCCGTTCATCGTCAGATTTACCGGCTTGCCACTCAAAAGCGACAGCGCGCAGCCGGCCTCGGTGACCTCCGCGCATACGACGCTTTCCTCCACGCAGAAGCGGAACACATAGCGCTTCCATGCCTTGGGCAAGCGCGGCGAAAGGGATATCCTTCCCTGCGAAATCCGCAGGCCGCCAAAGCCATATACGATCGTCACCCAAGCCGCCGCTATGCTCGTCAGGTGCAGGCCGTCGCAGGTGTTTCGATTGTAGTTGTCCAGATCCATGCGCGTGGCGAAGCCGAAGAAATCAAACGCAGCGTCATCCCGCCCCAGCTCCTGCGCCAGAATCGCGTGAATCGACGGGGAAAGCGAGCTCTCGTGAATGCAGCGCGGCTCGTAAAAGTCGTAATTGATGCGCTTTTCCTCCGCCGTGAAATCATCCGGATAGAGAAACATCGCCATCAGCACATCCGGCTGCTTGATCATATCCGTGCGGTAGATGCGGTCATAGCTCCAATGATCATAGAGCGGAAAATCCGTCACGGGAATATCGTGAATGTTCACATGCGGCAGCCCGAAATATCCCTCGTGCTGCTCGATGAGGCCATCATCTCCCCGCAGCAGGATCATATGGCTCGCGATGGCCGCCCACTGCTTCCTCTCCTCCGCGGAGGCATACTTCTCGGCATTGTCCATGCCCTCCAGCACGGAGAGCGTCGCCTCGAGCGTCTTCATGCACATGAAATTGGTATAGAAATTGTGGTGCACCATCATGTGAAACTCGTCCGGGCCCATCACGCCATAGAAGCCGAAGCCCGTGCGGTCGGCATTCCAGCCGCCGCGGGAGACGATGTAGCGGCAGATCTGCACGAGCATCGCGATGCCCTCACGATGGAGGAACGCCATGTCCCCCGTCACCTGCGCGTATTCCATGATCGCGTATGCCACCGCCGTGGAGGGCTGCATCTGCAGGCTCGCATGCTGCCAGAGCGTGCACGCCTCCCGTCCGTTGAGCGTGGCGACGGGATAGCACGCGCCCCTGCAGTCAAGCTCACCCGCGCGCTCCATCGCCTGCGGCAGCGTGTGATAGCGGAAGAGCAAAAGGCTTTTGGCTGCCTCGCGGTCGTTGAGCAGGTAATACGGCAGGCAATACGTCTCGCTGTCCCAAAAAGCGTGGCCATTGTACGCCTCGCCGGTCAGCCCCTTCGCGCCGACATTGTGATGGGGGTTCAGCCCGCGATACGTCTGATGCAGCTGAAACACACAGTATCGGATGCCCTGCTGGTTCAGCGCGTCGCCCTCAATCTCCACATCGGAACGCGCCCAGAACGCGTCGTAATGCCTTTCATTCTGCGTGAGCAGCGCGTCAAAGCCGGGCACATGCTCAAGCGAGAATCCCACCAGCGAGCCCGGATCATCGACCGCATTGCGTATCCTGCGCTCTACGGCCACGCTCCTCCCCGCCGGAAGGTCAAGCTCCATGCGCAGCGCAACGCCCTTATCCCACTCGACCGGTGCGCACGCCGCCGGCGCATCCACCTCAAAGGCATAGGTCACATGCTGATTGGTGGTTTCCGTGTGAAGGCGGATGGAGGCGCGTTTTCCCTCTACGGCGGTCTCCTCCGCCGTCCACTGGCATTGCCCCGTCGCGCGGTGCTTCACGCTGCCGTCCACGCCCATCTCCAGCGTAACATGCGCATCCCTGTCCGCGCACAGCGTCACGCGCTGCCCGGCCGTCTGCTCATCCTCCATACCCAGCAGGCGCTCAATTCGCACATGCAGCGTGCCGCCCTGCTCAAGCGGACGGCTGTAGGCACGGCTGAGCAGGCCCGTGCGCATGTCGAGCACCCGTTCAAAATCCCGGACGGTTTCGTCCAGCAGGAGCGCGCGCTCTCCCTCCGAAAGCCGGATGCGGAAGAAATCCGCCGCGCAGACCATGAAATGCGTCCGCTTGACGACGCCCTTGTAGCCGCCCGGCCCCGGGTCCTCGCCCCACTCGTACACGCCCGCGAAGTAGCTGCCCACGAGGCTCCGTGCGCTCGTTCCCTCCTCGGGATAGCCGCGCACGCCCATCATTTCATTGGCCAGAGAAAAGACGGATTCGCTGCACAGGCTGCGCGCGGGATCAAAGCCCCGCTCGATCACCCGCCACGGCTCGCAGCCCAGATATCTGTCCGCCATCTTTGCCATATTGTTTCCCTCCATCTGTCGTTCTGTCGCCGGCGCTCATCCCTTGATGCCCGCAGAAACGACGTTCTCCGTGATCTGCCGCTGGAACGCGACAAAGAGCAGGATCGGCGGGATAATGGCGAACACAATCGCCCGGATGATGTCCATGTTGTTCACGCGGTCACTCGTGCGATAGGTGAACATGCGCACCATGACGGTTTCCAGCTTGGTATTGTTGAGCAGCAGATACGGCAGCAGGAAGTCCGACCATGCCGCGTTGACCGCGTAGATCACGATGACCATATTGATCGGCATGGACAGCGGTAGCACGATTCTGAAATACAGCTGCCAGTTGTTGCAGCCATCCAGCCTCGCCGCCTCCAGGAGGCTGTTTGGCATGGCATCGTAGAAGTTTTTAAACAGCACCACGTAGAACGCGTTCGCGCCCATGATCAGCCACAGGGGCACAAACGAACCGGACAGGCCGATTTTGGTGATGTTGATGAACAGCGGCACGACGCTCGTCGTCGCCGGGAGCATCAGCGTGGCCATAATCAGCGCGTAAACCACCTTCCAGCCGCGCGGGCGCAGCCGGGACAGGCCATAGGCCATCAGCCCGTTGAACACCACGGCGCAGACCACGCTGCCGATCACCACGATGAAGCTGTTGATGTAATACCGGGTATACTTCATCTGGTTCCACGTGTCCAGATAGCCCTCCAGCGAGAAGCTCTGCGGGAAAAAGTGCATGTAATAGTGGTTATCCGCCGCCTTGATGCCGCGGTTGAACTCCTTGAGCTCTTTAAAGCCGGACAGGATGACCCAGATCACCGGCATCAGCGCGATAAGCGCCATGGCAATGCAGAACAGCGTCATCAGTGCGTAGCCGATTTTCACGCCGCGCTTGCGCAGATCATAGTTTCGGACAGCGCCCTGACGCGGCGCACGATTCTTGCTCATACGCTGCACCTCCTCACATGTCCTTTTCTTTGTTCACTTTATTGTAGACAAGCGTCAGCGCGATAAGCGCAATCGCCACGATCACGGACACGGCGCTGGCCTTGCTGTAGTCAAACTTATCAAACGCGTAGCGGTACACGAGCTGCATCATAGAGATGGATGCATTGTTCGGCCCGCCGTTTGTCATCACCAGCGGCTCATAGAGCACCTGGAACACGGAGATCACCTGGAGGATCAGCAGCGTGCGCATCAGGTTGTAGAGCTGCGGTAGCGTGATATTCCATATGCGCTGGCGCACGTTCGCGCCGTCGATGATGGCGGCCTCATAAAGCTCCGGGCTGATTCCCTGAAGTCCGGCCAGATACAAAAGTGCGGTGGAGCCGGCGCCCTTCCACGTCATCGAAATGACGATCATCGGGATGACGGTGACCGCGCTGTTGAGCCAGTTCTGCGGTGCGATGCCAAACGCGGAAAGCAGCATGTTGAGCCCGCCGGAGGCGTCGCTCCTGTACAGGAAGCGCCAGAGGAACACGGTTGCCAGACCCGGCACGATGTTGGGCAGATAGAACGACGTGCGATAGATGCCCTTGCCCCACGAGGATTCGTGGATGCCGATGGCCATCGCGATGGGCAGCAGGAAGCCGATGATCAGCGACCAGAACAGATACTTAAACGTGTTGATCACCGAAGGCCAGAAGTCCGGCCCGCGCATGACCTCCACGTAATTCTGAAGGCCCACGAAGCGCACGAGCGTCATGCCCTTGGCCTCGTAGAGCGACAGGCGTATCGCCTCCAAGAGCGGCTCCCAGAGGAAGAAGATAAAGAGCACAAGCCCCGGCAGCATCACCAGCCAGGCGCCCAGCTCCCTGGCGGCCCTCGCCTTGCGCGCCGCCCTGTAGGCCACTGATTTTTCACTCATTTACACTCTCTCCTCTGCATTGGGGGTCACGCCCCATTTTTCAAAAAACAAGCAAGGGCCGGGAATCCCTCCCGGCCCCTTAGGATTTACTGGCCCAGTTTCTCGTCCAAGATGGCCTGGAAGTTCGCGTTAGCCTTGTCCATCAGATCCTGCACATCGGCGTTCTCATAGGTGACGACAGCCTGCAGCACCTTGGTCAGCTCGAAGTACATCTCCTGCGCGTACTGCGGCTCTTCCATGCGGAGGTTGCCCTCCTCAACGACGGCGTCGAAGTACGGATCGAACATCGCGGGATCGACGTTGGCGTACTCGGCCACGACGTCGCGGCGGGCCTGCACCAGCTCGTCATCATCCCAGCACGGGAACTCGTTGATGACCGGGATGCCGTTGTCCTTGCGATAGCGGGCATCCTCTTCAAGGCCGGCCTTCGCGGTGTCGGAGAGCACCGGAGCCTTGCCCATCACCTCGAGGTAATCGAGCGCGGCGTTGATCTCTTCCTTGGTCGCGTTCGCGGCGAACATGTACGGCGTGCCGCCCATCAGGCTGTAGCTGCCGCCGGGGCCGGCCGGGATCGGAACCATCATCAGCTTGTCAGCCGGCAGGCCGTTGTTGAACGTCGGCTGAGAAACGGCGTCGTTCGCGGCGATGTACATCGCGGCCACGCCGGTGCCCAGCTGGGTGAAGCCCGTGCCCCAGTCCTCGCTGGTCGGGTCAGAGGTGAGGATGCCCTCCTGAGCCATCGTCTTGACGAATTCCATCGCCGCCACGGCCTCGGGGCTGTTCAGGTTGGAGATCCACTTGCCGGTCTCATCCTGGATCTGCAGCGTCGCGCCGAAGTTCCAGGCGATGTTGGAGAAGTGCCAGCCGCCGGCGTTGTCCTTCGCCAGCAGGCACAGGCCCGCGGAGCCGGTCTCTTCCTTGATCTTCTTGGAGACCTCAAGCAGCTCGTCCCAGGTCTTGGGGTAGAGCGGGATGCCGTTTTCATCGACCAGGCCGGCGTCCTCAAAAACCTCGACGTTGATCATCAGGCCCAGGGCGTAGCCGTCGCGCGGCACGCCGTAGACGCGGCCGTTCTCGTCGGAGAGCAGATCGCGGATGCTCGGATTCATCTTGTCCAGCCAGCCGCGCTCGGCGAGCTCGTCGGTGATATCCGCGACGAAGCCGTTGGAGATCAGCTTGGTCGGCTCGGTGAACCAGGATTCAAAGATCGTGGGCACGGTGCCGGCCTCGGCCATCGGCACAAAGGTATCGGTGGAATACTTGTAGTGCGCCTTCTCGATGGTCACATCGGGATGCGTCTCTTCAAAAGCGGGAATGAACATGCCGTCATGCGCTTCAATCTGAGCGGTGTCGACATCCTCGGGATAGATGCCCAGCTTCAGCGTCGTCTCCGCCAGGGCGCCGAAAGCGCTCAGGCACATGGCCACGGCCAGCACCAGGGTCAGCAGCTTTTTCATGGGTAAACCTCCTTTTGATCAGGTCTTTCCGGGTGTAGAGGGGCTTCCCCCTCCTGCTGCCATCAGCATAGCACGCCGACAAAATCTTGTCAATAAGGTTTTGCGCAAAACCTACTAAAAATTTTCTTTAGTTTTACGTTTGACTTCCATCCAAGCCATGGTATAATAGAGAAAATTGACATTTTTGGAGGATGCCTTTTATGCCTACCATCAAGGATATCGCGGCGCGCGCCGGCGTAAGCCCCACCACCGTTTCCAACGTTCTGCACAACAAATACCAGCGCGTATCCCCCGAAACCGTCGTGCGCATACGCGAAACCATCGCCCGCATGGGATACGTGCCCAACATGTCCGCGCGGGCGCTGGCCAGCAGCTCCTCGCGCATCGTCGGGGTCGTCAACCACCTGGTGCCGCTGGAGAGCGGCGGCTTCTTCCAGGACCCGTTCCACAGCGTGCTGCTCTCCGGCATCGAGCAGACGCTGCGCCAGTACGGCTACTTTCTCATGGCGCGCACCATCGACAGCGCGGAGGAGCTGCACTCCCTGCTCACCAACTGGAACATTGACGGCCTGATCATCACCGGCATCTTTCCGCGCGACCTCTACCAGAGCCTGCGCCGGCAGGAAAAGCCCTTCGTGCTCATCGACAGCTATATCGACGACGATCACTCCATTCAGATCCGCCTGGAGGACAGACAGGGCGGCTATATCGCCACGCGCCACCTGCTTCAAAAGGGGCACCGCAGCATCCTTTTTTGCTGCCCGAAGATGGAGGAGGACGGCGTCATCCGCGAACGATACCTCGGCTACACGCAGGCGCTTGAGGAGTTTGGCGTGCCTGTGCGCCCGGAGAACATCTGCGAGTCGAGCTTCACCATCGAGGACGGCATCGCCCTTGGCCGCCGCCTCTCCCAGCGGGACGATTTCACCGCCATCTTCGCCACCGCGGACATCCTCGCCGCCGAGCTCTCCACGGGTCTGCAGCTCTCCGGCCGACGCGTGCCGCAGGATGTGAGCATCGTCGGCTTTGACGACACCAACCAGAGCCGCATCAATTGCCCGCCGCTGACCACCGTGCACCAGGACGTCGTGGGCCGCGGCGCGCTGGCCGTGGAGCTGCTCATCAATGCCATGGAGAAAAACGAATACGCGCCGCCGCGCATCTTCCCCGTCTCGCTCACGGAACGCGACAGCGTGCGCGATCTGAACCCGTAAGCGGCAGCCGGCGCATATCCGCCGGGCCGTCCCTTCCCGCCCGGTATCCGCCCAATGACGAAAAGAGCGGCCCGCGTGAAGCCGCCGGGCCCGACCAGACGCCTTGCCCCGTGTCCGCCTCGCGCCCGTAACGCCGCTTCTTCATGAGCACAACAAGTCGATGTAAACCGGAGGAATCGATATGCAGACTGTCATCGAAAAAAAAGGCTATGATCCCGCGCAGAACGCCGACAACGGCAACCGGTTTCTGACCGGAAACGGCTACATGGGCGTGCGCGGCACGCCGTGCGAATTCGGCCCGGAGGGCATGGCCGCCGTCAACCTCGCGGGCATCTATCATCAGAAGGGGGACGCCTGGAGGGAGCCGCTCAACGCGCCCAACCCGCTGTATTTTGAGGCGGAGGGCGCATCTCTCGCAGCGGACGCCGGCAATATCCTCTCCCACGCCCTCTCCCTGGACATCGCGGACGGCACGTTTCACCGGGAGACGGCGTTTTCCCTCCCCGGCGGCGTTCTGCACATCGCGCAGGAGCGCTTTTGCTCCATGGCGCAGGTGCATCTGCTCGCCCAGCGCGTCACCCTGCGTGCATCGGGCTCCCTGTCCGTTTCCCTGCGCGCCGGCATCGACAGCCGTGTCTGGGATATTCACGGGCCGCACTATGACCGCATCGATTTTGCGCGGGAAGATGGCGTTATCGTCGCCGATGCGGTGACGGATGACGGAAAGACCGTCTGCGCCGCGCTCCGCCTCTGCACGGACGAACCCTGCGCTTTTTCGGGCGGCCTGCTCTCCCTGACTGCCGGACTGCGCGGCGGCGAGGTTTACGCGTATGAATTCATCGCCGCGATCTACACCTCCGCGGACTGCGCCGATCCCCGCGGCGCCGCCCTCCGCGCCGTGCAGGAATCCCCCGGCTATGACGCGCTGCTGGCGCAGCAGCGCAGCGCGTGGAATTCCCTTTGGGACGACGCGCGCGTGATCATCGACGGAGATCCCCGCGCGGAGTTCGCCGTCAACTACTCGCTTTACCATCTGATGAGCATCGCTCCCCGCCACGCGCGCGACCTCTCCGTGCCTGCGCGCGGGCTTTCCGGGCAGACGTACAAGGGTGCGATCTTCTGGGATACGGAGATGTTCATGCTGGATTTTTACCTCGGCGCGATGCCGCAGGTCGCTGCCTCGACGCTCCGCTACCGCATCGCCACGCTGCCCGGCGCGAAGAAAAAAGCGGCCGAATACGGCCTGAGCGGCGCCTTTTACGCCTGGGAAAGCCAGGAGGGAGGCCGCGAGGGCTGCTCCGATTACAATGTCACGGACGTGTTCACCGGCAGGCCCATGCGCACGTTTTTCAGGGACAAGCAGATTCACATCAGCGCCGCCGTCGTCTACGGCCTCAAAAAGTATTTCGAGCGAACCGGGGACGACGGCCTGATGCGCGAGGGCGGCGCGCAGGTCATCCTCGAATGCGCGCGGTTCTACATGAGCCTGATGACCAAACGCATCCTCAGCGATACATATGATCTGTGCGATGTCGTCGGCCCGGACGAATACCATGAGCGCGTGTGCAACAACGCCTATACCAACGAAATGGCGCGCATGACCCTGCGAACCGCCTGCTCGCTCTGTCCCCAGTACGCCACCGACGCGCATCCCGACGAGCTTGCCGCCTTTGCTGACGCGGCCGGGCATCTCAAGCGCCAGCAGCCCGATCCCCAAACAGGCGTCATCGAGCAATTCGACGGATATTTCGCCCTGGAGGACGCAAGCGTCGACGCCGTCCGTGCCCGTCTCAAGGACCCGCGTGAATACTGGGGCGGCGCATACGGCGTCGCCGCGCACACGCAGGTCATCAAGCAGGCGGATGTGATCGCACTGCTTTACATGCTCGGCGGCTATGACCGCAGCGTCACAGAGGCCAATTACGACTATTACGAACCGCGGACAGAGCATGGCAGCAGCCTGAGCGCCTGCATGTATGCCCTGTGCGCCTGCATGATCGGCCGGCCGGAGGAGGCATATCCCCTCTTCCTCAAGTCCGCCGAGGCGGACATTCAGGGCGGCGGCAAGCAGTGGGCCGGTCTTGTCTACATCGGCGGCACGCATCCCGCGGCCGCCGGCGGCGCGTATATGGTTTTGCTCTTCGGCTTCCTGGGCCTGCGATTTGAGGGCGACGGCTTCTCGCTGCATCCCTGCCTGCCGAAGGGCTGGACGCGCGTTTCCATGAACGTCTGGCACAGAGGAACGCGCCGCCGGATCGTTTGCGAAGCGCTTCCCTCCTGATCCTTGCCCCCGGCAAGCCGAGAGCGCCTCACCGTGCCGCCCCGAGGCTGCCGATTACACATTGCTTTTCACCGGGGTTCGGAATTCCTTCCTCTCTTCGGGAGAATAGCTTTTGCGGTCTTCCGGCGAAGGGGGATTCTTCCCGGAAGGGGAGAACATGCTTCGGGCAACAGCCGGGAAAATCAATTCCGCCATGGACGGCAGCCATGCTGATGTCAACAAAAAGCGCGCTCCTCTTCCGAAGTGCTTTACACGCCAAAGTGTTTCTGTGCTCGCTGCCCGGTTCTTCGCGCAGCGGCCAGTGCCCGCGCGCGGTGCGCGCCCCTCTTCCGAAGCGCTTTACACTCCAAAGTGTTTCTGTGCCCGCTGCCCGGTTCTTCGCGCAGCGGCCAGTGGCCGCGCGCGCCGTACGCGCTCCCACTTCCGAAGCGCTTCACACGCCAAAGTGTTTCTGTGCCCGCTGTCCGGTTTTTCGCGCAATTTCCTAATAAGTCAAAATGAGGCGGCTCAAACGAGCCGCCCTTTTACATCGCCTTGCCGTGCCCACCACAGAAAAGGCGTTTATATTCCGCGTCCGCCCTTGCCTCCTCGGCCGAATCCGCCGCCCGTGGAGCCCGTGGCAATCTCCGTCAGCGTGACAGCGATCTTCTCGCTGCCCGCAGTGACCGTGTACGTCTCCCCCTGGATGAGCTCAGGGCTGCTGAAGACCACACAGTTGCCGCGCTTGACGGCCGTGTACGTAATCAGCGCATGTCCGCTGCTGTCGGCAATGGTGATCTCATCGCCCGCGGAGAAGCTCCCGTTCAGCATTTGCAGGAACGAGCACTGGGTGGAGCCGCTGCCAAAGCTCTCCGCCATGCCGGCCGCGCCCAGCGCCAGCACCGTGCCGCCCGTGATGGTGCAGGTGCCGCCGCTCTCCGTGCCGTAATCAATCGAGCCGTTGCCGCTGCCCTCCGGCCCGTTGACGATCACCGTGCCCCCTTCAACGAGGATATTGCCGTTGGAGTCAAGCCCGTCTCCCTCGGCATAGATGACCAGAGAACCGCCGGTGATGCACAGATTGGGCATCTCATCGGACGCGCCGCTCTGCGCGCTTTCCGCGTCGAAAGCGCTGTCATTCTGCGGCGCGCCTCCCCACGCACCCATTTTCCAGCCCATGCCGCCGCCCATCATGCCCATGACATCGCCGCCGTTGGCATTGACACCGTCATCGGACGCGGTGACGGAGATATCCCCGCCGGCAATCAGAATCTGATTGGCCTCCAGCCCCTCGTAGCTGGTCAAAATCCGTATATCGCCGCCTTCCACGGCCAGGGACGCGTCGGCGTGAATGGCGTCGTCCCCGGTGGACAGCGTATAGTCTCCGCCCGTGATCACAATGCTGCCATCGGCATGGATGGCGTCGTCCCGGCTGTCGATGACAAACGTGCCGCCGGAAAGCGCCATATCTCCGCCGCTCTTGAGCCCCTTGGTGCTCGGCTCGTCCTCATCCTCCATATCCCAGCCGGTGGCGCCCCACATATTGCCGCCGGCCGCGTGCGATACGCCTGCGCTTCCCGAGCCGCAGGTCATCGCAAATGTGCCGCCGGAAATCGTCATCATCGTCTCGGCCTGTACGCCATCGCCGCCGCAGGTCATGACAAAGCTGCCGCCGGAGATGGTCACGGTTCCGTCCTCCTCGCTGTCGGTCGAGTCGGATTTGATCCCGTCTCCTCCGGTAATCAGCGTGATTTCTCCTCCGGTGATCGTCACGGAATCCTTGCCCTTGAGACCGTTGTTGACCGCCTGCACGGTGATGACACCGCCCTCGATGACCAGGTCGTTGGAGGTCTGTATGCCGTTGTTGATGTATCCCCTCACCGTCAGGGCGCCCTCTCCCGTGATGGTCAGGTCGTCCCTGGCGTAGACGGCGCCGCCGGAGGCCGATTCATCCGCGGCGGTATCGGCGGTGATTTCCACCTCCTGCCCGCTCTGTATCTCATTCTCCGTGCCGCTCTGCAGGCGCACTGTCACCCGTTTGGCATTCTCCACATGGAGGGCCGCGTCGGTGCTGTTGGAGATGCTGACGCCGGACAAAACCAGCTCCACCTTGTCGCTGCTGCCCGCCTCCACGCGCAGCTGTCCCTCCGTCAGTGTGCCGCTGACGGCATATGTGCCGCCCTTGGTGATGGTGACCACGCTGCCGCTGATGATCACGCTGCCGTCGCTCGCGGTGCTTCCCGCCTGATCGAGGACGATTTGAACGGCCTGGGTCAGATCCTCCGCGCCGGCACAGGCCGCCGACGCGGCCAGCATGAGCATGGAGACGACGGCGCATCCCATCAGAAGAAGCATCGCTTTTCTCTTTTTCACGGGGTTTCCTCCTTGCTTTCGAGTTTGTTGACTCGGGTATGCGCTTCAGGCGGCTCGCTTTAGAGCATGTCCTTTTCCGCCACGTCGCCGATGATGATGGTCAGATTCCCATTGCGGGTGCGCAGCTCATTGATGAATTCCTGCGGAATGCTGCCGCCGGGCAGTTCCACGTGATAGGTCAGCTCCAGCAGGGTGCCCATATTGGTGGTTCGCACCCGCTCCAGATTGACGCGGCTGGTGTACTTGGCAAACACATCGTCAAACAGCCCCTCGTAGCAGAAATCCTCCGGCAGGCTGATCCTCAGCTGCTTCTCCGTCCGGGAAAGGCCGCCGAAGTTGACGGCGGTCAGAATCAGGGTGAACGCAGCCACCAGCAGGAAGAAAATCACGGCCATGCCCACATAGCCCATGCCAAGCGCCAGGCCGAGCGCCATAGCGGTAAAGATAGCCGCGATCTCCCGCGCCGTTCCCGGCACACTGCGAAAGCGGACGAGACCAAAGGCGCCCGCCACGGCCACGCCCGTGCCCACGTTGCCGTTGACCAGCATGATGATGACGGCCACCGTCATCGGCAGCAGGGCAAGCGCGAGCGCGAAGCTGGCGCTGTGCCTGCTGCGGTAAAGAAAGATCATTGCGGTCAGGGCGCCGAGTATCAAAGCCGCAACGAGACAGACGAGCAGGTTAGGCAGGGTGAGCGGTCTTGTGAGAATGCTGCTGAGCATAGACGAGATTCCTTTCTGCTGTAAATTTGCGGGCCAGATGCCGCTGATAGCATGTACCGTACTTGGAAAACGATGTGGAATAGATCCGAAGCCCATTGAGGGCATCCGCCAGCCACAGGGGCGATGTCATCGGAAGCTTGACCTCCATGAGAATCAGCTCCTGATCGAGCACGGGGCTTCCCTGCGTTCCCCGCCGCAGATCCAGATCCTGAACGCGCCACCGGATGTTCTGATCAAACGTGATCCTGAGTTCGCTGTCCTCCAGCCCCGCCCAGGCGACCCGCTCATAGCCGATGAATACCTTGGGCGAAAGCTCGTATTTGTGCAGAAACCAGCGGATCTCGCGCTGAATCTGCTCCGCCTCGTGCTCAAGCCGCTCTCCCTTCAAAAATCCGTCCATCTGCCATGCCGTGGCTGCGACGCGCCGCTTATATACCACGCCGTCAAACTTTTTCTTGATCTCCGCAAAGACGACGGCGTCGTCATCCGGCACGCCATAGCTGCGCAGGCGGAATTTTTCCTTGTACATGGGCTTGTCCAAAGAAGCGCGAATCAGATCGAAGTTGTCCGTATCGTAATAGATATTGCAGATGGTGTGCAGACCGTATTGATCCGTGCTCATATGGCGCAGAAGCTCCGGAATCAGCGCTTTATACTGTCCGGGCGTCAGCAGAAACTTTTTCTCATAGCGCTGAAAGGAATACTGAATGGTGTTCATCCGCATCTCTCCTCTCCGTTCAATTTGCGCAATCGGGAATGATACGATCATACATCCTTTCCTTGACAGGATTTTGTCTCAGATTTGAATAATGCGTGAAATCGCGCGTAACATTTCCCCGCCGTGCCGCCAAACCAAAGAAAGCCCTCCCGCCGCACCGTGGAATCCATCCATCGGGCAGCGGAAGGGCTCAGCCGCATCACTCCTGCTGTATGCTCCGGCTTAAATCCGTCACAACCATGTTGGGCCAGCGCTTCTCCATAAACGCGTCATCATAGTGTTCGTCGAGAAATGCATCGAGAACGTTGGCCGCCTCCGGCCGGGATGCGCGGCTGTGATAGCGCAGCATTGCCGCGCCTGTCAAAAGGCCGTTGCAGACCATGATCAGCACGATGGCCCATGTCATCAGCTTTCCGGCGAGCACGGGCAGCTTCTCAATCGCAAAGGACATGCGCGGATAGATGATTTTGATCCACACCACCGACAGGATGCCCCAGAAAAAACAGTAGAGCACGTTGGTTCGTCCCCCGATATTCAGCGGCATATGGCTGTAATCCCAAAACACCGTGCCGAAAACCAGCTCCGTGAACACGCTGCACATGTACTCATATACGCCGCCGATCACGAAGCCGGCGAGGAACACATAGCGGTCATCCTTTTGGGCGAGCCGCTGGAGGGTGAGGGTCAGCACGACCGCGCCCATGCCCCAGACGATGCTGAACGGGCCGTACAGGACGCTGGAGCGGCTCATCCACGTGCCGCCTGTCAGCCTGCAATATCCCATTTCAATCAGGTCACCGACGAGCGCGGATGCCAGGAACACCCAGATGAGCTTGTCCCAGCAGATACCCTTGGCAAAGGTGTACGCGCCCGCTTCCTCCTCCGTCACGCTTTCGATTCCCGGATAGGCCTTTTGCAGGCGCTTCCAGATCCGATCCGACAGATTCTGAACCAGCCTGTCCCTCACCGTCCTCTGGCGGTCCTCAAAGCGGCTCCTCTCCCCCGTCCGGACCACGTAAACCACCGAGATCAAGTCGAGCGCCAGCAGGATGAGCGAAGCAATGACGGCGGCCTTGAGAATCAGGCGGGGAATCAGCAGCGCCAGCCCCATGAGCACCGGATGAACGACGAGATAGACCAGATAATAGGCGGCGGCTATCGCGGCCGACGCGGCAAATCCCCTGCCGTTGCCGCTGAACAGACGGTTGCGCTCCGGCTCCCAGCGCATCTTCGAGCCGATAATCCGTGTCACCCCGTCAAATACGCTGTCGACAACGGCCGCAATCACCATCGTACCGATCAGGCAGAGCACATGATTGCCGCGCAGCGTCGGAAGCGCCACGATCAGCAGGTCAAACGTCACACCATAGGAAAGAATGAGCGGCATCGACATAAAGCCCCGGTTGAGGAACTGCCGCTTTGTCACGATGTAATACGTCACCTCGACAAGCCAGCCGATCAGAGAATAGACCAGCAGATAGAGCGCAAGATCAAAATACGTGGGAACACCGATCACAGACATACCCCTTTCATCTTTGGTTTTTTCCATCCCTCCGGTGGAAAAAACGGCCGCAGCTGCCCTTCCGCGCCGCATCCGGCCAATCAATGTGGATACAGTATATCGAAATCATACTCCGCCGTCAATCCTCTTTCCTCCTCCCGCGGCTGCGCAGACCGTCGGCAAGAGATTCTCCCTCCCCGGAAGAGGAGAAAAAACACAGGCAACGGCCCGCAAAACAGCGCCTGCCGTGGACGTGGGGTTATGCCGTTGTCCACAAATTGAGGGCCGCAGTTTCCTGCGGCCCTTTGCGCGGGTTTAGAAGAGGGGAAAACCACCCGCTTTCGGATTACTTGCTGCCTCCCTGATAGCCGACGCCGATGAACGACTGCCACGGCCACTTGAGGTGATCTTCCCAGGTGCTGCCAATCGCATAGCCGCGCGCCGGGGTGACGTCGATGAGCGAATCAACCGGCAGCGGAAGGGATTCGCAATTGGCGTAGTTTTTGGTGAAGGTGATCGTCTCGCCGTCCACCGTCTTGTCCTCCGTCTGGTCGAACAGGCGCGTATAGAACACGCTGTCATTCTCCAGATGCACATTGCACTCCTCGTCGGCGCTGTAGACCACCGCGTCCGCCTCGGCGTCCACGCGGATGCCGTTGCCGCTTTCGTCCTCGCCATAGAAGAACGCGTTGCCCTCGGCATCCACCGCGGTCAGCGTATACGTCGCCATGGCATAGACCTGGTGCGAATCCGTCAGATTGTCAAGACCGAAGTACGTCCAGCACTGCGTGCCGGTGGTGCCGCCGCTCATGACGGAGTAGATATACACGGTGGCGATATCAAAGCTGTGCGTAAACGCCTCGCCCGGGGCGTACATCTGCTCATCCCAGGTCAGCGCGGCGGTGTTCACGGACACCTCCATCTCGGTATACACGGGCGCGTAAGCCCAGTAGATGTAGGACACGGTCACCTCGCTGCGATCCTTGCCCGAGGCGACGGTGAAATCCTTTCCGGCTTCCAGCACGATCTCGTCGCCGTAGTCGCTGATCAGCTTGACGGACACATCCGCCTCGGTCAGCGCGGAAGCATCAAAGCCCACCGGCCACACGGCGGTAAAGCGATCCGGATAGACATCGCACAGCACCGGGATCTCCTCGTCCGCGCTCCAGGCGGGCTCGCTGCTGCGGATCAGGCTGCCGCCGTCCACGGAGAACGTGCGGCCGAAGCTATAGAAATCGGTGCGGATGATCGCCTCGGTCAGCGGCAGGCCATTGTAGCTGAGGCCGCTGACGCCGATGCGCAGGTCGTAATGGCCGTTGCCGTCGCCGCCCTGCGGGGAGAAGTTGCCGCCGATCGCGCCCATCGTGTAGACGGCCCTGCCGCCGTTCCACTCGCTGCTGAGCTCACCCGCCTCGAAGCTCACCTCATATGTCTTGTAGCCGTCGCCCTCAAGCAGGGTGACGACCGCTCCGCTGCCATCGATCAGGCTGTCATCGATGCCATCCAGCGCCAGCACGATTTCCACGGTATTCTGCTCGGCCTCCAGGCCGCTGCCGCCCTGGGCCTTTCCCGTGAGCTTGCCCTCGACGGAGACGGCGGGCAGCAGCACGGCGCCGGCCTTCTCCGCGGAGTTCTGGTATTGTCCCTTGTTGTCGCCGTACACCCAAAGGGTGGACTTGCCCGTGGGCAGAACGTAGAGATCATAGGAGCCGTTTGCGGTAAAGCCGGTGATCTTTGACGCATCGATGATCACCTCGCACGCCACCGCAAGCTCTTCCTCTTCGCCCTCAGCCTTGCCATAAACGAGCTTTGTCGTGGCGATGCCCTCCGCGTCGGCGAAGGCAGGCGATCCGTCCTCCTTCACCAGCCAGGACGTCACGTCCATATTGTCCGTAATGTTGAACTGCCAGCCCTCACGCGCGTCGAGCACCAGCGTATACGCCTGCGCACCGGCGATCTCCACGGGCGCGCTCACCGCGTAATACTGGTTTTCCGCCGCAGCCGAGCCGCACAGCAGCAAACAGATGAGTGCCGCCATGCACACGATCAATTTGTTCATCTTCATGGTATGCGCTCCTTTCGTTTCACGAAGCAAAGCCGGCGCCAATCCCTTCGCGCCCCTCTCCAAGCAGACAGCTCCGGATGGATTTTCGTCAGCTTCGATCATTAATTACATTATAAAATAAACAATTTCACCAATCAAACCAAATTTCGGCTCGATTATCCCGGAATATGCATCATTCATGTACAAAATGCGCGCTCCCACTTCCGAAGCGCTTCACACGCCAAAGTGTTTCTGTGCTCGCTGCACGGTTTTTTCGCGCAGCGGCCAGTGGCCTCCACTTCCGAAAATCGCTGCAAATCGCCCGATTACGGCGAACGCGGCCATT
>JAUNJB010000076.1 GCA_030535375.1 Clostridia bacterium | reverse complement strand
GAAATTGCGTAAAAATCGGCCGCGTTCGCCGTAATCGGACGATTTGCAGCGATTTTCGGAAGTGGAGGCGGCCACTGGCCGCTGCGCGAAAAACCGGACAGCGGGCACAGAAATACGTTGGAGTGTGAAGTGCTTCGGAAGCGGGAGCGCGCACGGCGCGCTTTTTTGATTGCGCGGATAATGGGACGGCGGCGTGAATTTACCGCCCTTGACGGGCTTGAGGTTTTTACCTGTGTACAGTATAATAGAACGGACATGCGGGAGGGAGAGCGATGAGGGTGAGCGGTTGCCGGAGGACGGAATGGATCATACGCACGGCGGAGGAAGGGGACTTTGAAGCGGTCTGCCCGCTGGAGGGACGGCTGATGGCGGGCGATGGGAAGACGCATGTCCGGGGCGCGTCGGAGGAGCGTTCATGCGGAGACATCTGATCGTCGCGTTCGGCACGACCACCATGGCGCTGATGATGGAGCACATGTGCAGGGCGGAGGGCATGCCCGGGCGGCTGATCCCCCTGCCCAGGGAGATTGACGCCGGCTGCGGCATGGCCTGGATGGCGGAGCCGGAGGAGGAAGAGGCGCTGCTGCAATTCATGACGCGCCGGCAAATCCGGTATGAGCGGATGACCTGCGTGACCTTCTGAGGAGTGCGGATATGGAAAACGCAAAGGATATACTGTTTTGCACGGGCGGCGGATGCACGGCTAAGCTGGGTGCGGGCGCGCTGAGCCGCGTACTGGAAAGGCTGCCGAAGGGACGCGATGAAAACCTGCTCGTGGGCTTTGACAGCCACGATGATGCGGCGGTGTACCGCGTCAACGACGAACAGGCCATCGTATCCACATTGGATTTTTTCCCGCCGATGGTGGAGGACCCGTATCTGTTTGGCCAGATCGCCGCGGCGAACGCGCTGAGCGACATCTACGCCATGGGCGGACGCCCGCTGACGGCGCTGAACATCGTCTGCTTTCCCGAAGGGCTCGACCTCAACATCCTGGGGAGGATTCTGCAGGGCGGCAACGACAAGGTGCTGGAGGCGGGCGCGCTGCTGGCCGGCGGGCATTCCATCGTCGACGAGGGCGTAAAATACGGGCTGAGCGTCACCGGCATGGTGCATCCCGAGCGGATTTATCGCAACAATGGCTGCCGGGCCGGCGACGCGCTGATTCTCACCAAGCGGCTGGGTGTGGGCATCATCTGCGCGGCCAACCGCGTGCACGCGGCCAGCGAGGAAGCGATGAAAGAGGCGACTGAATCCATGCGCGCGCTCAACCGCTATGCGGCCGAGATCCTTTGGCGGTATCCCGTCCACGCGTGCAGCGACGTGACGGGCTTTGGCTTCCTCGTTCATCTGAGCGAGATGCTCGATGACCGGTTCGGCGCGGAGATCGACAGCGCGAGCGTGCCGCGCTTTGACGTGTGCGGCGCATACGCGGAGGAATTCTACCTGACGGCGGCGGGACAGAAGAACCGCAATTTTATCGGCGCGCAGGTGCGCTTTGAGGTGGATGACTTCGCGACGGAGGAACTCCTCTTTGATCCTCAGACGTCGGGCGGGCTGCTGGCCAGCGTGCCCGCGGAGGCGGCGCAGGAAATTGTCGCCGGAATGCGCGCGCAGGGCATACCCGCGGCGGTGGTGGGCCGGGTCGTTGAGCGCAGGGAACCGATGATCGTCGTCGGATGATCCGGCGCCGGAAACATGCATATGGACGGAGGTACAATATGAAGCACATGGTCGACGCGCGCGGGCTTGCCTGCCCGCTGCCCGTGGTGAACACAAAGGAAGAGATGGGGCGCATGCGGTCCGGCGAGGTGGTGGAGGTGCTGGTGGACAACGAGATTGCCGTGCAGAACCTCGCCAAATTCGCGCGCGTCAGGCATCATGAAATAGAATCGAGCCGGAGCGGGGAGCGGGAATACCGCGTGCGCATCACCAAGGGCGCACAGGAAGGCGGCGCGCAGACGGATGAGGAGCCGATGCAGCCTGAAAGCTGCGCCCCGGAGGAGCGGAGCGTGGTGGTGCTCTCCTCGTCCCTGATGGGACAGGGGGAGGAGGCGCTTGGCCGAACGCTGATGAAAGCGTTTGTCTTTGCGCTGACCAAGCAGGAGCGTATGCCGGAGACGGTGCTGCTTTACAATTCCGGCGCGTTCCTCTCGTGCGAGGGATCGGACAGCGTGGAGGATTTGCGCGCGCTTGAGGCCGGGGGTACACAGATCCTGACCTGCGGCACATGCCTCAATTATTATGGGCTGACGGAAAAGCTCGCTGTGGGCGGCGTGACGAACATGTACGATATCGTGGAGAAGATGGAGAGGGCGTCAAAGATCATCCGGCCGTGAGCGCCGGCGGGCCACGGGCATTGGCGATGCAGACGCCGATGAGTGAAAACTGCCGCCCGCAAAGGGCGCATGGATGCCGACGAGGGAGAAATATGGACAATCTGGTCATCGTGCGGGGCGGCGGCGACATCGCGACCGGCACCATCGACAAGCTGTGGCGGTGCGGGTTTGCTGTGCTCTCGCTGGAGACGGCGCATCCCTCCGCGATCCGGCGGAACGTCGCGTTTTCGGAGGCCGTGTATCAGGGACGCCAGACGGTGGAAGGCCTGACCTGTACGCTCGCGCGGGATGTGTGCGACGCCGCAAAGCGCCTTGAAGCGGGAGAATTGACGATGCTCGTCGATCCGCAGGCACAATCCGTTCGGGAGCTGCACCCGGTGGCCGTCGTCGACGCGATACTGGCCAAGCGCAATCTCGGCACGACGCGCGATATGTGCCCGATCACCGTGGCGCTCGGCCCCGGCTTTGTCGCGGGGGAGGATGTCGACGCGGTGGTGGAAACCATGCGCGGGCACAGCCTGGGACGCGTGATCTATCTGGGCGGCGCGCTGGCGGACACCGGCGTGCCCGGCATGATTGCGGGCTACGGCAAGGAGCGCGTGATTCACAGCCCTGCGGCGGGCGTGCTGCGCAATGTGGCGCGGATCACGGATGCCGTGCGCGCGGGGCAGGTCATCGCGGCTGTGCACACGCGGGACGGCGACGTGCCAGTGAAGGCCACGATAGACGGCCTTCTGCGCGGGCTGATCCGCGACGGCTACCCGGTGACGCGGGGATTCAAAATCGCGGACATCGATCCTCGGCTTGAACAATATGAGAACTGCTTTACCATCTCCGACAAGGCCCGCTGCATCGCGGGCGGCGTGCTGGAGGCGATTCTGACCCTGCGGAGGCGGCCATGATCTACGCGGACTATGCGGCTACAAACGGTGCGCCTCCGGCATGTGTGCGCGAGGCGGTGGCGCGGTATCTGGAGCATCCGGGCAACCCCGGCCGCGGCGCGCATGCGGCGGCGATGGGGGCGGCGCGCGCGGTGCTCGATGCGCGCATCCGCCTGGCCCGCTTTTTTGATTGCGGCGATCCCGCGCATGTGGCATTCACCAGCGGCGCTACGGAGAGCCTGAATACCGCCATCACCGGCCTGATCGCGCCGGGGGATCATGTCGTGACGACGCTGTACGAGCACAACAGCGTGCTGCGCCCGCTGTACAGGCTGGAAGCGCAGGGCGCGAGACTCTCGGTGACGGACGGCTCCGCCGCCGAGATCGGGGCGGCGATTCGGCCGGACACGCGCGCGGTGGTCATGACGCACGCATCCAATGTCACGGGGGAAATCCTCGACATCCGCGCGGTGGGAAGGATCTGCGCGGCGCACGGCGTGCCGCTGATCGTGGACGGCGCGCAGACGGCGGGCATCCTGCCCATCTCCATGCGCGAGGATCACATCAGCGTGCTCTGCTTTGCGGGGCACAAGGGGCTTCTCGGGCTGCAGGGCGTCGGCGGCATCGCGGTGGAGGGGGAGCTGGCGCTGAGGCCGCTCAAGGTGGGCGGCAGCGGCATGCGCTCGTTCGAGCGCGAGCATCCGGCGCAGCTGCCGGAGGCGCTGGAGGCGGGCACGCTGAATGTGCCCGGCATCGTCAGCCTGAGCGCGGCGCTCGATGAGATCGGGCGGCGCGGGCTCTCCGGCATCCTGCGCCACGAGCGGGCGCTTGCGGACGCGTTTGAGCGGGATGTTGCGGGCGTCGGCTGTGTGCGTGTGTACAGGAATTCCGGCCGCGCGCGTGTGGGTATCGTATCCCTGAACATCGGCGGTATGGACGCAGGCCGGGCGGCGGACAGGCTGTTTTGCGATTACGGCATCCAGACGCGCGCGGGGGCGCACTGCGCGCCGCTTGTCCACAGGCATTACGGCACGGATTCCATGGTGAGGTTCAGCTTCGGCTGGGAGAACACCCCGGAGGAGGCCGCGGCCTGCGCGCGTGCCGTCGTGGAGATTGCGCGGGAGTGGGGCGAAGGAGGACGCATATGATTCAGGCGTTTGTGGGTTCGGGCGGCAAGACGGGGACGATCATGGCGCGCACGGCCGAGTGCCGCGCGCAGGGGCTGCGCGTGCTGGTGACGACGAGCACGCATATCGGAGCCCGGCCCGACGCCGTCGTCGGGGACGACGCGGACGCGGTCATCCGTGCGCTGCGGGAGACGGGCTATGCGCTGGCGGGCAGGCTTTCCTCCGCGCACAAGATAGGCGCGCTGTCCGAGGAAACCTATCTGGCCGCGTGCGCGGGGGCGGACGTCGTGCTGGTGGAGGCGGACGGTTCGCGCCAGCTCCCGCTCAAATTCCCGGCGGCATATGAGCCTGTGATCCCGGAAAACGCGGACGAGATCGTGATCGTCGCGGGGCTCAGCGCGCTGGGCCGGCCCGCGCGCGAGGTCTGCCACCGGCTTGATCTGGTCAAAGCCTGCCTGGGCATCGACGATGACACGCTGATCACGCCGGAGCACGTCGAAAGGCTGCTTTGGGAGGGATATGTGAAGCCGCTGCGCGCGCGTTATCCCCAAAAGAAGCTGACGATCCTGCCCCGCCAGTGCGATACGCTGTACAAGCGCGCTGTGGGCGCGCTGCTCTCCGGGGGCAAGCCCGTCTCCTGGGTTCGTCCGGCCTGGTTTGCAAAGCGAACGCCGGGCGGCGATGAGCGCGCAGGAGGGCCCGGGGAGAGCGGCGTGCTGTGCATCGTCACACGGCCGGACGATTCCGGTGCGGATGACGCGCAAAGCGTGATATGGGTGACAAAGGCGGGCGCATCCGGCGGTAGGGACGGCTTTGACCGCCGGATCGTGGAGGATGCACGGCGGACGGAGGAAATCGTATGGCGGGATGTGCGCAGTGACGCGACGCGCAGGCGCGTGCTGTTCATCCCGCTGCGTGAGGAGGTCAAATATATCGATCCGCACGGTGAAACCTGACATCCTGTTGTCATGTTTTGCGTGGTATGCTGGCGGAGAGCGGGAGGGAAAAGAGCGCCTCCCGCGGCGAAACCATCACAATACGCAGGAGGAATGAACATGATGAAACTGGATGGATTTGGTATTTTTGTCAGGGACATGGCGGGGATGATCCGCTTTTATCGCGACGTGCTCGGCTTTGAAATCCGAGAGGGAGAGGATGAGAAGAGCGTCTATCTGGAAAAGGACGGCACGCTGTTTCTGCTCTTTGGGCGCGGGGACTTTGAGGCGATGACCGGGCGGCGCTTTGGCTATGCGTCGGGGATCAACGGGCACTACGAAATCGCGCTGAGCGTTTCAAACTACGCCGAAGTGGACAGGGCATTTGAAGAAGTGGTTGCGCGCGGTGCGCAGGCCGTCATGCTGCCCAGTACGATGCCATGGGGCCAGCGAACCTGCTATGTGGCCGATCCTGAGGGCAACCTTGTGGAGATCGGCTCGTTTGTCAAGGAGTGACGGGGCGGATGCCCGGGGAAAGGCGGTGAGCGATTTGAGACTCTGCATTGACGGCGCTCCATGCAAAGCTTGAGCGGACGAATTTGCATGGAGAATGGGAGATCGTCCCGATGGCTTTGCACCGGATTGAAAATCATCAAAGGAGCAAAGTCCATATGAATCAAAGAAATTCTGCGTTTCGGGAGCTGAAGGGCTTTCTGATTCTGCTGGTCACACAGTCGTTTTCCGCGCTGGGCAGCGCGATGACGAGCTTTGCGCTGATCCTCTGGTCCTATCAGCAGGTGGGTTCGGCGCTGGCGACGGCGATGCTGTCCGTCTGTTCCTATGTGCCCTATGTGGTGATGAGCATTTTTGCCGGGGCGCTCAGCGACCGCCTGAACAAGAAGGCCACGATGCTTGTGTGTGACAGCGCGGCCGCGCTTTCGACCGTGGCGGTGCTGGCGCTGTATCAGGCGGGCGGGCTGAAAATCGGCCACCTGTATGCGATCAATGCCCTAAACGGCCTGATGAACACCGTGCAGCGGCCGGCCGCGGACGTGACCGTCACGCTGCTGACACCCGAGCACCAATACCAGCGGGCCGGCGCGCTGCAGTCGCTGGCGAATGCGCTGGTCAATATGCTTTCGCCCGTGCTGGCGTCGGCGCTGATGGCGGCGTTGGGATTGTGCGCGGTTATTGCGATCGATCTGACGACGTTTGCGGCGGCGTTCCTGGCGCTGCTGCTGTTCGTCAGGATTCCGGAGATGGAGTGCACGCGGCGGGAGGAGGAGAGCGTCCTGGCGGCGGCAAGGGCCGGGATGCGCTATCTGCGCGCGCACCGGGGCGTCATGGATCTGATGCTGTTTTTGGCGGCGGTCAATCTGTGTGCGTCGGTCTACAGCGCGGCGCTGCCTGCCCGGATTCTGCCTGTGCCGGGCGGCGGCGAGGCGGCGCTGGGCATCATCAACACGGTCGCCGGTTTGGCGATGCTGGCCGGAAGCGTGGCGGCGTCGGTGCTTCCCGCGCCCCGAAGCAGGGTACGCGTCATCTGCAACGCCCTGCTGCTGTCCCTCGGCACGGAGAACATCCTGCTGGCACTGGGGCACACGCTGCCCGTCTGGTGCGTGGGCGCGGTGCTGGGCTGGATCGCCGTGCCGCTGATGAACGCGAACTTGGATGTGCTTTTGAGAAGCACCATTCCCGTTGGCATACAGGGACGCGTGTTTTCGGTGCGCAATACGCTGCAGTTCTTCACGATCCCCGTGGGCAATTTCCTCGGCGGATGGCTGGTGGATGCCGTGTTTGAACCGGCAATGGCCGCATGGGCGGGCGTCCCGTGGCTCTCCCGTCTGTTTGGCAGCGGCAAAGGGTCCGGCGCGGCGGCGCTGTTCCTGGTCATCGCCGTGTACGGCGTGGCGGTCTGCGTGATCTTCAGGCGGGACGGCCGCATCTGGGCGCTGGAAAGGCGCGATGCCGGGTACGGGACAAACGCATAAAAAGCGCCCCGGCCGGGGAGGATTTTCTCTCCCCGGCCGGGGCGCCGATTGATGTGCCTACCGGCCCTTGGGCCGGACCGGTGCACAGGTGGAGCCGCGGATGACGAGGGAAGCGCGGCATACGAAGTCGTTTGGATCGGGCTGCTGCCCGGCGATCAGCGCGCGCAGAATGCGCACGGCCTGACGGCCCACATCCACGCTGTGGAAATTGACGCTGGTGAGCGTGGGCGAGGTGGCGCGGCAGATGGCGCTGTCGTCAAAACCGATGAGCGAAATCTGCTGGGGCACGGTGACACCCTGCTCGCGCAGAAAGGTCAGAGCGCCCAATGCGGCTTCGTCGTTGGCGCAGATCAGCGCGTCGGCAGGAATGTCCATGGAGAGAAGCTGTGCCGCGGCGGCGTGTCCGCCCTCCTTGGTATAGCCATGGAAGAGAATCAGAGAGGGATCAAAGGGAATCTGTGCCTCCTCAAGCGCGCGGCGATAGCCCTTATAGCGCTGAACGCCGATTGGCGCGCAGCTTTCGGGCGTCATGCGTTCAAGCTCCTCCACCGAGGATATCGCCATCTCGCGGAAGGAGACGGTGATTGCGATGCGTCTTCTGCCGATGCGCAGCAGATACTTGGCGGCGATGTAGGCGCTGTGCTCGGCGGCAACGGGAATGCCGGGAACGGACGCCGGGCCGGAGGGGACGCTCAGCCCGACGACGGGGATGCCGGTGAGCGATTGTGCCTGCTCAAAGGACGTATACCGCGAGACGGGACGGAAAATCAAGCCGTCGATGGGCATGCGCGAGAGCTGAAGCAGCCGTTCCTGCTCCACGGAGGAGGAGCCTTCGCTGTTCATGAGCACGATGCCGCAGCCAAGCGCGGCGGCTTCCCGCATTGCGCCGTCCGCCATGCCGGTGAATGTGTCCAGATCCAGACGGGGGAGGAGCATGCCCAGCAAACCCGTGTGCCCGCCGCGGATGGCGCGCGCGGAGAGCTGGGGACGGAAGGAGAGAAGGGCGACGGCAGCCTCCACCTTTTCACGGTAGGACGGGCCCACCGAGGGATCACCGTTGATCACGCGGGAAACCGTCGCGGGCGATACGCCTGCCGCGTGCGCGACGTCGTGTATGGTTGGTTTTTTCACACCGAGCGCTCCTTTTTTTCGATAACGCTATGATACATGATATCGACGGATTTGTAAAGCAATTTGAGAAATCGTTTTCTAAATAAAAATCATAATTGACAAAAAAGCACAAATATACTATAATTTCCCCTGCAAATATCCGGGGTGATTGATAAATAGAATGATCAATTGTGAGAAAACGATTTTTCAATCCCGGGAAAAATGAGGAGGAATCTGTATGCGCAAATTGTGGAGCTTGCTGCTCGCTCTGGCCATGCTGGCAACGGCATCGGCGGCCATGGCCGACGGCATGACGCCCGGCACCTATACGGCCGAGGCAACCGGCAACAACGGGCCCGTGAAGGTCGAGGTCACGGTGAATGAGGATTCGATCGTTTCCGTCGAGGTGGTCGAGCACGCGGAGACGGCCGGCATCTGCGATACGCCGATTGCGACGATCCCCGGCGCGATTGTCGAGGCGCAGTCCGTGGCGGTGGATACGATCTCCGGTGCGACGAATACGTCAAAGGCCATTATCGGCGCGGTGACGGATGCGCTCACCCAGGCCGGGGCGGACATTGCTGCGTTCTCCCAGGCGACGCAGAAGGAGTTTGTGCTTTCCGAGGACGTGCAGGATTTGTCCGCGGATGTCATCATCGTCGGTGCGGGCGGCGCCGGTCTGGCGGCGGCGACTACCGTGCAGCAGGCCGGCGGCAGCTGCATCGTGCTCGAAAAGATGGCGATGATCGGCGGCAACACGGCCCGCTCCGGTTCCACGCTCAACGCGGCCGATCCGGAGCGCCAGCAGAAGCTGGAGCTGACCGCAGACATCCAGGAGGTTTACGACGCCATCGAGGCTGAGCCCGTGAGCGAGGCGCATGCCGCGCTCCAGCAAAAGGTCAAGGAGCAGCTGGAGGCGTATGTGGCAAGCGGGGAAACCTACATCTTTGATTCGCCGGAGCTGCACGCGCTCAACACGTTTGACGCCGGAGACCGCGTGGCCGATCTCGATCTGATCCAGACGATGTGCTCGGGCGCGCTGGCGGCGCGCACCTGGCTCAGCGAGCTGGGCTGCGAGTGGACGGAGCAGGTGTATCTGACCATCGGCGGCCTCTGGCCGCGCAGCATGAATGCGCTGGAGGGGCCCAGCGGCATCATCAACGCGCTCAAGAAAAACGTGCCTGATGAGGCGATCATGCTCAACACCAAGGCAACCGAGCTGATTGTGGAGGAGGGCAGGGTCACCGGCGTCAGGGCGTATGACGTGGTGAGCGGCCAGCAGTATGCGCTGTACGGCAATGTCATTCTGGCGACCGGCGGCTACGGCGCGAATGCCGCGCTGGTGGCGCAGCTGCACAGCATTCCGGAGCTGATGACCTCCAACGCGGCCAGCTCCACCGGCGACGGCATGCTCATGGCGCAGGAGATCGGCGCGGCGCTGACCGGTATGGACAAGATTCAGATTCATCCGCACGGCAATCCGCAGACCGGTGCGCTCCAGAGCCACTTCGCGGGCAGCGTGACCAATTCGATCTATGTCAACAAGGAAGGTCACCGCTTTACGGAGGAGACCGGACGCCGCGATACCATTTCCGAGGATACCCTCAAGCAGACCGATCACGTCATGTTCTCCATTTATGATGCGCGCACGGCCAGCGACAGCAGCGACAGCGCCGTTGAACTGGGGAACGCATACAAGGCCGACACGATTGAAGAGCTGGCCGAACTGGCCGGTATCGATGCTCAGGGACTGGCGGACGAGATTGCCCGGTACAATGAGCTGGTCGAGGCCGGCAAGGACACCGATTTCGGCAAAAAGGCCGTCGAGCTCAAGATCGAGGAAGCGCCGTTCTACTGCGTGCCGCTCTCCCCGACCATTCATCACACCATGGGCGGCCTGAAGATCGACACCGATACCCATGTGTATAACGAGGCGGGCGAGGTGATTGACGGCCTGTATGCCGCGGGCGAGGTCACAGGCGGCATCCACGGCGGCAACCGCATCGGCGGCAACGCGATCACGGATATCATCGTGTACGGCCGCATCGCGGGCGAAAACGCGCTGGCGGACAAGTAATCCTCAAAAAACAGAACGGCGCGCCGGCATGCGGGAAATCCCGCGCACCGGCGCGCTTTTGATGGGACGCTGTATAAGCGGTCACGCCTTTTTGCGGACGCCCGGCGCGTCCTTGGGCGGACAGGTGGTCAGCCAGGGAAGGCCGGAGTCGTAGCTGAATCCGCCGTGCAGCGAACGCAGCGAGGCGTAGGAGACCCGGCCGAGCATATAGCCGTTGGCGCTTTGCACAAGCGCCTGTGCGCGGGAGACGGATGCGCCGAACAGATCGTCAAAGCTGTCGTTTCGCGTGAGTTCCGGCGTCCAGATGGAGGCCCAGGGGGCGTGGGCGTCGTTGGCGATATCGGCGTCCGGCGGCGTGAGCGGCATCATGTGCGCGTGCAGCGCGTGATCGAGCCCCAGTGGGGAGAGCGCAGCGCCCAGCGTGCGGTACTTCCTGCCGCTCTCGGAGCGAAGCGCGCGACAGAGGCTTACCGCGTCGTCAAAGCTCCTGCGCACGCGGGAGAAGCTCAGCGCGTTTTGAGGGTAGACCCTGGCGATGGCGGCGGTCAGGGCCTTGGCGATGGCGTCCTTATCCCCGGAGGAGAGCGCGGCAAAGCCCGCCATCTGGACGGGCAGGCCGTCCGCGTGGCCCTGGCGGCGATAGTGCAGCGTCTCGAGCTGATGCTCGAGCAGGCAGTGCTCGTTGCCGGAGTAGAATCCTTCCGCCGTCAGCGAGTGCGCGTACACAAAGGGATGGAACGTCGTGTCCGTCGCGTAATGGGTGAAAAAGCCGCAGCAGTAAGCGCGCAGCAATTCGCTGCCGGCGCAGGCGTCGCAAAGCTCGAGGAGAAAATCGTCCGTCTGCTGCGTGTGCAGAATGGAGGCGACCTTCGGCGCGAGCGGCCCGCCGGGCAGGGGAAGGAGGGAGAAAAACATGGGGTCCGGCCCCTCGGCGCCGGCGAGCACGGCGCTGCGCAGCGGCTCACCGGAAAAGATGGAAAGCGCGTCGCAGGCGCTGGCGGCGACGCACTGGTGCACGTAAGATGCGGGCATGAGGGCCTCCTTGACGGAATCAGAGTGATAATGCTTCACCGACATTATACACAGCGCGCGCGCGTTTGTCGATGGCAAATTGAAGCAGGTCGGTTCGCAGGATAGCTGTTGACTTGCGGAGAAATTGTCGGTATAATGAATGTGGAAAGACGCGGAAAACGCGGAAAATTGAAGGGATGATGTACATGAATATCGCTGTGCTGGGCGCAGGCGCGATGGGTTCCTTGTTTGCGGGCAATCTCTCCCGCTGCCATGATGTGCTGCTGGTGGATCGCTTTCCCGAGGTCGCCGCGGCCGTTGCGAAAAATGGCGTAACCCTGGTTGAGCAGGACGGGACGAGCGCCGTCCATCGTCCGCGCGCCGCGGCGATCGGCGAGACGTTTGAGCCGGTCGAGCTGGTGCTCGTGTTCGTGAAGGCGATGGGCACGGTGGATACGCTCACACGCTGCCGCAGCCTCATCGGCAAGGATACGCTGGTGCTTACGCTGCAAAACGGCGGCGGGCATGAGGATATCCTCAGCCAGTTTGTGCCGATGGAGCACGTGCTCATCGGTACCACGCAGCACAATGCGTCCATCCGGGAGGATGGCACCATCTTCCACGGGGGCAGCGGCGTGACGGTGATCGGCTCGCCGCTTGGCCACAGCGAGGAGGCTGTGCGCGTGGCGCAGGCGTTTACACAGGCGGGACTCATGACGGAGGCGACGGATAATGTCCGCCGCATCGTCTGGCAGAAGCTGATGACCAACGTGTCTTTGAGCGCGCTGACGGGCGTGTTCCAGATGCCGATGGGCTTTGTGACGCAGAGCGCGTCCTGCTGGGCGCTGTGCGAAAAGCTCGTGGCGGAGGCTGTTGAGGTTGCCCGCGCGGACGGCGTGGAATTTGATCTGGAGGAAAAGCTGGCGGAGGTGCGCGCCGTCAGCGAAGGCGGACCGCAGGGTATTACCAGCATCTGCGCCGACCTGATGCACGGACGGATGACAGAGGTGGATACGATCAGCGGCAGCGTTGTGCGTGCGGCGCGCAGGCTGAACATGAACGCGCCCTGCCATGAGATGATGGTGCTGCTCATCCACGCCATGGAGGACAAGAACGCGCAGACCAAGTGACAGAAAAGGACAGAGCCCGCGGGCTGCGCCCTTTTCCATAAAGTAAATTTTGTGGCGAATGCCATAGTTAAAGGAGGAATTTCCCATGCCCGATTGCGTATACACGATGGGTAATCTTCGTATCGTCGACCTGACGAAGACCCTCGATCCCGCGACGGAGAGCCGCCGCTGCCACCTGATCCGCTACAACACCGGCGGACCGATCCCGGATTTTCACACCGCGCTTGACCTGACCAGCCATCTTGGCACCCATTGCGAGTGCCCGTACCATCACTTTGAGGATGGCAAGTCCGTCGGTGAGCTGCCGCTGACCACGTTCATGGGCCGCGCGATCTACGTCAACATTGATTTCCTTGAGCCGAATGCGCACATCAGCGGCGCGGATCTCGACCGCGCCTGCGGCGACCGCGTCAAGGAAGGCGACATCGTAATCCTGGACAGCAACTGGAAGTTCCCGCCCTTCACACCGGAAACCAACAGCCCGGCGGATAAGCGCCTGTTCATCAATGCGGATACCGCGTGGTGGATGCGCAACCACGGCGTCAAGTGCGTGGGCTTCGGCGACGGCGTCTCCATCGAAAACTGCGAGGCGGACGTGAAGCCCTTCCATGACATCATCATGGAGGTGGACGGCGTGTTCCTGGAGGTGCTCAAGAACCTCGAGTACCTGACCACCGACGTCTTCTTCATGTCCTACGCCGCGCTGCCGATCATCGGCGCGGATTCCTGCCCGGTTCGCGCGTATGCGATCGAAGGACTGGCGGAGTTCAGCAAGTAATTTGCGATGAGGTTTCCCGGATGCGCCGCGCGCGCACCGGGAAACTTTTTATAGCGGGGGAAACCGGGCTTGGCGCTCGTTGGATGCTTTTCCCCGAAGGAGGATGCTATGGATACGGTTGATGTGACGGGAATCGACGCGCAGGAGGTCATGCTCGCGCTGGACCGGGTGACGTTCGATGGCCTGGTAGGCGCGGGGGTGCTGCTGCTGCTCGGTCTGGTGGTGATCCGCGTCGTCATGCAGATCCTGCGGCGCGTGATGGCGCGCCTGCCGTTTGACGGGACGCTGACCAGCTTCCTGTCTTCCGGGACAAAGATCGTGCTCTACATCGTCCTGGGTACGATGGTGGCGGATAAGCTCGGCTTTCCGGTGACGTCCCTGGTGGCGCTGCTCAGCCTGTTCGCGCTGGCCATATCGCTGTCCGTGCAGAATGTGCTGGCCAATGTGGTCAGCGGCGTGGTCATCCTGACGTCCAAGCTCTTTGTGGCGGGGGACTATATCGAGACGGATACGGCGGCGGGCACGGTTCAATCGATCAACCTGATGCACACCCACATGGTTACGCCGGACAACAAGGTGGTGCTTGTGCCTAACAGCGAGCTGTCCGCCGGAAAGATCACCAATTATTCCGCCAATGCGCTGCGGCGGGTGGACATACCGGTGCGCGTGGGATATGAATACGGCAATGCGCGGGTGACGGCGGCGCTGATGCGGGCCGCGCAGGGCATGCCGGACTTGGAGCAGGGGGAGAAGGCGCCGCAGGTGCTCATCAGTGAATATGGCGAAACGGGCGTGAAATTCATCCTTCGCGTCTGGACGCCGACCGCACGGTACTGGGATGTCTACTATGCGCTGATGTCCGCCGTGCGTGAGGCGCTTGAGGAGGATGGCATTCCCCTGACCTATGGCGCGCAGCGCGTGGAAATCGGGGGATGCGAGCGGTAACGGTGTTGCAGATGAAAAGGGCGCGGGCTTTCCGTTTTCGGGAAGGCCCGCGCCCTTTGCGTGTCGGGAAATCACGTGGGTGAGAGATCAGAATACCAGCGGGTGGGATGTCTCGATGGGGAGCGCATCGCAGGTGATGATGCAGGAGCTGAGATCGTTGGCCGCGCCGGAATAGTGCGCATTGAATTCGCGGGAACAGCACGGATGGCGCGCTGCTGCGCCGGCTGGTGGGGAGCATCACGGCGCTGCCGGCCTCACTTTGGAAAAAATGGAACGTGATGCATGCAAAGAATGATAATTTTCGACGTATCTCATCGATATTCTGGACGAAATGATTGAAAAAATGATAAATTTGCAGGATTTATGATATAAAGTTTCAAATATGGCTTGCAAAGTGACAGATGGATTGTTATAATATCGGGGAACGAGGCGAAAGATCGGGACTGGGCCTCTTTAAGAGCTGGATGGGGGATGCAGGAAATGACTAAGCCGTTTGACAGCCGTTTGTTGATTGCCGCGCCGCAGGGGGTGGCCACGAAGCTGAAGGATATTCTCGCCACTGCGCAGATCGCGCCGAGCGAGATTTGCTATTCCGGAGAGGAGGCGCTGCGCTCCGCACAGGAGGGGACGCTGCTGCTGACGACGTGGCGTCTGCCGGATATGACGGGCGCGGAGCTCGCCAGGCAGATCGGCGATATGGCCGATGTGCTGATGATCGTCCCGAAGGACTGCGAGGAGACGCCGGGGAGCAATGTGATGATGCTGCGCAACCCCATCAGCCAGGATGCGCTGATTCAATCGGTGCGCGTGCTGAATCACTGCGGCGAGAGGATGCAGATGCTGCGGGAGCGCGCGAAGATGCTCTCGCGGATGCTGGAGGAGCGCAAGATCATCGACCGCGCCAAGGGACGCCTGATGGACACGATGCATCTGACGGAATCCGACGCGCATTACCGCATGCAGAAGATGAGCATGGATACGGGACGCAGGATCGTCGATGTGGCGCAGGAGATCCTCAACGGCGGCCAGATTATCGCCTGCTGAGAAGAGAAAAAGCAAAAAAACCAACCCATGGACCGGGGCGGAAGCCCGCGGCGTCCATGGGTTTTCGCGTGGGATCGGGGCGGATGCGCCCCGTGTGGATCGGCGGGATCATGGGGCATGGATGCCCTCGTGCCGGACGGATTTCAAGGCCCGGAATAAAAGGGCTTGATTTGGGGGGTATAATGGGATGCCGGTATCAAAGATGAGCGGACATAAAGCGCGCATAGGTGATGGACGCGGCCTCCCCGGCCGTGAGCGTGCGCGCAAAATCGGCACGCGGGCCTGACGCCCCGGGGCCAAAGGAACCGTGCTCCGCGAAGAAGGCGGTCTTATGGGCAAGCGGCTTTTGCCAGTCGTCAAAGCCGGCGGGAATGATGTGCGCGCCAAGCTCGCAATCAAGCAGAATGACCCTTGCCCATTCCCGCCATGGCCGGCCGAGATAGACGCTGGCGGGAGGGTATTCTCCGCTCAGAAAGCGGCAGCGGGAGAACACGTATCCGAAGGGCTGTCCCTCGGGCGTGGAGGCGGCGGTGACATAGCCGGTGCCGGGCTGATCCCTGCTCGCGCGGCCGTCGACGCTCACGATGTCGCACTGTTCGAACCAGGCGGCGGCCCCGCCGAAGATGAAGTCGACGTCCCCGATGATGCGGCAGCGCTGATAGGTGTGGCGCTGAGGCGTGCGCGGGGCAAACTGCTTGGGGCCGATAAAGCCGTTCCTTTTGATCTCTTTGGGCGGCAGGGGCGCGGTGAAGAGCGTGTCCTGATGGCCGATGAGCACACAGTCTTCGACACGGAGGCCGTCGCCGTCGGCGTAGAGCGCGATGGCCTGCCCGGCTTCCTCGCGCGGGGAGGCGGCGTTTTCGATGGTGAGGCCCCGCAGGGTGATGCCGGGCGCATCGGTGCGCAGCGTCGCGGTGCGGAATGTGCCGCGCTTTTCGCCGCCCTGGAGGATGGCCCTCGCGCCGTCGTCCCAGACGATGCGGGTGTCGGCCGCGGATTCGCCTTCGAGCGTCGTGTTTGCGCGGGCGAGGACCACCTTCTCCCGGTAGACGCCCGGGGAGAGATGCAGCACGGCCGGAACGGCGGGATCGCGGGGCAGGCGGGCGATGGCGCGCGTCAGGGCGTTTTTGCCAGGGGTGACGCGCAGGGTGAAGTTTGCGTTCATAACGGCCTCCTGAGATGCGGATAAAACAGTATAACACAGGAAAACGATGCGCGCACACATTTTGTGAAAAAGCGCCGGGCGAGATTGGGCAAGGAAGGATGTTCATTTGAGGAGAGTTGTGCTATACTGGTCACGGTACCATATTTCCGGCAGGGTAAGATAAAAAAGAAAAATTTGAAAAAGATGAAACATATGGAGCATTTCATTCGTCTAGTATATTGGGATGGTTTGGATAGGAGCACAGGAGGCTGCCATGAAGAGTTGCAATAAGAGAATGATCGCGTGGATGATGAGCCTGACGATTCTGTTTGGCTCTTCCTGCGTGTGCGCGGAGGAGGTGGCCACGCCGCCGGAGGCGCAGACGAATCCGCCTGCAAACGAGCCGGAGCAGACCCCGGCGCCGCCCGAGGAGACGAGGACCCCGGAGCAGACGCCCACGTCTGAACCGACGGCGCCGCCCGAGACGACAGCG
>JAUNJB010000075.1 GCA_030535375.1 Clostridia bacterium | reverse complement strand
AGCGCCGGCAGGACCCATAGGACCGGTGGGACCTGCGGGACCGGCAGCACCCTGCGCGCCTGCGGCACCGGCAGGGCCCATGGGACCGGTGGGGCCAGTGGGGCCGGCGACGCCCTGGATGCCCTGCGCGCCTGCGGCGCCCGCGGGTCCCTGCGGACCGGTGGGGCCCATGGGGCCGGTGGGACCGGCGATGCCCTGAATGCCCTGTGCGCCCTGAGCACCAGCCGCGCCGGCGGGGCCGGTGGGACCGGTCGGTCCGGTCGCGCCTACAGCGCCAATGGGGCCTTGCGGTCCCTGCGGACCCTGCGGGCCGGTGGGGCCGGTCGGGCCTTGCGGGCCGATTAAGCCCTGCGGGCCCATCGGGCCGACGGGACCCTGCTGGCAGTTCGGGTTCGTCGGGCAGGACGGCGTGCAGCCGCATCCGCCCGAGCACGCGGAATTGCAGCAGCTTGAGGTAGATTGGCCGCATGAGTTGGAGTTGGCAACATAGTACGGCAAGATCGTCACCTGCTTTCTTTGTCATGAACATGTGCGGGATACGGCCTGAGCGGGCAAAGCGGCGCTTTGCGGCAAGGGCCGTCGGCTTCATGCCGGAGAGAAATGAAGCGCGGGGGAACTTGTTTTTTGCTCCCTGGCATACTCTATGATCACCGGCATCCGGGCGTGACAGCGCCCGGACGCTGCAAAACCCATCGCGGGACGGCAACGGGAGGGATGGCTGTGACGGAGATATCGCTTTGCATGATCGTGAAGGACGAAGAGGCGCATCTGGAGGGCTGTCTGGAGAGCGTACAGGGGGCGGTGGACGAAATCATCGTCCTCGATACGGGTTCAACCGACAGGACGAAGGAGATCGCGGAACGGTTCACGGATCGGGTGTATGACTACGTCTGGCAGGATGATTTTGCGGCGGCGCGCAACGCGTCCTTTGCCTATGCGAGCAAGCCGTTTATTCTCTGGCTGGATGCCGACGACCGGCTTGAGCGCAGCGAGCGGGAGAAGCTTATCGCGCTCAAGGGAAGGCTTGACGAACATGTGGACGCGGTGATGATGCCCTATCGGTGCGGCTGCGGGGAGAGCGGCGCATCGGCGCTCACCTTTGAGCGGGAGCGCATCGTGCGGCGCGGCGCGGGATTCGTATTCACGGGAGTGGTGCACGAGGCGATGACCGTCGGCGGGACGGTCTGGCACGAGGACATCGTCGTATGCCACACGGGCGATCACAGGGAGAGCAGCAACCGGCGCAACCTCGGGATTTATGAGAAATGGCTGGCGCGTGGGCGGCGAATGAGCGCGCGGGACCAGTATTATTACGCCCGGGAGCTGATGAGCGCCGGGGAGATCGAGCGCGCCCAGCAGGCGTTTAAGACGTTCCTCATGCAGGACGGGTGGATTGAAAACCGCATCGACGCGCATGTACAGCGCGGTAACTGCCTGATGCGGCTGGGACAGCAGGGCGAGGCGAAGGCGGAATACCTCTCCGCGCTGGCGTGCGGCGCGCCGCGGGCGGAGGCGCTGTGCGCGCTGGGCGGCTGCTGTCTGGAGCAGGGGGATCTGCACGCCGCGGTATTCTGGTATCGTGCCGCGATGATCGCCACGCCGCCGGAGCATTCCGGCGCGTTCGTGCAGAAGGACGCCTACGACTACATTCCGGCGCTTCAGCTGTGCGTGTGCTATGACAGGCTGGGCAGGACGGTCGATGCCGCGCGGATGAATGAACGCGCGCTGCTCGCCCATCCGGGGGATGAGATCGCGCTTGCCAATCGCGCCTACTTTGAGCGCAGGCTGGCGCGGACAAATCGCGGTGATGAGAATGAAGAGTCATGCATAATAAGGAAAGAAAAGAGCGATTAAGGGGGCGAGAAAGACGAAAAGATGGGCGGCAGGGCTTTTCATCGCCCTGATTTTTATGTATAATCAACATGGGGCTTTGGCGCAGGGGGAAACCAGCGCAAAGGCGGCCTGCGTGCTCGACGAGGAAACCGGGCGCGTACTCTTTGAAAGCAACATGCACGCGCGGCTGCCGATGGCATCCACCACCAAGGTGATGACCGCGCTGCTGGCGATCGAACGGGGCGAGCTGGACGACCGGGTGACCTGCTCGGAGAATGCCTTCGGCGTCTCCGGCACGTCGATCTATCTCCAGCAGGGAGAAACCCTCACGCTGGAGGAGATGCTGCTGGGGCTGATGCTCTCCAGCGGCAACGATGCGGCCGTGGCGATCGCGGAACACATTGGCGGCTCGGTGTCCGGGTTTATCAGCATGATGAATGAGCGCGCCGTGGAGATTGGCGCGGTCAATACGCACTTCTCCAATCCGCATGGCCTGCCGGACGACACGCATTACACCACGGCCTACGATCTGGCGCTCATCGCGCGCGAGGCGATGAAGAATTCCGTGTTCCGCCGCCTCGTCTCCACCCAGCAGGCTTCGATCCCCTGGGAAGGGCGCACCTATGATCGCCAGCTCAAGAACAAGAACCGCCTGCTCTCCGATTATCCCGGGGCGACGGGCGTGAAGACAGGCTTTACCAGCCGCGCCGGACGCTGCCTTGTCTTTGGGGCGCGGCGGGATGGGCTGGAGGTCATCGGCGTGGTGCTGGGGTGCTCGGATTGGTTTGACGAGGCGGAGCGCCTGATGGACGGATGCTATGCCACCTACACCAGGACGCACGTGCTGGGGCCGATGGAATCGGCCGGGCGCATCGCCGTGACGGGCGGCAAGGTTGAGTCGACGGGCATGTGCCTGATGGAGGAGCTCAGCGTGCCCCTGGCGGAGGGCGAGGCGGCACAGATCGTGCTCGATGTGCCCGAAGGGGTGACGGCGCCCGTGTATCCCGGCATGCACCTGGGCACGGCCAGGCTGGTCGTCGGCGGGAACGTGTACGGCGAGTGCGAGGTCGTCGCCAGCGAGCGGGTGGACAGCCAGAAGATCGTGCTCGATGTGCGGCGCGTGCTGGCCCGGTGGATTTTATAGCGAGGGAAACAAACGACTACGATCGAGGGAGTTCATATGCGTTTACAGAAATACATGGCCACGTGCGGCGTGGCCGCCAGGCGCAAGTGCGAGGAGATCATCGCCGCGGGGCGCGTGAGCGTCAACGGGCGGATCATCACCGAGATGGGCACGCAGGTGGAGGAGGGCGACGAGGTGCTCGTGGACGGCCGGCGCATCGTTCCCGAGGAGGAAAAGCGCTATGTCCTTTACCACAAGCCCGCGGGCGAGGTCACGACCGTGGCGGACGAAAAGGGGCGCGAGACGGTCATGGACCGATTCCGGGATTTCCCGGTGCGGCTCTATCCCGTCGGACGGCTTGACTATGACAGCGAGGGGCTGCTGCTGCTGACCAACGACGGCGAGCTTGCGCAGCATCTGACGCATCCCAGCTGCGAGGTGGATAAGGTGTATCTCGCGCGGGTGAGCGGCAATCCGACGGGCGAGGAGATCGAGCGCCTGCGCCGCGGCGTATTCATGGAGGGCGACGAGCGGCGGACATATCCCGCGCAGGTGCGCGTCGTGCGGGACGAGGCGCTGTTTTCCGATATTCTGGTCACGATTCACGAGGGGCGCAACCGCCAGGTGCGCCGCATGTTTGACGCGGTGGGGCACAGGGTGCTGCTGCTTCGGCGCGTGCGCTTTGGCCCGCTGGAGCTTGGCACGCTGCGCCGCGGGGAGTGGCGCGAGCTGACGGAGCAGGAGATCGGACGGCTGCGCGCGCTGTGCGGCGTTCGCGGTTGAAGTACAATTCATATAGACATATTGAGGTGACAACGATGAAGAGCGATTTGACCTGTCCGGTGGAGGTCACCCGGGTGACCATCCAGCGGGGAGAGGATGACACAAAAGAGAATGGGCAGATCGTCTGCCTCATCGAGTTTTTCAACCTGTCTGAAAAGGTGATCGACAGCCTGCAGATGAATATCGTCTGCTACAACGCGGCGCAGGAGCGGCTGGGCGGCCGCCTTGTGCGCGCGGCGGCGGTGGGCGAGGGGCGCTCGCATTTCACCGGTGCGTTTGCGCCCGAGCATGTGGAGGGCGCCGTGCGCGTGGAGGCCTCGGTGGAAAAGGTTTGGTTCCAGGATGGCGTCATCTGGCGGCGGGAGGAGCGCAATGTGCGCGAATACACCCCCAATGCGCTTCCCGCCGGGCGCGAGCTTGACAGGCTGCGCGCCGTCGCCGGGCCGGACGCGCAGGGATACGCGCGCGAGGACGACATCGTCTGGATGTGCGTCTGCGGCCGGGCCAATCCCACCAGCGACGACCGCTGCCTGCGCTGCCAGCGCGAGCGCGCGCAGGTGCTCAAGGCGTATTCCTTTGCGGCGATCGATTCGACCGTGGGCCGCAGGGAGCGCCAGCTCGAGCAGAAGACCAAGGACACGCTGCGCCGCAGCAGCGAACAGACCGTGGAGCAGCAGGAGGCCGTGGACAAGAAGCGCCGCAGGCACCGCCGCCGCATCACGGCGCTGATTGCGGTTCTGGCCGTGGCGGCCGTCGCGCTGGCGATGATGCGCTGGGGAATTCCCTACGGCGCGTATTGGTATGCACAGCGCCAGCTTGCGCAGGGACAGGTGGCCGACGCGAAGACGGTCTTTGAATGGGTGGAGGAATACTGGCCGGGGATGCTGGACGCGGCGGCGCGCGCGGACGAGGCCGAGGAGATCATCATTCAGGGACTGATCACATCCGGCACGGACGTGGCCCTGTCGGAGGCGGCCAGGCGCGCGCAGCGGCTGACTACGGAGGCCGCGCCCCAGCTCTACGCCGAGGCGGTGATCGCGCGCGCCCAGCTGGCGATCGACGCCGGGGAGACGGATCAGGCGGAGGAGCTGCTCGCGCAGCTGCCGCAGAACGAAGCGGCCGCTCAGATGCTCCGAGAGCTGGTGTACGATATCGCCGCGCAGGCCAAGGAACGGCTGGACTACCCGACCGCCATCGAGCGGTTTGAATCGCTGGGCGATTACGACGACGCCAGGGAGCAGTTGGAGGACAGCATCTACCTCTACGGGCGGCAGCTGATGCGCGCGGGCAGGTATGAGGAGGCCGCCGGGCAGCTGCTCAAGGTCACGGGCGTGCCGGACGCGATTGCGCTGATCCGCCAGTGCCGTTATGCTCTGGCGCTGGAAAAGCAGGACGCGGGCGAGCTGGAGGAGGCCGCGGCGCTCTATGAGAGCCTGGGCATCTACGAGGAGGCCGAGACGCGCGGCAGGATCTGCCGGTATCAGGCGGGCATGGCGCTGCTCGCCGATGGCGACCTGGAGGGCGCGGCGGAGCAGCTGGCGCTCGCGGAGGATTACGAGGACGCGGCGGAGCGCTTCGCGGACGCTGCATTCACGCTCGGCTCGACGGCGCTGGAGGAAGGCGACTATCAGGCGGCAATCGGCTGGCTTGAGCGGCTTAAGTATGAGGGGGACGCGGCGGATGCGCTCAACCGGGCCGTTTACGGCTTTGCGCGGCAGCTGGAGGACGCCGGGCAGAAGGAGGAGGCCGCGCTGGAATACGCCACACTCGGCGGATATGAGGATGCGGCGGAGCGCGCAAAAGCGCTGATCTATGCCGTGGCGCTTGAGGAGATGGCGCGCTCGCCCGAGGACGCGCTGACCCGGTTCGAGGGCCTGGGCGATTACAGCGACGCACAGGATAAGGTGCTGGAGTGCCGCTACAAAATGGCCTCTGCATATTACAACGCGGGCGATTACGCCCAGGCGCTGGCGCTCTTTGAGCTGCTGGGGGATTACAGCGATTCCCGGGATCAGGCGCGCCGCTGCCGCTATGCGCGGGGCACGCAGCTGATGGACGAGCAGGCGTATGAAGAGGCCGCGGCGATGTTTGAGGCGTGCGGCGCATATCTGGACGCGGAGGATCGCGTGATGCAGGCAAACTATGCCCGGGCGGCGGCGCTTGAGGAGAGCGGCGAATATGAGCTGGCGGCCAAGGCGTTTGCCCAACTGGGCAGCTATGAGGATGCCAAGCAGCGCGTGACGCTCAACGAGGACGCCTGGCTCGGCGCGACGTATACCGGTGCGCTGATGGATATGGAGCTGGGCGATTACGCCAGCGTGATTGAGGCGCTGGAGGACGTGTGGCAGAGCGAGCTTCCGGAGCGCTATGCGGATATCCCGAAGATGTACGAGCAGGCGTGCCTTACCCGCGCGCAGGAGCTGACGACCCTCGGCCGCCCGCTCGACGCGCTGCCTGTGCTGGAGCGCATTCCGGACAACAGCACAGCGCAAAAGCGCATGGAGGCCTATGTCTACCAGATCATCGGCCGCTGGAAGGATACGCGCGGGACGGAGTACGTCTTCAGGCGCGACGGCAGCTGCTCGATCGCGGGGCAGGAGCTCTATTTTGGCGGAAGCGGGTATGAAATCACCGTCGGCGACGAACCGTATCCTACAAAGGCCGGCTACAGCCTGATCAGCATCAGGAACGGCTCGCTGACGCTGCGCGACCTGAGCACCGGCTCCACCGTGCGGTTGTCCTATCTCGGAGAGCCGACGCCGCCCGAGGAGGCCGCGCAGGATGACGAAGCCGATGAGCCGGAGGCGGAAGCCGAGGCACAGCCGGAAGAGACGGCCCAGTCATGAGGACGGAAACAGCATGAAGAAAAAAGACATCATCATCGTCGCCTGCGCGCTGCTGGCCGCAGGCGTCCTGTACCTCGTCTCACAGGTGTCGCTGGGCGGCACAATGAGCACGGTCGTGGTCACCGTCGACGGGCGGGAGGTGCTGCGCAAGCCGCTGGCCGTGGAGGACAGCTATGAGATCCGTCAGGAGGATGGCTCTGTCAACGTGATTACGGTGGAAAACGGCGCGGTCTACATGAAGGAGGCCAATTGCCGCGACGGCCTGTGCATCAGCCAGGGAAAGATGAAGAACGCCGCCAAAACCATCGTCTGCCTGCCGCACAAGCTCGTCGTCCGCCTGGAGGGGGAGCAGAGCGGCGGTGCTGCGGACGAGCTCGACGTGATCATTCAGTGAAAACAGGAGCGCTTTCGAAGAAACAGGTTATACACGGAGGAACGCATATCGATGAACCCCATCAGACGCTGGCTGGAGGACGCCGAAACGCCGCCCGATACGCGGCATGTGGATACATGCGACGGGCTGCGCGCGATGGCGATTCTGCTGGTCGGCTGGTTTCACATCTGGCAGCAGTCGTGGCTCTATCCCGGGCTGACGGTCTTCGGCCGGAGCATCAGCCTGGACCCGCTGGTGCGCTCCGGCTATATCTGGGTGGACATGATGATCCTCATCAGCGGCTTTTGCCTCTATCTGCCTTGGGCGCGTCTGCGCCGCACACATGGGACGCGGCCGGCCGCGCTGGAGTTCTACGCCAGGCGGTTCGTGCGCATCCATCCGTCGTATCTGCTGACGATTGCAGTGATGTTCGCCGTCGCGCTGGCGACGCACGCCTATGCCGACGCCGGGCATATGGCGCGGGATCTGCTGTCCCATCTGACGTATACGCACACCTTCTTTTACGATGCATATTACGCCACAAACCTCGGCGGCGCGCTGTGGACGCTGGCGGTGGAGATGCAGTTCTATTTGATCTTTCCGCTGCTGGCGCGCGCTTTTTTGCGCGTTCCGCTGACGACATTCGCGGCCATGACGGGCATCGCGCTCGCCTTCCGCGGCTTTGTCGGCGCCAATATCGAGGATGTGTCAATGTATTTTAACCAGCTGCCCGCGTATCTGGATACGTTTGCCCTGGGGATGGCGGCGGCGGAAATCCATGTCGCTTTCGCAAAAAGACGGCCCAACGCGCTTTCACGCATCGCGTGCACGCTTTGCTCTGTCGCGATGCTCGTGCTGCTTTGGCAGGTCGTGCGCAGGCAGGCCTCCAGCCCCAGTGTGGAGGGCATCCGGCTGGGGCAGATGAGCAACCGGCTTTCGATGGGCATGCTCGGCGGCGCGCTGCTGGTGTTCAGCGCCAATGCGGGGCTTGTGCTGCGGCGCATCCTCGGCAATCCCGTCACGCGCTTCCTCTCCTCAGTGTCCATGCAGTTCTACATCTGGCATCAGACGCTGGCCGTATGGATTTTGCAGGCGCGGCTGGTGCCCAGCGCGTATGAAAACCCCAATTACGACGGCGATCTGCTCTGGCAGCAACGCTATACGCTGGTCTGCTTTGCTGCGGCGATTGCGCTTGCCGCGCTGCTCACCTATGGATTTGAGCGGCCGGTGGCGAGGCGGCTTGGGGCGCTGGCGCGGCGCAGGCGCGCGCGGCCATAGAATCCGCCTGCCAGAAAGGAAATGCTATGCTTCATATCGGTTGTCATCTCTCGTGCTCAAGCGGCTATCTGGCCATGGGCAGGACCGCGCTGACCATCGGCGCGGATACGTTTCAGTTCTTTACGCGCAATCCGCGCGGCGGCTCGGTCAAGGCGTTTGATGAGCAGGACGCGCGGGCGCTGTGCGATTTTCTCGCGCAGCACGATTTTGCGCCCATCCTGGCGCATGCGCCCTATACGCTCAATGCATGCGCGGCGGATGAAAGGATTCGCGATTTTGCGCGGCGCACCATGCGCGAGGATCTCGAGCGCCTCTCGCACATCCCCGGCGCGATGCTCAACTTTCATCCCGGCAGCCATGTGAAGCAGGGCGCGGAGACGGGCGTGAAGCTCATCGCGCGGATGCTCGACGAGGTTTATACGCCGGATATGCCCACGACCGTGCTTCTGGAGACGATGGCGGGCAAGGGCAGTGAGGTGGGGCGCAGCTTTGAGGAGCTGCGCGCGATCATGGACGCCGCAAGGGTGGGCGATCGCCTCGGCGTATGTCTGGACACCTGCCATGTGTTCGACGGCGGCTATGACATCGCGAATCGGTTGGAGGATGTTCTGGACGAGTTTGACCGCGTGGTGGGGCTTTCCCGGCTGCGCGCCATCCATATCAACGACAGCAAGAATCCCCTGGGCAGCCACAAGGACAGGCATGAGAAGATTGGCCAGGGGCACATCGGGCTTGACGCGATGGTGCGCATCATCAACCACCCGCGTCTTCGCAATCTGCCCTTCTATCTGGAAACGCCCAACGAGCTGGACGGCTATGCGCGTGAGATCGCGCTGCTGCGCTCGGCTTATCGGGAAGAATGACGGACAAAATCGGAGGAAAGATCATGGAGAATCATACCGTCGGCATCATCGGGCTGGGCGCGCTGGGCGTGCTCTTTGGCGAAAGGCTGATGGCGGCTGGGGCGGACGTGCGTGTCATCGCGGACGAAGCGCGCGCGGCGCGGTATCGGGCGCAGGGTGTCACCTGCAACGGCGCACACGTCGATTTTCGCTATGCGACGCCTGAGGAAGCGCAGCCGGTGGGGCTGCTGATCTTCGCGACCAAGGAGAGCGGCCTTCGCGCGGCGATGGAGACGGCGGCCGGCTTCATCGGGCCGGACACGCTGATCCTCTCCATGCTCAACGGCATCACCAGCGAGGAGACGATTGCCGCCCGCTTTGGGGAGGAAAACGTGCTCTATTGCACGGCGCAGGGCATGGACGCGGTGAAGGTCGGCCCCGCGCTGACGTATGCGCACGCGGGCATGATCGTGCTGGGCGAGAGGACGCCCGGCGAGGTGACGCCCCGCGTGCAGGCTGTGGCGGATTTCCTGAACGCGCACGGCGTCAAGGCGCTGCCCGTGGAGGACATGGTGCGCCGCCAGTGGGGCAAGCTGATGCTCAATGTCGGCGTCAATCAGGCCGTGATGGTCTTTGAAGGCGATTATGGCACGGTGCAGACGCCCGGCAGGCCGCGCGATGTGATGATCAGCGCGATGCGCGAGGTGCAGAGGCTCTCCGCGCTGGAGGGATATCCCATCGACGATGCGGAGTTTGACGGATGGGTGGCGCTGGTGGATACGCTCTCGCCTGCGGGTAAGCCGAGCATGCGCCAGGACGGCGAGGCGCACAGAAGGAGCGAGGTGGAGCTCTTCGCGGGCACCATCGTGCGTCGTGCGAAAAAATACGGGCTTGACGTGCCCGTCAATCAGTGGCTGTATGACACGGTCAGGGAGATGGAAGCGAAATATTAAAGGGATCGGGCAGCGCGCCCGATCCTTTTGTATAAAATCACAATAACCGAAGCGAAAGGGACAGATCCTCCAGAAGTGCGCTGAAGGAGCAGGGCTCGGAGTGCAGGTGGGGAATGGTTTTGAACGGAATGGCCCTGGCGATTCTTGCGGATTCATTCAGGGCGGCTTGCAGCCTCTGAATATGGAAAAGGACTTCCTCGTTGATGATGGGAACGAAGGCCAGAAGGAGCTTTTTGCTGTCGCGATGAACCAGAAAACCTTCGCCGTTTTCATTATTCCATATGAGAGCGCAGCAGATTGCGCCGCCGATTTCACCGTCAAAACCGGGTTCCATATCGTTTAGCGCCTTGTTGAGGTGTGCCTCATTGCACAGAAGGCGGTCAAGGGCATGGGAATAATAGTAAATTTTTTCGTCACAGATGATAAAACGTTTTGATTTGACCCCGTTGCGAAGCGCCTGAAGGGACATATGCCGGAGTATTTCCGTATTCGACTGAAAGGGGATAAACACGGCGTGGTCGCTTTGGATTTGAAAGGCATCGGGTGATAACATCACTATCCCTCCGGTATTTTAATTCGGAATCCGCATTAAATTTATTATAATGCAGTTTCCGCATTATTTCAATACCGAGCTGCCATATACTGCTTGTGGGTGGTGATGAATGGTGTCAAAGCCGCGCACAATGCCGTTGGGAACGAGAAATATCGTCGGCGCAAAAGTGGAGCGGATACGCAAGCAGAAGCACATTAAGCAAAAGGACTTTGTGGCGATACTGCAAAGCAAGGGAATGGATATCTGCGATACGAGCATGTCGCGGCTTGAAGGACAGAACCGTCTTGTGCAGGATTTCGAGGTGCCGATTTTGGCGGAAGCACTGGGCGTGTCAATCGAATGGCTTTTGTCGCGGGAGGGCGAGTAAAAGGAATGCCGCGGCGCAGACAGAAATCAAATGGAAAAAGCGGGTGCAAAGCGTTTTTTGCGCTTGCTTTTTTGCTTGACAGGAAAATGAGTAAAAAAGGACGCGTCCGTCCTCACCGGGTGATTTGCGGCAGTTTTCGGGAGGGGTGAGCGGCCACTGGCCGCTTTTTGCTTGATGGGAAGCTGCGTAAAAAACGGGCGCGTTTGCCCTCACTGGGTGATTTGCGGCGGTTTTCGGGAGGGGTGAGCGGCCACTGGCCGCTTTTTGCTTGATGGGAAACTGCGAAAAAACGGGCGCGTTTGCCCTCACTGGGTGATTTGCGGCGATTTTCGGGAGGGGTGAGCGGCCACTGGCCGCTTTTTGCTTGACAGGAAAATGAGTAAAAAACGGACGCGTCCGTCCTCACCGGGTGATTTGCGGCGATTTTCGGGAGGGGTGAGCGGCCACTGGCCGCTTTTTGCTTGACAGGAAAATGAGTAAAAAACGGGCGCGTCCGCCTTCACCGGGCGATTTGCAGCAATTTTCGGAAGTGGAAGCGGCCGCTGGCCGCTTTGCTCCCCCCCGGAAGAAAGTCTTTGTCAGCTATGTGATGAATAAATTTAAATTTAATCCTGCAAATCCTTAAAAAATCGATAAAATTTAAATTTATTTTGAATTATAGTTGACGTAATCATTCTAAAGGACTATAATGGCAACATACGCCGGATCGAGGTGATTCGGCAGAATCGAGGAGGGTGATTACAATGAGGAAGTTTTTTGCAGCGGTTCTTGCTTTGATGCTGTGTGCCTGTATCAGCGGCGCGCTGGCGGACTCCTATGTCATCGCGACGGATACCGTATTCAAGCCGTTTGAGTATACCGATGCTTCCGGCAATTTCGTGGGCATCGACGTGGATATCGTCGCGGCCATCGCGGAGGATCAGGGCTTTGAGTACACGCTGAACAGCCTCGGCTGGGATGCGGCCATCGCGGCCTGCCAGGCGGGCCAGGCGAACGGCATGATCGCCGGCGCATCCATCACGGAGGAGCGCAAGGCCAGCGGCTGGACGTTCTCCGACGGCTATTTCAACGCCACGCAGTGCATGACTGTTGCCGCGGCTTCCGATATCGCGGGCTTTGGCGACCTGGCCGGCAAGCCCGTGGCGGTCAAGACCGGCACGCAGGGCGCCGCCTACGCGGAGAGCCTCAAGGATGAATATGGATTCACCCTCACCTATTATGAGGATTCGCCCACGATGTATCAGGCTGTCATCGGCGGTCAGGCTGTTGCCTGCTTTGAGGATACCCCGATTATCGCGGCGACCATCAAGGAAAACGGCCTGCCGCTCAAGATTGTGGAGGGCACCGAGAACGAGGGCTCGCCGTATGGCTTCGCCATCTTCAGCGCGGACAACCAGCCGCTGATGGACATGTTCAACGCCGGTCTGGCGAACATCAAGGCGAACGGCAAGTATGACGAAATCATCGCGAAGTATCTGAACTGACCGCCTTTGGCGAGCATTCGCAATAAAAAGAGGGGGACAAGTGCCTCCTCTTTTTTACAACATCTGAAAGGGGAACTGCTCCGTGGCCCGAATCATCTCCGTTTATGGCGAACTGCTGCTGCGCGCGATGGGTCAGACGCTGCTGCTGGCGCTGAGCGGCCTGTTCTTTGCCTGTATCCTCGGCCTGATCTTTGGCCTCATGAGCGTCGTGAAGAATAGAGCGTGCAACACAGTCGCGGCAATCTTTGTGGACGCGATTCGCGGCGTCCCGATGATCGTTCTGGCGTATTTCATCTATTTCGGCGTTCCGTATCTGTTCAACACGATCGTCGGCATCGGCGGCGTCACGCTGACGGCGCTTCAGGCGGGCACGATCTGCCTGGCGCTCAACTGCGGCGCGTATATGGCGGAAATCATCCGGGCGGGCATCGAGTCCGTTGATAAGGGGCAGATGGAGGCCGCCCGCAGCCTGGGCATGCCTTATTGGCGCGCGATGCAGCGCGTCGTGCTGCCGCAGGCTATCCGCACGATGATCCCCAGCATCATCAACCAGTTTATCATCACGATCAAGGATACGTCCATCCTGTCGGTCATCGGTTTCCCGGAGCTGGTCAACACGGCGAAGAATGTCGTGGCCATCACCTATATGTCCTTCCAGACGTGGGCGATCGTCGCGGTGATGTATTTGATTGTGATCACTACGCTGTCCCGCGTGGCGAAGGAGATGGAGAGGAGGCTTAAGCGTGGCCGTTAATCAGGACAATGTCAAAATCCACGTCAGCCATTTGAAGAAGAATTTCGACAAGCTGGAGGTGCTCAAGGATGTCTCCGTCGACATTCATGAGGGCGAGGTGGTCGTGATCATTGGGCCGTCCGGCAGCGGAAAATCGACCTTTCTGCGTTGTCTGAACCGCTTGGAGGACATCACGGGCGGTGAGGTTGTGGTGGACGGCGTGAATATCGCCGGCCACGGTGCGGACATCAACAAGGTGCGCGAGAACATCGGGATGGTATTTCAGCATTTCAATCTGTTCAACAACATGAATGTGATGCGGAATCTGACGCTGGCGCCCGTCGATCTCAAAAAGGCCACCAAGGCGGAGGCGGAGCAAAACGCGCTGCGCCTGCTGGAACGCGTGGGCTTGCGGGACAAGGTGAGCGCATATCCCTCGGAATTGTCCGGCGGACAGAAGCAGCGCGTGGCCATCGCCCGCGCCCTGGCGATGAATCCGGACATCATGCTCTTTGACGAGCCGACCTCCGCACTCGACCCGGAGATGGTCGGGGAGGTTTTGGAGGTCATGAAGGAGCTGGCAAACGAGGGCATGACGATGGTCATTGTCACGCACGAGATGGGTTTTGCGCGCGAGGTGGCGGACCGCGTGCTCTTCATGGACGGAGGCTATATCGTCGAGGAGGGCACGCCCGCGGATGTCTTTGGCTGCCCGCAGAATGCCCGCACCAGGGATTTCCTCAACAAGGTGCTGTGATAAAACGCTGGCGTAGGCGCCAGCGCTGCTTATGGGAATAAAAGGCTCGCTCCCGGCCTTAAGCCGGGAGCGAGTTTTTGTGTATTTTTCGCGTCGCAAGGGCCACGCGGGAATTCCGCCGTGCGGCTTTTGGAAATATGCGCCGCTTTTCCTGATCTTTTTGTATAATGAAGGAAGAAAATGCTCCGCTCATTCGTCTGATTCCTGACAGGCTCCTTCAAAGCGCAGCAGGTCATGCGCCACGGGCGCGTAGAACAGTCGCTTGATTTCAGAAAGATCGTTTGTCTGCGGCAGAATCCACATCAGCTTGGTGACGACGGATTCCACAGTCATGGTATGGGCCTGCAGAATGCCGGGCGTGCGCACGACGCGCGCGCCGACCTGATAGACCGCCAGATCGCTGCCCTCGTGCGGCACCTGTGTGGTGATCACGATGGGACGTCCGGCTTCGCTCCAGGCGTGCACGGCGGCCAGAAAATCCTCCTGCTCGTAGCAGGGCAGGCCGCCCACGCCGAAGCTCTCGATGACCAGCGCGTCGAAGCTGCCCAGCAGCAGGCGCAGAACGCCCGGATTCATGCCGGGAATCAGCCGCAGCACGAAGACACGCGGATTCAGCCTGCCGCAGAACACGGGCGCGCAGGCGGGCTTTTCCTCACGGATGTAGTGCAGGATGCGCCCGTCGCGCAGCAGGGCGATTTCCGGATAGTCGATGCTGGAGAAGGCGTTCAGCGATTTGGTGCGCGTCTTGCGGGCGCGCGTTCCGGCGATCACCCGGCCGTCAAACACCAGCAGCACGCCGAAAAGCGTATCATCCTGCGCGGCGAGGAAGGCGTCAAACAGATTGCGGCGCGCGTCCGTATCCTGGTCGTAGATGGACTTTTGCGAGCCGGTGATCACGATGGGCTTCGCGCTTGACTGGATCAGATAGGACAGCGCACTGGCGGTGTAGGCCATGGTGTCCGTGCCGTGGGTGATGACAAAGCCGTCGTAGGCGTCGTAATGCTCGCGGACGCAGGCGGCGATGTCCAGCCAGCAGGCGGGCGACATGTTCGTGGAGTCGATGTTCATCAGCTGGAGCGCGTCGATCCGGCACAGCGTGGCCAGCGAGGGCACGCAGCCCAGGATATCCCCGGCGCGAAGCTGCGGGGCAAGGCCGTCCTCCGTCGGACGGCTGGCGATTGTGCCGCCGGTGGCGATGAGCAGAATGTTCTTCATGGCAAGTATCCTTTCAGGGATTGGCGTTTGCCTGATTATACCACATCCGGCGGCCGTCATAAAGGGCGGCTTTGAGCGAAGCCGCGCGCCGGGACGTGCCTGTTTGACGGATTGATCTCCCGATGGTATAATAAGCGCATATCCATACCACCGGAGGAAATCATGAAGATACTGGTCTACAGCTTCCGCGCGTTTGACGAGAAGGCGTTCTTTGACAGCCTCTGCGCCGAAGCGGGCTTTGAATATGTGACCTGCCCGGACTATCCGTCCGTAGAGAATGCGCACCTGGCGAAGGGATGCGACGCGATCAGCATCATCGTCTGCGACATGAACGAGGCGCTCCTGCGCGCGCTGCATGCGCAGGGCGTGCGCTATATCTGCACGCGTTCCATCGGCACGGAGCATATCGACATGAAGACGGCGCGCGCGCTTTCCATGCGCGTGGCGAGCGCGGTGTATTCGCCGGATTCCGTGGCGAATTATGCGATCATGCTGATGCTCATGGCGTGCCGGAAGTTCCCGTATGTGCTCGACCGCGCGCGGATGCAGGATTATTCGCTGCCCGGCAAGCGCGGGCGTGAGCTCAGCAGGATGACGGTGGGCGTCATCGGCCTGGGGCGCATCGGGCGCACGGTGCTCAGGCATCTGTCGGGCTTTGGCTGCCGCCTGCTGGGATACGACGTGCATCCCGGCGCGGGGGTGGATGAGCTGTGCGAGCTGTGCGATCTGCGGACGATCTACAGGGAGAGCGACGTGATCACGCTGCATTGCCCGGCGACGAAGGAGAACCATCACATGATCGACGCAGGAGCGATAGCCGCGATGAAGGAGGACGTCATTCTCATCAACACGGCGCGCGGTGACCTGATCGACACCATGGCGCTCGTCGGCGCGCTGGAGAGCGGCAAGGTCGGCGCGGCGGCGCTCGATGTCATCGAGAATGAGTATGGGCTTTACTACATCAACCACACCGGAGAGGCGATGGCCAACCGGGAGCTGGCGCTGCTTTCGTCGTTCCCCAATGTCATCGTCGCCCCGCACACGGCATTTTATACGGACGTATCCGTGAGCGACATGGCGCGCTGCACGGTGGAGGCCTGCCGGGCGTTTTCGCTGGGCGAGCCGTACGCTTTTGAAGTCAAGTGAGGAGGAAAAACATGAGACACGCAATCAAGATTCTGGCTTTGCTGGCGCTGATGCTTTTGCCCGTGCTGGCGCTGGCGGACGGCCCTGTGCTTCTGGTTGAATTGCCGGACGAGGCACAGATGGTGGAGAACGTCGAATTTGACGACGGGGATTTCATTCAGACCTATCAGCTCAGCGGCAACGCGACCGTGCATCTGCTGCGCTACGGCAGCTTCGATATGACGCTCGACGAGCTCGCGCAGAGCGAGTGGACGGGCTGCACGGACGTGCGCGCGATGAGCGTGCAGACGATCGGGGGCTTTCCGGCGAGTGGGATTCGCCTGATTTACCAGGAGGATGACGATCAGGGCGGTCATGAGCTCGATGTGTCCATCATCCGGGTGGATACCGACAAGGGCACGCTGATGTTTGAGGCGGTCTTCCCCAAGACGCTGGGTGACGCGCAGATCGAGGCAACCGTGCAGCGGATGATTCAGTCGATGGACGTGCTCAGCGGCGATCCCGCGGATGACGACGTCGAGGTGGGATAAAAAATGCGGCGCATCTTCCTCCAGGCGGTAGGGGATGCGCCGCGTTTTTTTGTCCTATAAGAAATTGCGTAAAAACGGCCGCGTTCGCCGTAATCGGGCAATTTGCAGCGATTTTCGGAAGTGGAGGCGGCCACTGGCCGCTGCGCGAAAACCGGACAGCGGGCACAGAAATACTTCGGAGTGTGAAGCGCTTCGGAAGAGGGAGCGCGCT
>JAUNJB010000074.1 GCA_030535375.1 Clostridia bacterium | reverse complement strand
TTCTTCTCTATCCCCGCTTTGCGGGGGCATCCCGCGCCCATGACAGTGTGTCGTGAATGGGCGTTTTTCGCATGCGTGCGGGATGCAAAGATGGATGGATGCCTGCAAGCATGAGCCTGGCTGTGTTCCTGAAATAGGGAGGAGCGGGTCATAGAATTTCAAAAGAGAAAAATGTAAAGTGTGCTTGACATGGGCGCGAACCTGTGGTATTCTATCGGTGTAAAGCAAGCTTGACTTTTCAAAAACTCAGAAGGAGAGGAGTACGGTGCAAAACAGATTGGAAATCCTCCGGAAGGAGCGTGGCATCCGCCAGGAGGATCTGGCGCAGGCATTGGGTGTCTCGCGGCAGACGGTGATCTCGCTGGAAAAGGGAAAATACAATCCGTCCCTGACGCTGGCGTTTAAGCTGGCAAGATACTTTGGATTGGCGATTGAAGACATCTTTGACGATGCGGATGAGCGGTCATGATGGAAAGGAGCGTACTGATTATGAAATGTGCAATTAAAAATGAGAAAACGACGAGGATTATGCTGGCTGCCGGCTTGCTGCTGTTGGCCATCGGCATCACCGCGGCGGTTATCATCGGAGAAGAAAGCGGACAGATCGCGCGGATGATGGGATTCGTCAGCGGACTGGGCGGCGCAATTGCGGCGGCTTCCGCGTTTATGATCATTCGGCGCCGGATTATTGGCCCGGAAAGAAGCGCGGACAACGAGCTGGAGATGAGTGATGAACGCGGGCGGATCATCGCCTATAAGGCGCAGAGCGTATTTGCGCTGGCCGCGTTGGGGTGTATCGTGATTCTGACGGTCGTAGCCACTGCGCGCGGCGACGAGCTGTACATGCTCATCGGTGCGGGAAGCTGTCTGGTGTGTGCCGCGGCGCGGAGCATCGCCACGGCCGTCTATGGCAGGCGGATGTAAAGCAAATTGAATCCCATGCGCCTCCTCTTGAAAGGGAAGGCGCATTTGCGTTATAATAAAGCGAAAGGAAATCCATCCGCTGATATAAGGAGAGGACATGATGATTTCGCTGATTCGGGAAGAAAACTACGCGCAAACCATGCGTGAGGTGGTGGAGCCGCGGCTGGCCGCTTTGCGTGAGGAAATCGATATGCCGCTTGACGGCGGCGGCGCGCTGCACGCGGAGCTCTACGAACAGGAAGGGGCGAAGCGTGCGGTGGTGATCCTGCACGGATATACGGAGTCCGGCGAGAAGTTCCGGGAGATGACGTGGTACTTTTTGCAGCAGGGCTTCAACGTCTTTGTGCCGGATCATCGCGGTCACGGCCGCTCCGTGCGCCAGATGGAGGAGACATGGCTTACCCATGTGGATCACTTTGACGACTATGTGCATGATTTGGAGCAGCTCATGGATCGTGTCGTGCTTCCGCGTGCCGGGGAGAAGACGCTCTGTCTTTACGCGCATTCGATGGGCGGCGCTGCCGGCGCAATGGCGCTGATTCGTCATCCGGAGTGGTTCGCGCGAGCCGTGCTCACCGCGCCGATGATCGCGCCCTCCGCTGCGCCGCTTCCGGGCTTCATAGGCAAGGCGCTCGCCGACGTCATGTGCGCGCTGGGCAAGCAGAACGATCGGGCGTTTATCGGCAAGCCGTTTGATCCCGCGAATGAGACGTTCGAGGCGTCCTACGCCACCAGCCGGGCACGCTTTGATTACTACGAACAAAAGCGCATCGCGAATAAACATCTGCAAAACTGCGCGCCGACGTATGGCTGGGTGAAGGAGGCCATCGGCGTGACGAAAGTGCTGCTTGATCCGGAGAACGACAAGCGGATTGCGACGCCGGTGCTTCTGTGCCAGGCGGGACGGGATACGATCGTCTGTCTGCCGGAACAGAGGCAGTTTGTGGAACAGGTATCCGGCGCGCAGCTGCGCGTGTTTGAAACGGCGAAGCATGAGATTTACTGCTCGGACGACGAGGTCATGCGCGGATATCTCGACGTCGTGCTGGGCTTTTTGACGGAGGCGTGAGCAGTGGTGACGAGGCCCGCGAGGAAGATTCGCTTTGCGGTGGCCGGCTCAGGCTGGCGCGCGCTGTTTTACGTGCGCGCGGCGAAGAGCCTGCCTACATGGTTTGAGCTGACGGGCGTGCTCTGCCGCACGCCGGAAAAAGCGAGCGCATTTGGGGCGGAGCACGGCGTGTATGCCGTCGCGACGCTTGAAGAATTGCTGGAGGCGCAGCCGGAGTTTGTCGTCTCCTGCGTGAATAAGGCGGGCATGGCGCGGATGGTCGTGCGGCTGATGGAGGCAGGCGTGCCTGTGCTCAGCGAGACGCCCCTGGCGCTTGACGTGCCCACGCTGCGGGAGATCTATGCCGCACAGAGACGGACGGGCACGCTGCTGGAACTGGCGGAGCAATACTTCCTCTGGCCGACGCATGCGGCGCGCCGCGCGGTCATCGATCGGGGGCTGCTGGGCGAGACCGTCTCCTGCTGGCTGTCGATGGCGCATGATTATCACGCGGTCAGCTTGCTGAGGTTCTATCTGAATCCGGACGAGTCGCGCGTGGCCATCTGCGCCAGACAAACGAAAACGCCCATCGTGATGACGGGCGGGCGAGGCGGCTATGTCACGGACGGACAGACGGGGGAAGAAATCCGCACCTTTGCGCAGCTTGATTATGCGGACGGGAAGCTGGGACTGTATGACTTTTCCGGCACGCAGTATCACAGCGCCATCAGGTCCTCGCACATCCGCGTGCTCGGCACGCGCGGAGAAATCTTTGACGACACGGTGCGCTATCTCGACGGAGAGAACCGTCCGCGGGAGGCGCGGCTTAGCGTGCACCGGGACGTGATCACCGGCACAATACGCAGCATCGATTTTGACGGAGAACGCGTGTACGTCAATCCATTCCCGGGTGAAGCTGCGATGAGCGAGGACGAGATCGCGGTGGCTGAGGTCATCTGCCGGATGGGCACATGCGTCGTGCGGGAGGGGAAGCGCTTTTACCGCGAGGGCTATCGCGACGCGTATTTGTCCGCGCTGATGCTGGCGGCGTTGCAGACGGGCGGCAGAGCGGTGAGCGAGAGGATGGAATGGGACAGGCCCGACAGACCGGAATCACCTGTGTTTTGCGCTGAAATAAGCGACGAAGTTGATTAAAATAGATGCGGTCGTACAGATCCAAAGGGCCGTTGACGTCGTGGGCAAAATATCCATCAGGCCACTCCAATCCTCATGGATGACCCTTTTGGCAGCATCCCCATAAAATGCGCAGCAAGTCAGCGCGGTCAGGGATAGACTGGCAAGGCCGAACCACCTTGCATCCTTTTTTTGAATACTCCACAAGATGTTCAGCGCCGCGCATACGATTGCCCCGATTCCAAGTACCGCCCACATGATATCCGCCTCCTGAAATAGGGATGGATCTCCTGTATGCAATTGCATCTATCTGGAATTTGATCCCTTAAATCAGATTTGTTTTTCGGCTGCGCGAAAAACCGGGCAGTGAGAAACACTTTGGAGTGTAAAGTGCCTGCTTGAGCGCACGAATCGCAGGACCCCATGCAAAGTCATGATTGATCATGAATTTTGAATCGCCTCAAACGCCTCTCTGGGCGATTTGAAGCCGAAGAGCACCTCGAGCAGCCCGTCGCCAAAGCGATCGAGCATCAGGAACGGCAGCATGACAGAGAGCTTTGCCGCGCCCGAATCAAGCGGCTGCTTGCCCACATGCACGTAGGTCTTAAAGCGGATTTCGCCGTCATCCATGTTGAGCTCAAAATTGCCGTTGCGCATATTGAAGTTGACGCGGGTGAGGTATTCGGCCACCGCCAGGCGGCTGTTTTCATCCGCGGCGAGCGGCAGCTGCGTGAGGGTGGAAAAATTGTCCTCCCGGACGATGACGAGCATCTGCGCGGTTTGAATCTTGCAGCGCAGCTTCATGCGGATGGTGAATAGACCCGTGCCGCCCTTGTCCTCAAAGGCGGCGTTGATGCCGGCCGCGGCAAAGCATGCACGCAGCTGATCGGTGAGTTCCTGTGAATAGGCCATGGGCGCCTCCTGCGGGTGATTTGTTGTGTTTTAAGTATACGCGATTTGCATGCGGGTGTCAAATTGTCCTCTGAATATGGCGGAAGCCGGTGGAAAATCATCATATTTTTCGCATGCGGCATGATAAATTGAGGAAAAATGGAAGATTCTGCTTGACAGATGCATTTAATTGTGCTATCATGCACATCATAGCACGAACGGCTGTGAAGGAGACGAGTATCCCGCGTTTTCGATCAGGGAGGTGCGGCCATGGACTGAGAGCCGCACGCAGAAACCCCGCGGGCAGAAAGAACACTCCGGAGCCGGCGCGCCGACAGCGTGAGCTTAGGCGTGTCCGTTTCATCCGCGTTAAGGACAAGAGGGGCTGCCGGGTGATGGCCGCAGGCAGCAACTTGGGTGGTACCGCGGGGGTATTTTGCTTCTTCCCGTCCCAGGCAGATTTGCTTGGGACGTTTTTTTTAACTTATAGGAAGTTGCGCGAAAAACCGTGCGGCGAGCACAGAAACACTTTGGAGTGTGGAGTGCTTCGGAAGTGGGAGTGCGCACGGCGCGCTTTCTTGTGAAGAAAGGGAGTGTTTCCTGGTATGAAGACGATGAGTGGCAAGACGCAGAGCGCGCACAGCACGCGCGAGGCCGTGCTCGCCATGGCGGCGGGGGAGACGGCGAAGGTGCACGGCATCGTGCATACGCTGCGCGATTTGGGCGATGTGAAGTTCATGCTGCTGCGCATGCCGCAGGGCGTTTTGCAGTGCGTGATCAGCGGGGACGCGTTTGCCGTGCGCGAGGGGGACGCGGTTTGCGCCGAGGGCGAGGTCATCCGGGACGAGCGCGCGCCCGGCGGCGCGGAGCTGCATGTGACGGCGTTGAGCATCCTTTCCAGAGCGGCGGAGGCCATGCCCGTGCCGATCGGAAAGAACAGGATGAACCTGTCGCTCGATACCGATCTGGCGCTGAGGTTTGTGACGCTGCGCAACCTGCGCAAGCGCGCCGTCTTCAAGGTGCAGGAGGGCATTGTCCGCGGCTTCCGCGAGGCGCTCCAGCGCGAGGGCTTTACGGAGATTCACTCGCCGAAGATCGTCGCGCAGAACGCCGAGGGCGGCGCAAACCTCTTCCGCATGGAGTATTTCGGCCGGCGCGCGTATCTGGCGCAGAGCCCGCAGTTCTACAAGCAGGCGATGGTGCCGGTTTACGAGCGCGTGTTTGAGATCGGCCCGGTGTTCCGCGCGGAGAAGCACAACACCCAGCGCCACCTGAACGAGTATACCTCCATGGACTTTGAAATGGGCTTCATCGAAAGCTTCGAGGATGTCATGGAGATGGAGACGAAGGTGCTTCAAAATATCATGCACGTGCTGGAGACGGATTACGCGCCGCAGCTTGCCGCGCTCCACGTGACGCTGCCCAGGGTCGACACGATTCCCGCCGTCCGCTTTGACGAGGCCAAGCGCATGGTCAGCGAGAAGTATGGCCGCAGGATTCGCGATCCGTTTGACCTGGAGCCGGAGGAGGAGCAGCTGATCTCCCGCCTGTTTGCCGAGGAATACGGCAGCGAGTTCGTGTTTGTCACGCATTATCCCAGCAAGAAGCGCCCGTTCTACGCGGCGGATGATCCCGAGGACCCGCGCTACACGCTCTCCTTCGATCTGCTCTTCCGCGGGCTGGAGGTGACCACCGGCGGCCAGCGCATCCACGACTATGGCGAGCAGGTGCAAAAGCTGCTGCGCAAGGGCATGAGCCCGGAGGACTTCGAGGGATACCTCATGATCCACAAGTACGGCACCTGCCCGCACGGCGGTTTGGGCCTGGGATTGGAGAGGCTGACCTCCCGGCTGATTGGAGAGGTCAACGTGCGCGAGGCGTGCCTGTTCCCGAGGGATCAGCAGAGGATTGAGCCGTAACACCGGCGATGATTTGATATTTTACATCCCTGAGCAAGGAGGCTTTCTTCATGGAAATCACGGATAAGCTGGTCGCCTATGTGGCCGAGCTGGCCCACCTCAAGCTGGGCGACGAGCAGAAGGCGCAGGCGGCGAGCGACCTGTCGCGCATGATCGGATATGTGGACAAGCTGGCGCAGCTCGATACCGAGGGCGTGGAGCCGATGAGCCACGCGTTTCCCGTGACCAATGTCTTCCGCGAGGACGAGGTGAGGGAGAGCATGGACCGCGGGCTGATCCTCAAAAACGCGCCGGCGAGCAAGGAAGGCTGCTTCTTGGTGCCCAAGACGGTCGAGTGAGGAGGAATATGATGGAGATTTTTGATCTGTCCGCGCTCGAATTGGGCGCGAGGATTCAGAGCCGTGAGATCGGCGTGGCGGAGGCGGCGAGGGCGTGCCTTGACCGCATTGCCGCGGTGGACAAGACGGTGAACGCCTTCATCACGGTGACGGAGCGGGAAGCGATGGCGCAGGCGGAGGCCGTGCAGCGCCGCATCGACAGCGGCGAGCTCACGCATCCGCTCGCGGGCGTGCCCATGGCGGTCAAGGACCTCATTTCCACAAAGGGCGTGCCCACGACGTGCGCCTCCAGGATGCTTGAAAACTACGTGCCCGTGTTTGACGCGACCGTGGTCGGCAAGCTGAACGCCATCGGCGCCGTCTGCCTGGGCAAGACGAATATGGATGAGTTCGCCATGGGCTCCTCGACGGAATCCTCCTACTTCGGCGTGACGCGCAATCCGTGGGACGAAACGCGCGTGCCGGGCGGCTCCTCCGGCGGCTCGGCGGCGGCCGTGGCCGCGCGCGAGGTGTTCTACGCGCTGGGCAGCGATACGGGCGGATCGATCCGCCAGCCGGCCTCCTTCTGCGGCGTGACGGGCATCAAGCCGACGTACGGCGCGGTCTCCCGCTACGGCCTGCTGGCCTACGCGTCGTCGCTCGATCAGATCGGACCGCTGACCGTCGACGCGGCGGACGCGGCCGCCGTGACCCGCGCGATCATGGGGCGTGATCTATACGACAGCACGAGCGTCGATGTGCCCCTGCCCGATATGCCGCAGGGCGACAGCCTCACGGGCCTGCGCGTGGGCATCCCGGAGGATTACTTCGGCGAGGGCCTGGGCGAAGACGTGCGCGCGCGCGTCCTTGAAATGGGCAGGACGCTGGAAGCCCTGGGCGCGGAGCTTGTGCCGGTGAAGATGCCGATGCTCGACTACGCGATTCCGGCCTATTATGTGCTGGCGTGCGCGGAGGCTTCGAGCAATCTATCCCGGTATGACGGCGTGAAATACGGCTTCCGCCCGGAAAAATTCGAGGATCTGCACGATCTGTACATCACCGCCAGGAGCGAGGGCTTCGGTGCGGAGGTGAAGCGGCGCATCATGCTGGGCGCGTTTGCGCTGTCCTCCGGCTACTATGACGCTTACTACAACAAGGCGCTGCGCGTGAAAGCGCTGATCAAGCGCGCGTTTGACGCCTGCTTTGAGCAGGCCGACGTGCTGCTCACGCCTGCCGCGCCGACGACGGCCTACAAGCTCGGCGCGCACACGGACGATCCGATTCAGATGTACCTGGGCGATATCTACACCGTGTCGGTCAATATGGCCGGTCTGCCGGGCATGGTCGTGCCCTGCGGCTTTGACGGAGATGGGCTTCCGGTGGGCGCGCAGCTGATCGGCAGGGCCTTTGGAGAGCAGACGCTCTTTGCCGCCGCGCACGCCTATCAGTTGCACACGGACGCGCACAAGCGTCATCCCCATTTTGGAAAGGAGGGCTGAGCCATGGCGACGTATGAAATGGTGATCGGCCTGGAGGTACATGTCGAGCTGGCCACCAGGACGAAGATCTTCTGCGGCTGCACGACGCGCTTTGGCGGAGCGCCCAACACGCATACCTGCCCCATCTGCACCGGCATGCCCGGCACGCTGCCCGTGGTCAACCGCCGGGTGGTGGAATATGCCATTGCGGCGGGCCTGGCCACCAATTGCGAGATTACGCGCTTTAACAAGTTCGACCGCAAGAATTACTTCTATCCCGACCTGCCCAAGGCGTACCAGGTGAGCCAGCTTTACCTGCCCATCTGCCGGAACGGTCATGTGGATATCAGGACCGCCGCTGGCGAGAAATCCGTCGGCATTCACGAGATCCATATGGAGGAGGACGCGGGCAAGCTGATGCACGATCCGTGGATCGATCAGACGATGGTGGACTATAACCGCTGCGGCGTGCCGCTGCTGGAGATCGTCTCCGAGCCGGACATGCGCTCGGCGGAGGAGGTCATCGCCTATCTGACCAAGCTGCGCCAGACGCTGCAGTATCTGGGCGTGTCCGACTGCAAGATGCAGGAGGGCTCGCTGCGCGCGGACGTCAACCTCTCCGTGCGCCCGGTGGGGCAGGAGGCGTTCGGCACCCGCACGGAGATGAAGAACCTCAACAGCTTCAAGGCCATCGCCCGCGCCATCGAGGGTGAATTCCGCCGCCAGGTGGAGCTCATCGAGGATGGCGGCAGGGTGCTCCAGCAGACCCGCCGCTGGGATGACAACAAGGGAACGTCGTTTGCGATGCGTTCGAAGGAGAATGCGCAGGATTATCGCTATTTCCCGGAGCCCGATCTGCCGCCGATCGAGATTTCCCAGGCATGGATCGACGCGGTGCGCGCGCGCCAGCCGGAGCTGGCGGAGGCGAAGGTCGAGCGCTATCAGCGCGAATTCGGCCTGCCCGCCTATGACGCGGGCATCCTCACCGAGGAGAAGCCCATGGCGGATCTGTTTGAGCAGGCGGCGGCTGCCTGCGGAAAGCCGAAGGAGGTCTCCAACTGGATCATGGGCGAGACGATGGCCATGATGAAGGAGAAGCAGGTTTTGCCTGAGAATCTGGCGCTCGCGCCCGAGGCGCTGGGGCGCATTGTGGCGCTGGTGGCCGAGGGCAGGCTGAGCCGCCAGAGTGCGAGAGAGGTCTTTGCCTATGCCTTTGACGGCGGGGAAGATGTGGACGGCTATGTGAAGGAGCACGGGCTTGAGATGGTCAGCGACGATTCGGCGTACGAGGCGATCCTTGCGGACGTGCTTGCCCGCTGCCAAAAGGACGTGGAGGCCTACCGCGCGGGCAACCAGAAGGTGTTTGGCTTCCTCGTCGGGCAGGCGATGAAGGCGCTCAAGGGAAAGGCCGATCCCAGGAAGATCAACGAGATGCTCAGAAAGGCGCTGGAGGAATGAGCGCATCCAGCAGCGCGCGCCATGTCCGCGATGAGGCGGCGGGGGAGGTTCTGGCCGGAAAAGAGCAGGCATCCCTGCCGGTCAAAGACATCAAAAAGGGAATCGGGATTTACAAAAATTTCTCCTGTAAAAACGAATTGTAAAAACCGCGCAACATGAAAAAAAGCCGCCGGGCGGACGCTCCCGGTACGCCCGGGTCACATCCGTGACGGGCGTGCGCAGGGGCGCGCTTGGCGGCTGCCGCAGTCGGCCGGTCAGCAGGCTGCAAGCTCGCGGCTGATGAATGCCGCGGTCTCCTCCAGGGAGAGATGAAGCACGTAGGAGAATTCCTGATGGAGCAGGCGCTCGGCCTCGTCGAGAATGGCCGCGTCGGCGGCGCATGCCTTCTTGCCCTCGCAGACACGCTGCGCGTTCTCGCGGCGGATTTCCTGTGTCATATGGATGATTTTGGCGTAATCGCCCTCCGCCAGAATGCGGTTAAAGGCGTCCTTGCGCTGCTTGCTGTCCGCGATCCAGAGATCGGCGCAGTCGGCGCTGCGGCGGATAATCGCACGGATATCCTGCTCGCTGAGCAGCCGGCGCAGTATGGTGTTGCCCCTGGCGACCGGAAGATAGACGGTGGAGGAGCTCTTTTCGGTGGCGGGCTTGAGGATGTAGTACATTCGCTTCGCCATGCCGTTGAACTGCATGGCGCGCAGCTCCTGTACGCTGCACACACCCTCGGACGGATGCATGACCGTATCGCCGACGCTGTAAAGCGGCTGCGGATCCTCGGGAAGCGGAGCGCAGGCGCGCACTTCGGGCGCGAACCTATTGGCGGACATGAAGTTTCTCATGATTTTGCCTCCTTGGCTGCCTGAAAAAGGGCGCCGAATTGATACAAAGAAGCGGCGCTGCCCAGCTCATGGCTGCGCCGCCGCTCGTTGTTATTATTATATCACCGTGATGGACGAGAGGCAAAAGGCATTTTCGCCAAAAACGCATGTCAAAAGTCAAAAATAAAGCGCAGAGGGCCCTGCACAAGGCCCTCCGCGCAGAAGCGAGGATTATTTCTTCTTATTCTCGAAGTATTCGTTGAGCGCCTTGACCAGCTCGTCCGCGTTGATGCCGTGCACCAGGCTGGCCTCGGCGATGGATTCGGCGGAGGCGTGCGGGCAGTAGAGGCAGTGCATGCCGTAGGACATGAACACGGGAGCAACTTCGGGATCGAGCCTCATCACGGAAGCGATGGACATATCGGAAGTGATCATGGGGAATAACCTTCTTTCTTAGATTCGGTTGGAATTCCGGCGGATTGCCGCGACAATATGATACATCATTTTGCCCATTCTGGCAAGAAAAAATACGCGGAAACCGCTCCGGCGCCGCGCCGCAGGCCTTGACATCACCTGAACAATCTGCGCGTAGACATGCGATTAAAAGTGTGCTACAATAAAATAAACAGAAATACGACCGCTGAATTGGTAAAAAACGCGGCTAGAAACATGGGAAGGATCATGAGAAATAACGAATTGCGCGGTCCGACAGCCATCGATACGGACATCATTCCGTCGGACAGCGAGCATGTATTTTCGCAGGAGGGGCTCTATCAGGAAGTGATGATGCGCTACCACTGCGCTATTTTGGAGATGAAAACCAAGCTCGAGGTGCTCTCCAAGGATCTGGCGGTGCGCTACCGCCGGAATCCCATCGAATTTATCGAAAGCCGGCTGAAAAAGCCGTCGTCTATCGCCCGCAAGCTTGAACGCATGGGGCTTCCCGTTACCGTGGACAACATGACCGAGCACCTGTCCGATATCGCGGGCATCCGCGTGCTTTGCGCATATATCGACGATATCTACGAGATTGCGCGCATGCTCGTGCGCCAGAGCGACGTGAAGGTGATCAACGTCAAGGATTATATCAAGAATCCCAAGGAGAACGGCTACCGCAGCTATCACATGATCGTGGAAATCCCCGTGTTCTTCTCCGATCAGGTGCGGCCCGTGCGCTGCGAAATCCAGATCCGCACCATCGCCATGGACTTCTGGGCGACGCTCGACCACGATATGCAGTATAAAAAGCGCGTGGAGGACGCCGAGGAGATCATGCGCGAGCTCAAGGAGTGCGCGGATATCATTCACGACACGGACGAGAAGATGATGCGCCTGCGCGAGCGCATCCACCGCATCGAGTGAGCGGGATGCGCGAGAGAGCGCCGCTTCATCCGGCGGCCGGGGCCTTTTCGTGCCCGGAGGGATGAGGCGCGGGCCCGGACATGCCGGCCCCATACGGCAGGCGCAAAAAGAAAGGAACGACCCAAAGCGGCGTGCGGCGTGCATGCCGCTTTTAATGACAAATAAAATATGGATAATGCAAAATATAGTTGACAAATTTCGCGCATGACGCTATAATTGTTCCATACAAACAGACGCCGGTCCGCGTCGGTATGGCGCGGGGAAAGGGAGGCGGGCGCATGCTGGTTTCATCCGCCAGAAGGTATTATGTCGAGGAAGATTATAACTGTGCGGAGAGCGTGCTGCTGGCTGCCAATGAGGTGTACGGCCTGGGAATCGATCCGCAGAGCTGCGTGAGGCTGCTGGGCGCGTTTGGCGGCGGCATGGGCTGCGGCGGCCTGTGCGGCGCGCTGGCCGGGAGCCTTGCGGCGTTGGGCGCGGGCATGATGGCCGGCAGGGCGCACACGACGGAGGGCCTCAAGGAGCGATGCGCGGGCTTTGTCGAAGGATTTGAGGCGGCGCTTGCCTCACGCGAGTGCCGGGAGATCAAGCCTCGGCGCTTTGTCGAGGATGGAGAACGCTGCTTTGATACGGTGCGCATCGCCTGCGAACTGCTGGAGATGGAACTTGACGCGCTGCGCGCTTGAAAAAGCGCACGCATCCTGCTATAATAGAGCGAAAAAGCGCGAAGGAGGCATCCGGCGTGGAAGAGCTGGCTTTGGGCGATCTGGTGCAGATGCGAAAGACACATCCCTGCGGCAGCGACAGATGGACGGTGATTCGTGTGGGCGCGGATATCAAGATCCGCTGTTCCGGCTGCGGGCGCATCGTGATGATGGACCGCGCGGATTTTACCAAGCGGATGAAGAAGATCATCGGCCATGCGCAGGAACCCATCCGTGGAACCAATGAGACGGACGATTGAGCGTCCGCAATATGATTTTTGTAAAGAGAGGCGCATATCCCATGGAGCAGGAAAAGGTCACGCCCGAGGAGAAGACGGGCAGGAAGCATAAAAAGGGCAAGAAGGAAAAGCCCAAGAAGACGGTCAAGCAGGAGATCTTCGAGTGGGTGATGGTGTTCGTTGTCGCTGCGGCGATGGCGTTTGTGGTGCGAACGTTTATCTTTGAGCCCGTGCGCGTGGACGGCCAGTCCATGCTCAACACGCTGCAGGACAATGAGTTCATGATTGCCACGAAGTACGACTACCTCACAAACGACCCGGAGCGCTTTGACATCGTCATCTGCGATTATCCGAACGCGGACGACGGCATGTATCGCGTCAAGCGCGTCGTTGGCCTGCCGGGTGAGACGCTTGAGCTGCGCGCGGGAGAGCTGTACATCAACGGCGAGTACGTCGAGCAGAACTTCGATATGACCGAGAACGAGGCGTACTTTGGCCCCTATACCGTGCCGGAGGGCTGCTACTTTGTCATGGGCGATAACCGCAACAACTCCAAGGACAGCCGCAGCTCCATGGTGGGTGCGCTCACACGCGCCCAGATTAAGGGCCATGTGCGCGCGGTGATCTATCCGTTTGATCAGATGCGCAAGATCGGGGACTGACATGTGAATGATCAAGCGCGCGGGCGCGACGGCCCGCGCGCTTTTCTGTGCGCAAAAGGGAGTCTTTGGGCTGATTGAAAGCATTCTGGGATCAATCAGGCCTTCCGCGCGCTTGGGAATGTGCACCGGCGCGCTGTCAAAGGGCCCTCCGATCGCCCTTTGGAGAACTCAAATGCTCGGATTTTTTAGAATATCCGGGCTTTTAACCTGACAGCCCCGCGGCTTACCGCCGGAAGTGATTTCTTCCGGGGGGGGAAAAAAACCCGGCGATGGCGGGTCGGACAAGCTCTGCCGTGGATGGAAGCGACGGTTATACAGACAAAACTGCGGTTCCCCTCCATCCGGGAAGGAAACCGCAGCGTACCGTTCAAGGGGGCCTCTGCCAAGGGGGCGGCAGCGCGTATGCCGGTCAATCAGGGCTCATTTCGCCATGTTGTAAATCGCCAGCATGTCCGCCTCGCCGAGCACCTTTGCCGAGCCGACATGGCCGCCCGTGGCCAAAGCGCACATGTGCGCCATGGTGCGCATCTGCTCGTCGGTGGGATCGATTCCCAGTTCGCGCATGTTGGTGGGCATCTTCATGAAGCGGTAGAAATCCTCCATCGCCTCAATGCCGCGCAGCGCGGTTTCCTCGTCCGTGGCGCCCGGCTCGACGTTCATGACGTTCCTGGCGAAGCGCACAAAACGCGGCAGGCAGTCCGCCAGCACGTAGCGCGCCCAGCTGCCCCATACGGCCGCCAGCCCCGCGCCGTGCGCGACATCGAACATGCCGCCCATCTCGTGCTCAAGGCGGTGGGAGGCGAAGTCGTTGGCACTGTTGCCGCAGCCCGTCAGACCGTTGTGGGAGAGGCTGCCCGCCCACATGACCTCCGCGCGGGCGTCGTAATTGTGCGGATCGTCGCGCAGGATCTTCGAATTGGCGATGACCGTGCGCATCAGGCCCTCGGCCAGGCTGTCGGTGATTTCCAGCTTGTCGCCGGAGGTGAAATAGCGCTCCATGGTGTGCATGAGAATATCCACACAGCCGCAGGCCGTCTGGTAATCCGGCAGGGTCATGGTGAGCTCGGGATTCATGACGGCGAATACGGGACGGCAGAGGTCGTCGTTGTAGCCGCGCTTGATGCCGCCCTCATCCTTGGTGATGACGGAGGAATCGCTCATCTCGCTGCCGGAGGCCGCGATGGTCAGCACCACGCCGACGGGCAGGCAGCTCGCTGCCTTGGCCTTGTGATCGTACAGGTCCCAGACATCGCCGTCCATGCACATGCCGTAGCCGATGGCCTTGGCGGAGTCGATGACGCTGCCGCCGCCGACCGCCAGAAGGAAATCGACGCCCTCCTTGCGGCACAGGTCGATGCCCTCATAGACCTTGGACAGGCGCGGATTGGGCACGACACCGCCCAGCTCGATATGCGCGATGCCGGCGGCGTCAAGCGACGCGCCGATGCGCTCAAGCAGGCCGGAGCGCTTGACGCTGCCGCCGCCGTAGTGGATGAGCACCTTCTTGCAGTGCTGCGCGGTGACGAGTTCGCCAATCTGATTTTCCGTTCCCCGGCCAAAGATGACCTTGGTGGGGGTATAATACGTGAAATTGGACATATGAGAAGGGTCTCCTTTCCTTGTGTTTGGGGGATGGCTATATGATAAGTCAGAACGCGAAAAAAAGCAAGAAGGCACAATTCTTTCCCCAGGTTACTCCGAAGTAACCTGCCGGACGGTCTTCATGGGCGTGAGGCCCTGCCGCGGATGGAGGCGGCGGCCGTGCCGGCAGGCCGCCGGGTTATTCCGAGGCGGCCTGTTTTTTGAGCAGCTTGCCTTCCGGCGTGCAGGTGGGATGCAGCAGCGCGATGTCCTCGCCCATGTGGGCGTATCCCCAGGTGCACATCAGATTGAGCAGGGGATAGAGCGTTGTGCCCAGCTCGGTGACGGCGTATTCCACCTGAACGGGCGCCGAGGGGATCACGGTTCTGCTGAGGATGCCGTCGCTTTCCAGCTCGCGCAGCTGGGCCGCCAGCGTTTTTTTCGGGACATCGCCCAGATACTTGAGGATTTCGCTGTACCGGCGCGGGCCCATGTATTGGAGATAGTGCAGGATCAGGGGCTTCCACTTGCCGCCCATCACCTTGAGCGTGACCTCCATTTCGCAGGTCAGCACCCGCTTTTCCGTCCGTTTGTCCGACATGGCTGCTGCCGCCTTTCCGAAGTGAAATTTGAGTGGGATGTTCTTTATGGTTCTTTCGCGGCCTGCGCGGATTTCCCTGCCTGTGGGGATTGCATTTTCCGCGTGTTTCGCGTATCATGTGCTTATACTGACGATCAACCGGGAGGAAACCGTATATGGATATCAAGCAGGAAGCGCTGAAGAAGCACTACGAATGGCAGGGAAAGCTGGAGATCGCGCCGCGCGCGCACGTGACCAACAGCGAGGAGCTGTCCCTGGCCTATACGCCGGGCGTGGCCGAGCCCTGTCTGGCCATTCGGGATGACTACGAGAAGAGCTTTGAACTGACCCGCCGCGCGAACATGGTCGCCGTCATCACGGACGGAACAGCCATCCTCGGCCTGGGCGATATCGGCCCGGAGGCGGGCATGCCCGTCATGGAGGGCAAGTGCGTGCTGTTCAAGGAGTTCGCCGGCGTGGATGCCTTTCCGATCTGCGTCCGCAGCAAGGATGTCGACGAGCTGGTGCGCACCATCTATCTGATCTCCGGCAGCTTCGGCGGCATCAATCTGGAAGACATCGCGGCGCCGCGCTGCTTTGAGGTGGAGCGCAGACTCAAGGAGATCTGCGATATTCCCGTCTTCCACGATGATCAGCACGGCACGGCGGTGGTCGTGGCGGCGGCGCTCATCAACGCGCTCAAGGTTGTGGGCAAGCGGATGGAGGAGACGCGCGTCGTCATCAACGGCGCCGGCAGCGCGGGCGTGGCCATCGGCAGGCATCTGCTGAATCTGGGCGTGAGGGATCTGGTTCTGGTGGACCGCTTCGGCGTGATCTGCGAGGGAATGGAGGGGCTGAATCCCGCCCACGAGGAGATGAGCCGTCTCACCAATCCGCGCCGCGTGACCGGCACGCTGGCCGATGCCATGCGCGGGGCCGACGTGTTCATCGGCGTGAGCGCGCCGGGCGTGGTCACGCGCGAGATGGTGGCGAGCATGAACGCGGGCGCGTGCGTGTTTCCGATGGCCAATCCTGTGCCGGAGATTCATCCGGACGAGGCGCAGGCCGCGGGCGCGGCGGTCGTGGGCTGCGGCCGCAGCGACTACAAGAATCAGATCAACAACGTGCTCGCCTTCCCGGGCATCTTCCGCGGTGCGCTCGACTGCCGCGCCAGCGATATCAACGAGGCGATGAAGATGGCCGCCAGCCACGCGATTGCGGCGCTCGTCTCCGATGAGGAGCTCAGCGCGGATTACATCATTCCCAAGGCGTTTGACAAGCGCGTGGGCCCCGCGGTGGCCGCGGCCGTGGCCGAAGCGGCGCGCAGAACGGGCGTGGCGCGCAGATAAAAATGACTTTCACTGACTTTTTCGCGCAAATCCTTGTATTTGCAGAGAAAATGGTGTAGAATAATCAGTCGGAATCGAGCATTCCGGCTGTTTTTGTTTGAACTGAATCGCAACCCCATAAGGAGATGGATTTTGATGACGAAGATTGATATTTTTTCCGGCTTCCTCGGCGCGGGAAAGACCACGCTGATCAAGAAGCTGCTCAAGGAGGCGCTTTCCAGCGAGAAGGTCGTCCTGATTGAAAACGAATTCGGCGAGATCGGCATCGACGGCGGCTTCATGAAGGAGGCCGGCATTCAGGTGACCGAGATGAATTCCGGCTGCATCTGCTGCTCGCTGGTGGGCGATTTCGGCGTAGCGCTGCGGAAGGTCATCGACGAGTATCATCCCGACCGCATCCTCATCGAGCCGAGCGGCGTGGGCAAGCTTTCCGACGTCATCCGCGCCGTTGAGGGCGTGGAGAAGGACATCCCGGAGGCTGCGATGGGCAGCTTCGTGACGGTGGCGGACGCGATGAAGTGCCGCATGTACGTCAAGAACTTCGGCGAGTTCTTCCTCAATCAGATCGAGTATGCCGGCACCATCCTGCTCTCCCGCACGCAGAAGATGACGCAGGAGAAGCTCGAGGCGGCCGTTGCGCTGCTGCGGGAGCACAATGCCAAGGCGCGCATCATCACCACGCCGTGGGACGAGCTGACCGGCGCGCAGATCCTTTCTGCGATGGAGGATGACCACAGCCTGGCGGAGGATATGCTGGCTGTCGTCATGGCGGAGCACCACGATGACGACGATGATGACGATGAGTGCGACTGCCACGAGCACCACCATCACGATCACGACGGAGAGGAGCACGAGCACCACCATCACGATCACGATGG
>JAUNJB010000234.1 GCA_030535375.1 Clostridia bacterium | reverse complement strand
CATCCAAAACGGAAACGCCATCGTCATGATCGCGCATCCGCTCTGGAAGGGAGGACACCCGAGCGTGATGCGCGAAAAAAGCAACCGCCACCCGCATTGCTTTCACCATGCATGACCTCCTCACATAGCCGGGGACCGCAAAGCCACAGCGCTTTGCGGTCCCTGCGCGTTCCAATGCTGCAAAATCCGCCACTCACCGCCATGATTGATGAATGTTTTTCACCTTAGACATGAAAATCATTGACAAACTGCCGGAAGCGTGTAAAATGGTAGGCGTGCATCTTATTTGCATCAATCCAAAACGGAGGAAAAAGAATATGAAGAAACTGACCATCTTGTTTGTGCTGGTGCTGGCACTGTGTCTGAGCGCCTCTGCGATGGCGGAGACCGTGCTTCAGCTGGGCACGACCGTGAACGAGCAGGACTCCTTCCAGGTCGCGGCTGAGAAATTCGCCGAGCTGGTTGCAGAGCGCACGAACGGCGAATACAAGATCGAAATCTACCCCAACGGCACGCTGGGCGGCGAATCCGAGATGCTGGACAGCATGTCCATGGGCATGCTGGACATGGGCATCATCACCAGCGGCCCGTTCGTCAACTTCTCCGAGCAGATGGGCGTGCTGGACATGCCGTTCCTGTTCGCCAGCAACGAGGAAGCCTACGCGGTGCTCGACGGTGAGATCGGCAAGGAGCTGCTCGCCACGCTGGAGGACGCCGGTCTCAAGGGCCTGGCCTATGCCGAGCGCGGCTTCCGCAACGTGACCAACTCCGTGCGCCCGGTGACCTGCGCCGCCGACCTGGCCGGCCTCAAGCTGCGCGTGATGGAAAACGAGGTTTACACCGCCACCTTCAAGGCGCTGGATGTCAACGCCGTGCCGATGGCCTGGGCTGAGGCGCTGACCGCCATGCAGCAGGGCACCATCGAGGGCGAGGAAAACCCGATCAACGTCATCTATTCCTACGGCCTCTGGGATTACAGCCAGAAATACGTCACCCTGGATCGCCACAGCTACTCCACCGCCATCATCACCATGAGCCTTGACGTATTCAACGGCCTGGATGAGGCGACTCAGGAGATCTTCCTCACCTCCGCCCAAGAAGCCGCCGAGTATGAGCGCGCTTGGGTGGCCGAGCAGGAGGCCGATCAGCTGGCGACCATCAAGTCCAACGGCGTTGAGGTCTGCGAGGACCCGGATGTCGATTCCTTCCGCGCGGCCGTGCAGCCGGTGTATGATGCCTATCCGCAGTATGCCGACTACATCGCGCGCATCCAGGCTCAGCTGGCCGAGTAACCAACCGACTGCAACGGCGCTCCCATTGCGGGGCGCCGTCTCCTTTTATTCACGTCCGATTCCGCAACTACGGAGGAAAAAACCATGGCTCTCAAAAAGATTCTCACGCCGATCAGCGACGTGCTTGACAAGGTGTGCAGCGTGCTCATCGTGATCATGCTCGGGCTGATGGTGATCATCACCACGGCGCAGATCATCTGCCGCACGTGGTTCACCGCCATCACCTGGTCCGATGAGGTCACACGCTATCTGCTCATCTGGTCCACGTTCCTGGGCGCGTCGGTGGTCTACCGCCACAGCGGCCACATCTCCGTCACCCTCGTCCAGGAGAAGACGCCCGAGAGGGTCGGCAAAGCGCTTCGCGTCGCGGTGCACGGCATCTGCTTTGTGCTGTTCACCGTCCTGCTGGTCTACAGCGCCAAATACTGCGGCAAGCTCAACAAAACCGCCACCACCCTGCCCATCAAGATGAAATACGTCTATCTGTGCATTCCCATCAGCATGGGCATCATGATGGTGCATTCCCTGCTGATGGCGACTGAAGAGGCGACAAAGGAGGTCAAGGCATAATGGCAATCATCCTGTTCGGCGTGTTTCTCGCGCTGCTGATTATCGGCGTGCCGGTCGGCTTCTCCATCTGCTCCGCCGCCGCGATGACCATGTTCGCCGGCTATGGCGACGCGAAGATGATGATCGTCGTGCAGCGCATGTTCGCAAGCTGCGACTCCTTCTCGCTGATCGCCGTGCCGTTCTTCATCTTCGCGGGCGATCTGCTCGCCGGCGGCAAGATTTCAAAGGTGCTCGTCGAGTTCTGCGAGTCCCTGCTGGGCATGATCAAGGGCGGCCTGTCGGTCGTCTCCGTTCTGGCCGGCATGTTCTTCGCGGCGATCTCCGGCTCCGGCGCGGCCACCACGGCGGCCGTCGGCGCCACGCTGGTACCCGAGCTCAAAAAGCGCGGCTATCGTGAGGACTCGGCCGCCGCGCTCGTCGCCGCCGCGGGTACCATCGGCGTCGTCATTCCCCCGTCCGTGCCGATGGTGCTTTACGCCGTGATCGCCGAGGAGAGCGTCAACCGCCTTTTCCAGGCCGGTTTCGTTCCGGGCTTCATCATGGGCGCGATTCTGATCGTCATCGCCCTGGTGCAGGCGCACAGGAACAACTACCCGAAGGGCACCGCCTTTTCCGTAAAGAACGTCGTCAAGACGTTCCTGCGCGCCATTCCAGGCATCCTGATGCCCGCCATCATTCTGGGCGGCATCTTCTCCGGCTATTTCACGCCGTCCGAGGCTGCGGCCGTCGCCGTCGTGTACGCTTTGCTCGTCTCCACGTTCGTCTACCGCGACATGACCCTCAAGAAGCTGTACACGACCATGCTCGGCTCCGCCAAGACCAGCGCCGTCATCATGATCATCATCGCGTGCAGCGGTCCGTTCGGCTGGGCGCTGGCCAACTGGAAGATTCCGGAGACCATCTCCGCCGCCG
>JAUNJB010000073.1 GCA_030535375.1 Clostridia bacterium | reverse complement strand
GCCCTTCCTGCTGGGCGACATATGAGAGCGCCGTCCGCCGCATATCCCATTTGAAAAGCATAAGCTAAGGAGTGCATCGCATATGAAGAATTTCATCTTCGTCTCCCCGAACTTCCCGACCAACTACTGGAAGTTCTGCGCCGAGCTCAAGAAAAACGGCATGAACGTGCTGGGTATCGGCGACTGTCCGTATGATCAGCTGATGCCGGAGCTCAAGGCCTCGCTGAACGAGTATTACAAGGTCTCCTCTCTGGAGAACTATGACGAGGTCTTCCGCGCGGTCGCCTTCCTGACCTATAAGCATGGCAAGATCGACTGGCTCGAGAGCAACAACGAGTATTGGCTCGAGCGCGACGCCGCCCTGCGCACCGCCTTCAACATCACCACCGGCTTTCAGACCAGCGACATGGAGGCCGTCAAGTACAAGTCCGCAATGAAGGCATATTACGAGAAGGCCGGCATCAAGACCGCCCGCTGGCATCTGGTGCACGATTACACCGGCTGCAAGGATTTCATCGATGAGGTCGGCTATCCGGTCATCGTGAAGCCGGACAACGGCGTGGGCGCCACCAGCACCTATAAGCTCAAAAACGACGATGAGCTCAACTATTTCTTCGCCACCAAGGACGATACCCTCTACATCATGGAGGAGTTTGTCAACGGCACCGTGCACACCTATGACGGCATCATCGATGCCGACGGCAATCCGCTCTTTGAGACCGGCAACGTGACCATCGATTCCATCATGGATATCGTCAACACCAACGGCAACTCCTGCTACTACATCGAGAAGCACCTGCCGGACGCCATGCGCGAGATCGGCCGCCGCACCGTCGCGGCCTTCGGCGTGAAGAGCCGCTTTGTGCACCTGGAGTTCTTCGTCCTCAACGACGATCAGCCCGCCCTGGGTAAGAAGGGCGATATCCTCGGCCTGGAGGTCAATATGCGCCCGTCCGGCGGATTCAGCGCCGACATGTTCAACTTCGCCAACTCCTGCGATGTCTACAAGATCTGGGCGGATATGGTCACCTTCAACCGCCGCACCGTGCCGGACGAGGGGCAGGAGCACTTCTACTGCTGCTACTGCGGCCGCCGCGACGGCAAGGACTTCGTGATGGATCACGATGCGATCATGGCCAAGTATGGCAGCAAGATCAAAATGGTGCAGCGCATCCCCAAGGCGCTCTCCGGCGCCATGGCGGATATGATGTATCTGGCCAATGTCTCCACCGAGGAGGAGAAGGCTCAGTATTACGCCGACCTGCTGGCATGCAGGTAATGGAATCCCGCAGGCAAGCCCGCCTGAAAGCCTCGAGCGGGCCAAAGGCTTATCCATCGATTTCAAAAAGGATGTGCGCTCCTTCCGCGGAAGGCTGCGCACATCCTTTTCATTATGCACTTTTCTGTACACGGCGGAGTCTTTATGCCGCTTTTGGCTTTATTACTTCGCCGCTTCCTCCAGGCACTGGGCCACGGCCTTCATGATGCGGCCGGAGGTCAGGCTGGCGCCCGCCACTGCGTCCACATCGACGCTGTTCGCCTCGACAATCGCCTGCGGAATGGCGCTGAGGGCGCCCGCGGCAATCGCCTCCGTCTCGGCATTCTCCACAACCTCGACGGATGCGATCCTGCCATCGGCAACCACCGTCTTCACGGTCATCGGACCCTCCTGGCCGTCGACCGTCGCCGTGTATTCACCGTCTGTGAGCGCGCGGCTCATGTCAAAGAGGCTTTCGGTGGAAGTCTCCTTGGCGAACAGGCTCTCGTCCAGCAGATTGGAGGCCGGCTTCACCTCGTAGCCCTCGGCCAGCTCGCCATTCATCACATTGCGCGCGGCAATCTTGCCAAAGACGATCGGGCCCATGACGCCCGTGCCGCCGGAGACGAACTTGCCCCAGATACCGCCGACAACCTCGCCCGCGGCGTACAGGCCCGGGATAGCGTTGCCCGCCTCGTCGAGCACCTGCATGTCCTTGTTGGCCGTGATGCCGCCCAGCGTCATGACGCACAGCGCGTGCAGCCGGATCGCATAGAACTTGTCTCCCTCGATCTTGTTGACCGCCAGATTGTAGGCATCCGTCGTTCCGTCGTAGAGGCGGCCGAATTCATCGGACGCGCCGCCCTCGACCGCGGCATTGTACGCCTCGACGGTCGCAATCAGGTTCTCCGCCGGCACGTTGATCTTCTCGGCCAGCTCCTCAATGGAATTCGCCTCAACCTTCACATGCGCGCCGCGCATCGTCTCGTCCGCAAAGTACGCATCGTAGAAGTACGCGCCGTTGACCGCACGCAGGTCTTCCAGGATCTTGTCGGTGAAGATGTCATACTGCACCGCGCCCGGCTGCTCCTCCAGCGCCACCTCGCGAATGGACGGATTGGACTCCGTCTCGTTGCAGAAGCGGTTGCCCTCCTGATTGACGACGATACCGCCGGTCTTCCAGGTATAGGTGGAGGCAATCGAGCCGGTCTTGGGGTTGTCGCGGCTAACCAGGCCCATCGGGAACGTCGGGATCGCGCTCATCGCTTCCTCGTTGAGCGCCGCGCCGACCTTCTGCATCAGCAGCAGGCCGTTTCCGTCCGCGCTCGCCGGGCCGCCGGCCAGGTAGAAATCGCCGTTCTCGACATACTTGGCCATCAGCTTGCCGTTGGCGGAGTAGCCGCCCGTGCAGACGATGACGCCCTTGCCCGCCGTATAGGAAACCTCGCCGTCCGGGCCCTCGGCCACGACGGTCAGCACCTGACCCTTGTCGTTGGCGCGCAGCTCGGTCGCCTTGGTGTTGTAGACGACGGTGATCCGCTCATCCGCCTTGAGCAGCGTGTCAAGCACCTCATGCGCGGCGGACTTGTAGGTTGTCGGGTCCTGCGCTACGCACTTGTAGGTGCGCTGTATGGAATAAAGCGCATGCTCCGGTGCGAAGACCGCGCGGCGTCCCTGCGCATCCGTGGAGAATTTGCAGTCCTTCAGGCCGTTTTCGTACAGCCAGTTGAATACGGCGGTGTCCTCCTCGCAGAACTCGCGGACCAGCTCCTCGTTCGGCTTGCCGCCAAAGTCGCTGCCGGTCTTCAGGATGTCCGCGATATAGGATTCCACGGAGTCCTCAATGCCGTCCTCCTGCTGGATGATCGTGTTTGCCGCGGACATGGAGCCGCTGGTATAGTTCAGGGAACCGCCCGTCTTGCCGGTCATTTCCAGCAGAACGACATGCTCCGCGCCCTGCGCCACCGCCTCCAGCGCAGCGGACAGGCCCGCGCCGCCCGCACCGATGATCACGACGTCCGCGTCCGCCTCATCGGCCAGTGCCGGCATCACAAATCCTGTCAGCAGCACCGCCAGGCAGAGCATCAGGGCCATCAACCGTTTCATCATGTTTTCCTCCTTCGACGTTCTCCATATTGGGGATTTCTGTCTCCACACGCCATCACAGGCGGACCGCTCTCACGGTCCGCCCGGAGGGGCATTATGGTTCTGATTTATTTCGCAAACGCCTGGCCCAAAGCGGTGCCGATGGCCTGGCAGTCCACAGTCGCGCCGGAGACGATATCCACGTCAGCGCGCTGCGCCTCGAGGATCGCGCCGACGTAATCGCTCAGCTGTTCGTCGGTGATCAGCATGCTCTCGCGGCCGCCGGTGATGGCGATGTCGGCGAGCTTGCCGCCCTCAACCGTGATGGACACCTCGATCTTGTCGTGCATACCGTCAACCACCGCGGTATAAACGCCGTCCTCCGCCTCAGCCCAGGCCGGGCCCGCGGAAGCAGTCACGACTTCCTTCACCTCGGATGCGCCGCCGAAAGCGGTCTGCGCCGCGGCACGGCCGGAGAGCATCGCCTCGGAGAGGAACACGCCGTTCTGATAGAGATTGGAAACGTAGCTGCCCAGCTCGCCGGCCTCATACAGGCCCGGGATCGGCTCGTCGTTCCAGTCGAGCACGCGGCCCGCGGTATCGCGCTTCGCGCCGCCTGTGGTCGCCACCAGGGTCGGCGTGATGGACACGGCATAGTACGGCGCGGTGTCGATCTTCTCCATGGTCGCCGGATCGCGGCCAAATTCATTGTCAACGCCCGCATCGCACGCGGCGTTCCAGGCGTCGATGGTGGCCTGCAGGGTCTGCGCATCGCGGCCCAGCTTCTGCGCCAGCTCCTCGATGGTGTCCGCCTTGATGATCCAGCCCTTTTCGATTTCGGCCAGATTGTCGTTGCTCCAGGTGTAGCCCTCGGTCGTCGTCGGCCAGCTCAGCCACTGGGAAGCGATGGAGCCCGCCTCACGGGTCTTCTCATCGAAGATCAGGTCGACCGGCAGCGCGCGCTCGTGCGGCAGATCGACGTAACGGCCGTACTCCATGTACTTCATGTGCTGACGATGGTAGCCGTAGGACTCGTTGTAGAAACGCTGCCCCTGCGCATCCACCTCGATCCAGGACTTGCCGGCCATGGAGAAGTTGCGCATGAACGTCGCGTCATACTCCGGCACCTTGATGCCCAGCCAGAAGCCGCCGGACTGGGTCTGATTCTTCATGTGCCAGATCTGGGCGCCGGCCTCCATCAGCATCTTGATGCCGTCGCCGGTGTTGCCCGGGGTGCCGGCCGTGTACACGGTCTCCATGCCGTGGAAATCGCGCTGCATGGTCAGGTCGTTTTCATAACCGCCGCAGGCCAGCAGCACGCCCTTTTCGGACTTGATGGCGATCTCGGTTCCGTCCGCCTGACGGGCGATCACGCCGGAAACCTCCTTGGTGAAGGGGTCCTGCACGAGGGAGACGGCCGGGGTCTCATAGAGCACCTCAATGCCGCGGGACTCCGCCGCCTTGGCGAAGCAGCGCCACACGCCGCCGTTTTCGAACGTGGAGCCCTTGGCGCGCAGATGCGCGGAGCAGCCGTCGAACACGGAGCCTTCAAACGTGTCGAACTCGACGACCATGGAGCCCCACTTGAGCTCGCCGCCGCCGACATAGCCCGCCTCGTAATCCACGCTGTCCGCCACGGACTGAATCCACGGCAGCTGATCCGCGAAGCCCTGGCACAGCCAGGTCAGGTATTCGTCGGGGATCGGGTTGGGCAGGTTGCAGTTGTACAGATAGGTCTTGAGCGTGGAAACGGCCTCCTGCGCCGGAACCAGGAACGTCTGCCCGGACGCGATGGAGTTGCCGCCCGCCAGGCTTTCGGGCATCTTTTCGAGCACCAGGATGGCGGCCTCGGGGTCAATGTCGTGCGCCTCCACAGCCGCGGCGGCACCTGCCAGGCCAAAGCCGACCACCAGGTAGTCCACCTCGCGGTCCCAGTTCTCGATGTTCTGCACCGGTGTCACCCAGTCCTGCGCCGCCACGGCACAACCGAAGGTCGCCAGCGACAGCACCGCGCACAGCAATACGGTCAACCATTTCTTCATCTGTCTTCCTTCCTTTCTTGCGCCGTCCTCCCGGCGCGCTTGTCTAAGCGATGACGATTCGCGCGGCGAATTCTCACAATACCGTCGAATTTCCGCCACAATTTATCGTCTATATGCTCATTATACACCCTCAAGTCGTTTGAGAAGCAAGCGCAATTGTAAAAAAATAAACAATTTATGTATAACCGTCATATTCGATACTTTTCATCCGTTCTGTCTCCCCTTTTCGCCCCTCTTGTGCAAGTTACGCGGTCATTTTACTGCGCCGCGTCCCCGGCCCCGCCGGAAATCCGCCTTAAAAATTCTCAAGCCCCTTTTGATTTTCGCCTTTTCCAAACGGTTTATGAAAAATTAGTTGCCCCATTTTTCTGTAGCTGGTATAATATTCAGGTAACCAATTCGCAACTGTGCGCATCGCGCGCCGGAAAGGAACCTATGAAATCAACTGCTTATGCGATTGCCCTGTGTGCCGCGCTGCTGCTTTCCCCCTGCGCCGCAGCGGAGGACGCCGCACCCACGCCAACCGCTTCATCCTCGCCTACGACGGAACAATCCACCTCGCTCCAAACCGCCAAGCAGGCCAACCTGCGCAAGCTGCCCAACCGCAAGAGCAATATGCTCGCCCAGCTTGACAAGGGCACGCAGGTCGAGGTGCTCAGCCTGCTGGAGGACGGCAGCGATACATGGGCCTATGTCCGTGTCAAGAAAAGCGGACGCGAGGGATATGTCATGATGGATCTGCTGGAGCCCATCCCCACGCCCACCCCGGTGCCCACACCCTCGCCGACGCCGACACCCTCCCCCGTGCCCACGCCGACCCCCACGCCCAAGCCCACTAACACCCCTAAGCCCACCAAGGAACCCACGCCCTCGCCCGTACCGGAGCTCGTTTACGAGGAACCGCGCACCGGCCGCACCCTCATGCGCGCCAATCTGCGCAAGACGGCCGACGGCACGCGCATCATGGAGGTTGCCAAAAACGAGCGGCTCACGCTGATCGGTGAGATCGAAAAAAACGGCAAGCTCTGGCTGCACGTGAAAACGGAGCAGGGCAAGGAGGGCTATATGCTCGCGGAGCTCGTGCGTCAGCTCCGCCCGGTGGTGCTGCTGCCGGTGGATGAATCGACCGTCCTGGAGCAGTTCCCCGTGATCTCCTGCGATCCTCTGGCCGACATCAAGGCCGCGGAGCCTTTCACCTACACGCAGGAGGAGCTGGCGCAGTATACCACCCTGCGCGAAGGCGACCGCTCCGATGAGGTGCTGAAGCTCAAGCGCAGGCTCTATGAGATGGGCTACTACACCAAGCCCAACGAGAACACGCTTTATACCTCGTCGACGGCGGATGTCATCGAGAATTTCCAAAAGGATTGCGGCCTGCCCGTCACCGGCGAAGCTGATCCCCACACGCAGGCCATGCTTTACGACGAGCGCACGCTCAAGCGCGAGGGCAGCCCGCAGGAGATCCTCTACCTGGATAATAAAAAGGACGCGCCGGTGTATATCCAGCGCGCCGAGGTGACCTCTTACAGCTTCTACGGCAGCGTACAGGTGAGCATCAAGAACCTGACCGGGAAGAAGCTCACGCGCTTCGCCCTCAAGATCATCCCCTACATGAGCGACGGCACGCCCGCCGACATGGCGGAAACCTTCGCCGAGGAGATCCTGAAGGAATACTCGATCAAGGGGCTGTCGGTGCGCAACGGCGGCAGTTATTCGGATTTCTACACCGAATACGATCATGATGACGAGGAAAACGACTGGCCGGAGGAGGATGACTGGCTCTATGGCGGGGATGACGAGGAGGACGACTATGTGCCCGAGCATCACTTCCAGGTCAGCCGTCAGATCTATTTCTCCGGCGCGCAGATCGCGGTGAGCTGGTATCGCACCGGCGGCGCCAACGTCTATGTGGATGATGACCAGCTCATCTTCATCAATGTGAGCAAGGGCGCGGGAGACAGCCTGATCCACACCCTTCCCATCGAGGTCACAGAGGAGGAACGGCTGAACGCCGGCTGGGAGATGGGCATCACCTCCCACTACGTGCTCCCCATCTATCAAACCTACTACGGCCTGCCGCAGGGCGCTTGGCTCGAATCCGTCGAGCCCGGCTCCCCCGCGGAAGATGCCGGCCTTCAGGCAGGCGACATCATCAACGGCATCAACGACCTCACCATCCTTGGCGACGCGACGCTGCGCAAGGCCCGCGGCCGGATGAACCCCGGTGACAGCGCGACCGTGACCTTCTGGCGCGACGGCCAATACTACACCACCGAGCTGATCCGCCCGGAGGAAGCCGAATAATCCCACACACTCAAAGCGGGCGAAGCCCTGAACCGCTCAGGAGCCTCGCCCGCTTGCTTTATGGCTTTTATTCCCCTTTCGGGGATGGAAGCTTTTTTCTTGCTGCCCGAGCGGACGGATTAAATCCCCTGCCCTTTCCTCTCATCTATCGCGCTTCATGCGCGGCATCTCGATCTCCCTGTTCAGCCAGGGGATTCCATACACGGCGACGCCCAGCAGCGCAGCCATCAGCCCCCAGCGAAGCAGCCCCTGCCCCAGCTCCACCTGGCACAGACCGCGGCTCACGCAGCGAACGGCGGCCGCGTTTTGATGATTGAGCGACCAGAAGCGGCTCGTCAGCGACGAAAGCTCGACGACAATCTCCGGCACCCATTCGGTGAACACGTACAGCGGCTGGATCGCAAAGCTCGCCAGCGCGAACGCGGCGCCCAGCAGCGACGCATAGCCCAGCATACACAGCAGCGCGTTGCCCGCCATGGCGGGGAACATGTCGCGCGCGTAGCGCGTTTTGAGCTGATCCGCATAGTAGCAGCAGCGACCCCATGTGTGCGCATTGAGCCGTGCGAGCAGGGAAAGCAGAATCATTCCGCCCACAATCAGCGCGAGCCACCGCAGCGGCATCGCGGCGCCCATCGCCAGCTTCCCCAGGCTGTAAAAACTGCCGCCCGGCTTCCATGCGGAAAGCGTGTCCTCCATCAGAATGGCGGAGGCAATGGAATCGCTGCCCCGGGCCAGCAGCTCCACGGTCTGCATGCCAAGCGCCTGATCGCCCGCCGTGGTGATCGGAATATACGAGACGTGCTCGTCAGTCTCGCCCAGCCTGCGCCCGCCGCGGATCACCCCCGCCACCTCGTATTTGACGCCCTCCAGCGTGACCTCCTTGCCCAGCGGATCATCACCGACGAACAGGGTGAGCGCCGCGCTCTCGTCAATCACGATCACCCGATCCGCCCTTTTGACATCGGTCTCGCTGATCAGCCGTCCGCCGGTCAGCGTCTCGTGCACCACGTCAAAGTAGCCCGCACCCACGGCATAGAGCGTCGTCTCCACGCTGCGGCTCTCGCCCGAGGAGACGTTCATCCCCTGTGCGCGCGCGCCGATAGCCGCCGCCTTCAGCGAATCAGCCATCGCCTCGAGCTGTTCCTGGCCCGCTTTGTACAGCTCGGTCAGCTCGCCGCCCTCCTTCGTCGCCGCCGGCGCGGGCAGAATGTACTGCAGGCCGTCTCCCGCACCATGCAGCACGAACGCGCCGCAGATCATCAGCATAGCGCCCAGCGCCGCGAGCAGCACGCCGCGCCGTTTTCTCTTCTCCATCACTTGCCTCCGGTATACAAAAGGTCAGGCTCCCTCCCCTTGCGGCAGAGGAAGCCGGCAATCCGGGGATCAATTGGCGTACACCATCACCTCGGAGCCCTCGGAAATCGCCCGATCCTCCATATAGGCGATGCGCTGGCGGCTGAGATCCTGTTCGATGGAGGCCGTGCTGCCCACCTCGGTGATCACCTTGACATCCATTTTGCTGACGGTGAGCGTCGTCTCGCCCAGCGCATTGCTCGATTCGTTCACAATATAGACGTAGCGGCTGTCCCCCGTGCCGCGCACCGCGCTGACCGGAACGAGCGTCGTGGAGCTGCCGGCGCGATAGCTCGCGACCATCTCCGCCGCATTCTCCATCAGCGAGGCCGCGCCGCCAAGGCTCGTGATGTCCTTGTCGCTCACCTCAACGTCGACGTAGGCCTTGCCCTCTTCGTCCACGCCGGTGTCGGTCACCTTCTTATTGGTCTGCTTTCCGCCGTTGCGGGACACGGCCACCTGCGTCCCCTTGTCGATCTGACGCTCAATCTCGCTGGTGTCCGCCCGCAGCACGCCCTTGCTCTTTTCGGCGCTCATGACGATGGCGGCGGTCTTTCCGTCGTAGCTGTCGCCCGCCTTGACGTTCACCTCCACCACGTAGCCGTCATACGGCGCGACAACGCTGCCCGCCATCTGGCCGAGCACCGTCAGTGCGGCGATCTTCTCCTGCGCCTCGTCGATCTTCTGCGTCAGCTCGCGGGATTTGGTCACATATGAAATCACATCCTCGCTGATGCCCAGCCTGTTCGCGCTGGTAAAGCGTGCCTGCGCGTCCGTCACATCCTCGCCCGCATCGTCAAGCTCCTGCTGGCAGGCGATCAGCGCCTCATCCTGCTCATCCTCCGGCAGCCGTCCGTCCTCGAGGGTGACGCCGGCCAGCTTTGCCGCGACCTCCAGCGCCGTTTTGGCCTCCAGTTGGGCGCGCCGCGCATCCGTCAGCGCGTCATACGCCTCCACCCAGAGCTCCTCCGTGCGCTTGAGGCGCAGATCGCCGTTCTTGCGCTCCAGCTCCATGAGCTCCTTCTGCGCATCCTCGGCGTTTTGGATGAGCGTCTTCATCGTGGCATCATACCCGGAGACCTCGGCCTCAAACAGCACGTCGCCCTTGGAGACCTTGCGCCCCTTCGTCACGCGCACGCGCTTGATGATCACGCTCTCGTCGCTTCCGAGGTCGAGCGCGATCTCCTCCGTCTCCGGGAAGCGCAGCGTGCCGCTGAGCTTGATCTGCTCCTCGAGCTTGCCCTGCTTGGCCGTCACCAGCTTGACCTTGGCGGTGGAAATCGTCTTAATCGTGCCGGAAAAAAACATGCACAGCGCGACGACCACCGCCAGCGTGACCAATCCCTTCACAGCGATTTTCTTCATACTCTTTGGCTTCCTCTTCGATGTCGGCCCCTTCTTCTTTCAGAAATCCGGCCCGTTTTCCGGCACAACCGGAACCGTCTTTTCCCCCATGGGGGAAAGCCTTGCCGGGCCATCCGAAAGCCTTTCCGGGGCTTGTCTTGCTTCTTCGTATATTGCTTCCCTGCGCGCGCCCGTCCGCGCCGCCCTCGCGGCCTATTTGAGCTCCGTCAGCTGCACGCCCTCCAGAATGTCGTTCTGGAAGAACAGGTAAACAAACAGCGCGGGCAGCGTGTACAAGGCCGCGCCGGCAAATTCCACGCCCGTGCTGCTCTGCGTCAGCTGATTGAAGACGACCGACAGCGGCTGCAGTTCCGTGTGCGTGGTCAGATAGGTCAGCGGCTGCTCGACCATGTTCCAGCAGTCCGCAAACGACAGCGCCGCCGCCGCGCCCAGGATCGGGCGGCAGGCCGGCAATACCACGTGAATAAAGCAGCGGAATGTGCCCGCCCCGTCGATCTGCGCGGCCTCGAGCATCTCGCCCGGCAGCGACACCATGAACTGGCGCAGCAGGAAGATGTAAAACGGCGCAATCGCCATCGGCAGGATCACGGCCCAGACCGTGTCAATCAGCCCCAGCCGGCGCAGCGTCAGCACGTTGGGCACCATCGTCACCTGGAAGGGCAGCAGCATCAGCATGATGACGACAAAGAACAGCGCGTCGCGCCCCGGGAAGCGGAATCGCGAGAGCGCGTAGGCCATCATCGGGATGATAAGCGCCTGCAGGATGAGAATCGCCGCGGCATACATTGCCGAGTTGACAAAATAGCGCAGAATGGTCATGTCCTCGATCAGGATATTGTAATACTGGCTGAGGGAGAACATGTCCGGCGCAAGCTTGATCTCCATAAACGCCAGCGCGTCATAATTGCCGCGCGTGGCCAAAAACGCCTTGATCTCCGCCGGGGAAAAGAACGAATACAGCGCCGTCACCGCCACCGGCAGCAGAATGATCACCGCCAGCAGCGACAGCAGGGCGCGGGGCAGGAGATGCCGCTTCTTCAGGCGGCGAGCACGATGTTTCATCCGTCCGCCTCCTTAGCTCAGGCCCCTGGCCGCGCGCCGCTGCAGGAAGAACAGCACGCCGAAGACTGCAAATACGATCACGGCAAAGGAATACGCCGCCGCCGTGACAAGCTGGTAATTCAGCTTGGAAAACATGTTGTTCATGTAATTCTGCAGCGTGTACACCGAATAATCGGGATATGCGCCTGCGATAAAGTAGACCTCTTTGAATATCTTGAACGCGTTGATCCACGCCAGCACGAACACCAGAAACGCGGACGGCGTGATCAGCGGCAGCGTGATACGGAACGCGCGGGTGAAAAAGCCCGCGCCCTCCAGCGTCGCGTATTCATACAGCGGCTGCGGGATGGCCTGCAGCGCTGCCAGAAAGATGATCAGGCAAAAGCCCATGTTCTTCCACAAAAACATGAGGATAATCGGCAGGCGCAGGCTTGCGCTCTCCAGCCACATCACCCGCTCCATCCCCAGCGCCGCGAGCACGCGGTTCACCGGGCCGCCATAGTCAAAGAGCACCAGCCACACCAGCAAAATCGCCGAGGACGGCGTCAGATACGGCAAAAGCACGCTCGAGCGGAAGAATCCGCCGTGGGGCTTGATGGCCCCCAGCGCCGCCGCCAGCAGGAACGAGAGCACCCACAGCAGCGGCGCGCAGATGAGCGAAAGCTCCATCGTGTTCTTCAGGCCGAGCAGGAACATCTGGTTCCCCCAGAGCGAGCGATAATTGGCCAGGCCGACAAACTCATTTTTATAGCTGCCATCCGTCAGGCTGTATCCGATGCCGCCGATAAACGGCACGATGTAAAACACCAACAGCATCGCAAGCCCCGGCAGCAGAAAGAGGATCACCGATTTCTTTTTGGTAAACATCGATATTTCCTTTGGTTCATCCGCTCAAATGGATGGAACTGTCAAGCCGAGAATCCGGATATTCTAAGAAAAAGCCGGGTGTTAGAGGCCGGAGGCTTTACAAGGAGCTTCCATCTGCCGCCGTCCGTGACGGAAACAGACAGATGGAAACGGAAAGCCCTTTGGCGGAGCGTGAAGGGATCGGAGCCTGTCGCCGCCGTCTGCGTCTTTCTGCCGCCGGCGGAGAAAGCAGGCGGAGCGCCGGGCAGGGCGCCGTCCCCGGCCTGCGGCCGACGCGCCCGCCCCGCGAACGCAATGCGCGCCGAAAGCGCGGCCATGCGAGTTTCCCGGATAGAGCCCCAGGCTCATGAAGCCTTGCTTTGCCTAAAACACCGTTTTCTTAGCATGTCCGGAAGGACCCGGCAGCGCCATCCCGTTTCTTACATGCCTTCCAGCCGCTGCATCTGGAGCGTCTTTTCCAGCTCGCTCACCAACTGCTGCGCGCTGATGGCGCCGCTGAGGTACTGAGCGACCTGTGTGGTCGAATCGCTGCCCCAGATCGACGTGTGGCAAATGGTGAACATCTCGCCGAAGGCGCGGAACTTTTCAAGGCTCTCCGCGGAAACCTCCCAACGCCAGTTTTCCTCATATTCGTCGCGCCAGGCCTTCGTCTCCTCCAGATTTTCGGTGATGATATCGCGCGCCTCCTCGTCCTCGGTTTCCTCCAGGCTCTTCTCCAGGCTGGCGATCCGTTCATCATAGTATTTGAGGCTCTCCTCGTAGTACGGCGACTCAATCGGCTCGTTCATATCGGGCGTCATGCTCATGAGCATCGATTGTTCGATCAGCGCGAGCGTGTCCTCCAGATACTCGATGGCCGCCTCTTTGTGCTCGGAGAACGGATTGACAAACGCCACAGTCTGCCGGATGCCCAGCATCTGCTTCTCGCCCTCGACGATGGCCAGCGGCAGCGGCTCCAGATACTCCTCTCCATAGTAGCCCAGGCTGAAAGAGCTTTGCTCCATCAGGATGTTCTGAGGATCGTAAGTCCAGGCCGTGCCATCCTCATATTCCTCCGGTATGCCGAATCCGTCCCAATCGATCTGCTCATAGGCGGCGCACAGCTCCAGCAGCACCTCGCCGCCCCGGGTGAGATTGGCCTCGTCGCTGTCCAGCCAGAGGAAATAATTCTGCAGCATGTTGTAGAACACTTCGCTCTTTGCGCTGCTCTTCGTATAGCCCGGGCTGAACAGGCTGGCCTCCGGCACATCCTCCATCTTGCCCTGGGCCAGCTCCGCGATAAGCCCGAGCAGCTGCACCCAGTTGGTGGGGATGTCGTCCTCCGTGTAGCCGAACTTATCGATCAGCAGCTGCTTGTTGAAGGTTATCGTGCCGGTGTACATCTCCAGCGGCAGCGCGTAAATCTCCCCATCCTTCGTCACGGAGTCGCGGATGACGGGATACATTGCCTCCACCGCGCCTTTGATCGTCTCGCTTCCGCTCAGCTCGGCCATGAATCCGCGCTCAAGCAGCGAGAAAAACGCGCTGTCCGAGACATCCATGCTGTAGATGTCCACATCGGCGGAGCGGTTCATCATATCCTGCATGATGTCGTCCGCGCCCGAGCCGTACGAGACGGAGACCATATACTCCGGGTGTTTGTCCGTAAAGGGGAAATATGCGTTTTTGAGCGGCTGCACATAGCCGTTGTTGATCACTCTGAGCTTCTGCTCCGGCAGCTTGTCTAGCTCCACATCGCGGCCGACCACGCCGCTGTAGCTGGAAAGGATGTACATGCCGTCCAGCAGCACGGCGCCCATGTCGTCATACGCGTCCAGCGGCATATCTCCGAACTCCTCCGGCTCGCCCAGGCCCTCCTCGGTCAGATCCATGCGCCATACGCTGCCGCTCATCGAGTAGTACAGCTTTCCGCGCTCCTCGTCGTAGACGATGCCCGACGGCGTGTTGTAGCCGTCGCGCGGCATGTCGCCCAGCTCCGTGAGCTCCTCGCCGTCGATGTCATACACGTAGAGCTTGGTTTCCACCGTCTCGCCGGTATAATCTGCGGTGATCATCAGCAGCTTGCCCTCGACAAACGGGGAAATACTCATCACATTGTCATCCAGATCGAGGGTCAGCGAATCGACCGTCTGCTCCTCAGAATCGACGGCCAGAAGCTCGCGCCCGTTCTCCCCGTAGGAAAGCGCGTAGAGCTTGCCGTCATAATAGCAGGGATTCTGCAGGCTGCGGGAGCCATAATAGCCGTCGCCGTAATCCCAGATCAGCTCGTCGCCCATGTCGATGACCCCGCCGAGGGAGGGCGTGCCGTCCTCCGCGATCCTCAGCTCGAGGAGCATCACCCGGCTGACGCCCTCCTCGCCGCTCACGCTGGCGATGCGATAGAGCTTATCGCCCATCACCAGAATCTGGCTGTCAAACCACAGGTTCTCGTCCACCCCCAGTTCGATCGTCTCATCGCCCACCGTAATCGAGGAATACCCGCCGGACTCGTCCTGCTCGGCGTTCTCGTAGAGCTGGCTCTGCAGGTCATCGTATCCTTTGACTTCCACAAGCTCACGGCTGTCGGGCGACCAGGTGTACATCTTGTTCCAGCTGGTCATCAGCAGCCGTCCGTCCCAGACGAACATGCTCTGAATATAGTCGTCAAACCCGTTTTGCCCCTGCACGGCGATGGTCGCATTTCCCGCGGCCAGCGCCGCGGACGCCGTCAGGATCATCGCCGCCGCAAGCAGCAGCGCCGCAAGCGTCATCAAACGTTTCTTCATCTTCTCTTTCCTTTCCCATGCATCACTGCACGAAGACCACGACCGTCATGCCGATGCGGACGGTCTCATCCGGTTCAAAGTCGATGTAAGCGACATAGTTCGCGCCGAGCGAAGCGCCGTCCTTGTCCGTCTCATTGACATAAGAGATCGAGGCGATCTCGCCGTCGTAGCGTTTGCCGCTCTGCGTATCCCAGTTGAATTCCATGGTCACCTTGCCGCCGACGCACACATCCATCAGATCGGCTTCGGAGATGACCATCTTCACCTGCATGCGGTCCTCGGGATAGACGGTGGCAATCTTCGCGCCCTTTTCCACGTTGGTGCCGTTTGTGGCATCGACGGAGGCGATTACGCCCACCGTATCGCTGACCACCTGCGTATCCGGCGCGTAGAGGCCGTCGAGCGTGCCGGTGACCGTCTCAAAGAGCAGCTCGCCGCGCTCCACCGCATCACCCGCGCGCACGTGCATGCGCAGCACGCTTCCCTCGCCATTCACCGCCACGGGCGTGGTGCGCCCGACGGTGCCGCGGCCGATGCGCGTCTTCTCCTGGTAATCCGAAGTTCTGAAGATATTGACCGTCTCGCCCATGTAGAACTCGCCGCCCGTCACCTCGACGGTGTACTTGCTCTCATCGTCCTCCTTGATAGCGGTGACGATGCCGCGGCCCTGATGGCTGCCGTCCTTCGTGCAGGAGAGATAGACGACCTCGCCGATGTGGATATAGCGGTTCTCGCTCGAGTTGTACGCCTTCTCCGTGCTGCAGTCGAGCGTAAAGCGGTTGATCGGCTCGATGTACACCAGGGCGCCGTAGCGCTCCTTGATGCCGTCGGCGGCATCACCCTCATTGGCGAATACGCCGCTGACAATGCCGTCCGTCATCGAGTACGTCTTCTTTGTCTCCACCACGGCGATGGGATCGCCGATCTTCACGCTGTCGCCCACGCGCACGCTGACCTGCTCCACCACGCCGCCATAGGGCGCCGCGATGACCTGCGTGTCCCCCGCCGTTACCTCGCCGGAAAAGACCGTCTCGCCAAGCGCCGCGCCCGGCATGAGCGTCAGCGCGAGCAGCAGCAGCGCGGCTTTGTGCGTTATTTTCATCGATTGTCCTCCTGATTCTGATCCGGCATATAGCTGGCATATGGCTTTTGCATCATATCGCGCGTACCGATGAGCACATCGTAGCGATACATCGGCTGAGCGCGGTCCTCCTCAAGCAGATACGTCTCCCCCTCGACGGTGACGCTGAGCGTCGTCTCCCGCAGCGCCTCGTCCTGGCAGACCGTGTAGGCAAACTTGCGCGTGGAGACCCCCGACGCCTTGAGCTTGGCATACTGCGTACCCGCGGTAAAGCCCGCCGTCGGAATGGCGACGATGTATTCACCGCTTTGCAGCACCAGATAGTCCACGCCGCTGTTGCCCAGCAGCTTGTAGACATCCCCGGTGAAGCTCCACGTGTTCACCGCCTCATCGCCAGCCGTCTCGCCGTCTGCCGGCTCCTGTTCCACGGCCCTGAGCACCAGCGCGTTGGGCGCGGTGAGTTCGTCCGTCTCCTCCGTCTTCCAGGTGTCCAGCACGGCTGTGAAGGGACGCGGCTGCGCGCCGCTTTCCGTTTCCCCGGAGAGCGTCAGCGCCATCGATTTGCCCCCCGCGGTGAGCTCAAGCTGCGGCTCCTCGGAAAACACGAGGTCCAGCGCGTTGTAGTTGACCGTCGAATAATCCATGGTCTCCTTGACGTGGTGAATGGCCGGCTTGCCGGAGCCGCCGCCTCCTCCGCCGCCCGTCGAAACGCTCGGCACAAAGAGCACCTCGCCGAAGGTATAGGCTTCCGCGTTCATGGCAATATTGCCCGCCTTGTCGCGCACCTGTATGCGCCCCGGGTCGACCACGTCGCCGAACGCGCCCCAGAAGAGATGGATCTCCTCCCCTTCTTCGGGCGTCCGCCACGTCTCGCCGCCGTCCATGGAATACGCATCCACGCCGCTGCCCGCGTCCATCAGCGGGAACTGCGCAAAGTTTTCCCCGTCGATCTCCAGCCCGTTGAGCACGGGTTCCTCCGGCGGCGTGAAATCCAGCAGCATGTCGTATTGATCGGAAAGCGCCACCACGTCGCCCATCATGTCGAGCACCGCAAAGCGCAGATGCACCTCGCCCTCGTCCTCCGGCTGATAGACATCGGTGCCCTTGGAGAGCAGCACAAGGCGCTCGTCACAGATGAACACGCCGTAGACATATTCCTCGCTGTCCTGCTCAATGCCGCTGAGCGTAAACGTGGGCGCCACGTTCTTCCATACATCGGGTGTGAGATTCTCGGCCTCCACCCTGAGCGGCAGGGCAGGCACCACCGTCGGCACCGGTGTCGGTTCGTCCGTTGGCGCGGGCGTCGGT
>JAUNJB010000233.1 GCA_030535375.1 Clostridia bacterium | reverse complement strand
GATGCGGTCGGCGCGGTCGGATTCTCCGGCCTGGCGTACGGATTCGCACGCTGTCCTGCACCGGCATCCTGTGCATTCTTCATATAGGAAGGAACCTGCCCCGCCTGGTTCTGCGGCATACGCGGCGTGGCCGCCGTGCCCGGAACAATCGGGGGCTTCGGTGCGACCGGCGCGGACGCATCCGCACGACGCTGGCGCTGGTTCATAAACTGCTCCTGGCGCAGCTCGTTTTCCTCATCCTCGTCCTCGTCTTCTTCCTCTTCCTCCTCGGTCTTACGGCGATAGATATACACGCCATAGACAGCCGCGACGATCACGATCAGCACGCCGCCGATGATGAAGGGCATTGCGCCCATACCGCCGTCTTCTTCAATGGGCGTCGCGGTCGGCAGCGGCTGAACCGTCGGTTCCGGCGTCGCGCCGGTATCATAGGTCACGCCATAGCGCGCGTAAGAGGTATCGGAAGCAAATTCAACGATGTACTCGCCCGGCATCGGCAGCTCAACGGTCATCGTGAAATCGCCATTGGCGTCGGCAATCGTCTGGCCGACCGTGCGCTTGACCGTCTGCACGGATTCTGCGGCGGCTGCCTTGAACAATTCAAAGCTCAGCGCGCCGATTGTCTGCGGCGTCGCCGTCGCGGACGGGTCGGGTGTCGGGGTATTTTCCACCGTCATTTCGACCGTTGCGGTCACCGTGCCAAACGCCGATGTCTTTCCGTAGACGGTGAAGTTTCCGTCCTCGGTCACGGCGGGCACATTGCTCACGGTGAGCGTGCCGGAGCTGCTGATGAGGGACGCCAGACTGGCCGGCGGTTCCGGCGTCGGGGTAGCGTTCGGGTCCGGCGTCGCCGTCGCGTAGCTCGGCATGCCGCTGATCACGTTGCTGGTCCAGCTGTCGTCGACAGGAATCAGATCCTGAAGCTGAGAGCCGTTGATCGTATAGCTGACATTGTTGCCGCTGTTCGCGGCGGAAGAGCTGCCGGACGTGGTGGACGTGCTCGGCTGCGGCGTGCTTGCCGCCTGCTCCGCCAGATAGGCCTGCAATTCCGCAATGGTCAGCAGCTGCGCCATATCGCTGCGGACATAGCCATCCTGACTGTTGTAATTCACCTGATACCAGGTATAGGTGCCGTCATACTCGGTGCCGGTCACCAGCAGCAGCGTGTTGATCGGAATGCGCCCCAGCGATGTGCCGGAGGCCGACGGCGTGCGGCGCAGATTGACCGCGTCCTTGATCAGCTTGGCATACGCGCTGGTGGAATCCGGGCCAACCGGCTCCGGCGTGGCCTGCGGCATCGGGGTCGGCGTCGCAAGCTCCGCCTCCAGCTGCGCAAGATAATCCTGCGTCTCCTGTTCGCCCATGATGCGCACAAGGTCGGCGCGGATGTAGCCCCACTGTCCGCCGTACTGCACCAGATACCAGGTCATGCCATCCTCGGCGATCTGGCTCTGGAAGATGTACACGACCGTCTCCGCGTTCAGAATCGTCTGCAGATACGCATTGGCGTCCGGGTTGCCGCGCAGCGGCGTGCCGTTGTTGATCACGCGGGCATACACGCGCAGCTCCTGCGGCGCAGGCGTCGCGGTGGGCACAGGCGTATCCGTCGGTTCGGGGGTCGGGGAATCCGTCGGTTCGGGGGTCGGCGTGGGTGTCGGGGTCGGTTCAGTCGTCGGGGTCGGCGTCGGGTCCGGCGCGACCTCCGGGTCGGCCAGGCTCGCGCGATACGCCGCCTCCTCGTTGGCGCCCATCAGGTCGATGAAGCGCGCCATCATGTAGCCCTCGACGTTGCCCGCGCGGACCTTGCACCAGGCGCTTTGCTCGTCGCCCTCTCCGCGCTCCATGACCCAGATGATCGTGCCGGATTCCAGCGTCTTGAGCACTGAGCTGCTCTGCTTTGCCTCCTTGCGCACATTCACCTGCGCCGTGTTCGTGCGGCCGTAATGATAGACGTCGCCCACCGCCATCTCCTGCGGGATTTCGGGCGTCGGGCTCGGCGAAGGCGTGGGTTCAGGCGTGTCCGTCGGCGCCGGCGTGTTCACCGGTTCCAGCGTCGCGCTCGGCTCCTTCACCGCGGCCTCGGCCTCTTCGCGGGTCACCTGGGTGATCCGGAATTCCTCGATATAGCCCGTCGTCCCGGTGGACATGTTGCGGGCCCAATACCAGATTTTGCCGTCGCCATCCACGGTGGAATCGGTCAGCTCCAGCGGGGTCGGCTCCTTGATCATCTCCACAGCGCCGCTGGTGGGCACCTGCCCCGGCTGCTCCATCAGCACGATCACAGCGCCGCTTTCCTGCTCAAGCGTCATCGCATAGGCGGGGAACTCCGTGATCGTACCCTGCGGCTGCTGGGTATTCTGATCGTTCGTCTCCTCCTGCGCGTTCTCATCCTCGGTCGTGTCCTGATCCTGCTGCTGGTCGCTGTCTTCAGACAGCTGGGCTTTGTCCGCCAGAATCTGCGCCATGCGCTGCTGCGCATCCGCCTCGGTGATCGTCACCAGGACGTAATCGCGCATATAGCCGCTGTTTCCATCCTCGACGACCTGCACCGGATACCAGAGCGATCCGCTGGAATCCGTCTCGACATCGCCGCGGATGACGAGGACATCGTCCGGGTATTCCGCGATCTGGCTGCCGCCCACCGCATCCCGCAGGGCGTTGCTCTTGCCGCCCCGCTGGTTATAGGTAACCGCATAGACAACGGTATTCTGCGCGGCCTCCTCCTCAAGGCGCTTCTGCTCCTCGGCCGCCGCCTGCTGTGCGGCCTGAATCTCCGCGTCGATC
>JAUNJB010000072.1 GCA_030535375.1 Clostridia bacterium | reverse complement strand
TGGTCGGAGTGGCGAGATTCGAACTCGCGGCCTCTTGAACCCCATTCAAGCACGCTACCAAACTGCGCTACACCCCGAATGGCAGATAAAATCTGCCAAGCAAAGCTATTATATCACAGCAGAAGGATTTGTCAAGAGTTTTTTTGCAGGAGCAATCCATCAGATGTCGTTTTGCTCCATCACCCGCTTATACCACAGCGCCGAATCCTTGACGATGCGCTCCTGCGTCGTATAATCCACATAGACCAGCCCAAAGCGCTCGTTGTATCCGTGCGCCCACTCATAATTGTCCATAAACGACCATGCAAAATAGCCTGCCGCGTCCACGCCTTCCTCCGCCGCGCGCTTGTAAGCGAGCAGATACCGATGCATGAAATCCACCCGGTTTGGATCATGCACCTTTCCGTCAAGCGAAACCGCATCATGGCAGGAAAGACCGTTTTCCGTGATCAGAATCGGCGTCTGATACCGCTCATACAGGAATTTCGGGCCCCAGTAAAGCGCGTCCGGGGTTATCGGCCACTGAATCGCGGTCTTGGGGAAGCCGACGGGCAGCGGCACCTCCTCATACCCGGGCTCATTGTGCGCCGCGCGAATCAACCGCCCATTGTAAATGTTCTGCCCGTAGTAGTCAAGCGGCTGACGGATGATCTCCATGTCACGCTCCCAGCCGCGCGGAAGATACTTTTCAAACACGCGCAGCGCCCTTTCGGGATAGCGTCCCAGCATCGCCGGATCGCTCCACCAGGCGACATTTCTCGCCCATCTTCTCTCATCCGTCGGCACGTCGAAATAGGCGTTCCTCGCCGCGCATATATCCGCTTCGCTCTCGCTCACCGGAATACACGGCGCTCCGCACGGCGCGTATCCCACGCGGCAATCAGAAGAAAGCGCCCTGAGCGCACGCACGGCCAACCCGTGCGCCTTGAGCACATGGTGGCTCATGGGAACCGTCTGCGGCGCGCCAAGCCGCAGTCCGGGCGCCTGCCTGCCCTCCTCCATGCTCACGCCGATAAAGCACTGCGGCTCATTGAGCGTGATGAAATCCTTGATCCGATCGCCGAACATGCGGGCGCACAGCGCGGCATAGTCCTCAAACCACCTGGGGCTGTCCGCGTTCTCCCAGCCTCCCCGCGCCTGCAGCGCCACGGGATAATCCCAGTGGAACAGCGTCGCGAAGGGACGAATACCATGCTCCAGCAGCTCGTCAATCAGGCGGTTATAAAAATCGACGCCCTTCTGATTGACCTCCCCCGTTCCGTCGGGAAGCAGCCTCGGCCACGCAATCGAAAAGCGGTAATTGCGGATTCCAAGCTCGCTCATCAGCGCCACGTCTTCCTTGTAGCGGTGGTAGTGGTCGCACGCCACGTCCCCCGTGTGCCCAAAGAGCACGCGGCCCGGCTCATGAGAAAACCTGTCCCAAATGGACATGCCGCGCCCGTCTTCCTGTGCGGCGCCTTCAATCTGATATGCCGCCGTCGCGGCTCCCCAGATAAAATCCTTACGAAAACCCATTCATATCCTCCTCATGATCGTCAGTCGCTCTGTTGTCGCTCTTCTTATGGCCTCAAAATGAATCTGCCTGCGCGCCCCTTCAAATCTCACATTTCAATGACGCGCGTTCTTCCCTGCCGGTCTTCAATCTCTATCCTCACGCCGCCCTCTGCCGGCTCAAACGCCGCACGCCCGATCTTCAGCCCGTCTCTTCCGCTCTCGATCACATGCGCGAATACAGCCCGCGGCGCGTTCACGCGCTCAATCAGGTATTGAATGCCCTTGTACGAGGGGTTGTGCAGGCCGGTGCCCAGGAATGTTTCGCCGCCGAACGCCGCGCTGTGCACCCGGGTGACGACGCCGTTTTCCGTAAATTCATGGACATGCGCCTCTTTGCCGGAAACGCGCGTCACATCGTGAATATACTTGAACGGTTTCTTCTGAGAGAAACACGCCACCGCCGCCTCATCCGCCGCCGGCGTGCGCCGGCCGGAAAGATGCATCACCCAGTCGGTCGTCCGTCCGTCCGGCACGCCCTCCACGAGAAAGACCTCCGCAAAATAATCCTGCGTCCACGCGATGCGCCTCGTCATCTTCACCGTCCTGTACGCTTCCTCATCCCATTGTGCGATGGTAAACGAGTCGAGCTTCTCATACGGCGCCGTCCAGTCGCACTGCGCTTCCACATAGGTGACGCCGTCCCGCTCCTCAAAGCGGCTTAGCACGGCGTTGGCCGGCGCCTGGTTCTCCTCGCCGATCACGACGGTATTGTGCGATCCGGTGTTCTTGAAGTAGTCATAGTGCAGCACGGCGCCGTAGCCCGTCGTACCCAGATCCGGCGCAACCGCCTCGCCCAGCGCCAGATAGCTCAGCGCAAGCCGGTCGTAATGGTCGTGCTCTCCGCCGTAACGGTCAAGCTTGAACAGCAGATAGCGGTCCCCCGGCGCGCGAAGGACAGCGCAGCCGCTGTGGCCCGGCTGAGGGCAAAGCACGCTCTCCGGCTGAATCTCCGGACAGGGCGGCAGTTCGTCCACGCCGTAGATCAGCGCCTCAAGGCTGTCGCGCCTGCGCCTGGCGTACGCGTTGTGCAGCATCGCCAGCATGCGCGGCTCGCGCAGCTCGCGGTATGTGAACTCATAGAGCAGGATGCACGTGTCAAAATGGTCGAGCTTCGTATCCCCCAGCAGCGGCAGCTCCCCGTCCGGCTGCAGGTAATCGTAGGCCACGTTCATCATCCTCGCATAGTTGGGATGACGGATGTGGCTGTGCGCCGTGTGCAGAGCAAATTTTTCGTAGGCGAGGAAGCTCACCAACGCATAGAAGTGATAGCCGAAGCTTCCCTCAAACCACATGCCGTTCTCCAGCATGCCATGCTCAAGCTGATACACCATGCCATACGGCGTATACAGCGCAAAATTCACCAGCTCCTCGCGGCCGAAGATCAGGCCGATCGTCGCGATGGCGGAATTGATGATGACCTCATGGTTGTGCAGCTGATTATGCCGGTGCTCCATCAAAAACGCCGCGCCGGGCAAAAACATCTGATCCCTGATGAGATCGCGCTCCTCTTTTGAAAGCGTCTCCTCCACCATATCGTAGGCAATGGCCAAACTGCGCTGGAAATTCGCCTCGTCAAGCGTCTGTGCGCCGGACCGCCCCGGCCCGTTGTAGGGAATATCGCCATGCTCCTCATAGTTCGGGTAGCGCTTGGCATAGGTCAGCAGGATATCCGCCGCTGTCTTGGCAAACTCCTTTCGCCCGGTCATCACATAAAGCTGCCCAAGCGTGACGGCGCCGGTATAATTCTGACTGTTGACTATCCCCCACCACGAGCTGTCGTATGGCTCGCCGGTATATACGGTTCCACACTGCGGACAGCGATGCTGCTTTCCCTTATGCCGGTCGTGGTCGAGGTGAACCGAGCAGCGCGGGCAGTAATAGTACAGCGTCCAGTTGGCGATCCCCGTCTCCGGCGCAAGCACGTCCTCCTCCATGAGCATCTTCACGCTCTGCTCAAGCGAGGCGATGAGCTCCGGGCGCCGCGCGGCCCTTCTGCGCAGTCTCTCTCTTTCCTGCGGCGTAAACTGAATCATATGTCCTCCTGTCTGCCGACCATCTGCTTGTAATCCGTCGGCGTCCGACCGTAATACTTTTTAAAGCTGGAGGCGAAATAGCGCTGATTGGCATAGCCGCACGTCAGCGCGACGTCCTGCACGAGCATCCCGGATGTGCGAAGCAGCGTGCCCGCCTTCTCCATGCGCTTGCGAATCACATAGTCGCTGAACGCCTCACCCATGTGCTGCTTGAAAATCTGCCGGATATAGTGCGGGCTGAAATTCAGCCGCGCGGCGACCCACTCCAGACTCAGCTCCTGATTCGACAGTTCACCGTCGATCAGCGAACAGACCTGTCCGATCAGCCGCTTGCTCCGTCCGCTCTCCTCCCGGCTCTGCACCCATTTGCAGCTGGCGGTCACAAACGCCTCCAGCGCGCTTTTCATCTCCATGAGGCTGGAATACTCCAGCTTGCGGCGCGTGCCCTCCACCTGGCGCAGCAGACCGTCGTGCAGGGTGCCGTACTGCTCCTCCAGCTCATTGGAAATCGCGTACACCAGCTCGCCGGCGGAGATAAAAATGTAATCCGATTTCTTGCTGGACAGCGCCGCATAGCACTTCATCAGCGCCTCCAGCCGTTCAAGCGCCTTCTCAAGGTTGCCCAGGCGCACCTCCAGCAGAATGTTCGTTTTCAGCTGGCGAATCTGCTTGGTCGCATCCCCCATGCCCGAGGGGGTTTTGCCTCCCGTCTCTCCATAGACGAGCAGCTGCTTATCCGCCTTCATCTGGCTGCGCCAGGCCGACTGCGCCTCCTCGTAGGAATCGCACAGCTGCCGCCAATCCTCCTTCACGCTGCCCAGCGCACAGCGCATGTGCAGATTGAAGTGCCGTCTCAGGCTGTTCTGGCTGCATTCGATGCCATTGCGCAGGTCGAAGTGAAACAGCTCCTCGCCCTCCTCGTACCCGGCAAACAGCAGGACGGTCTGCGTTCCGCTCATGGTGACCGTATACAGGCGAATCTGCTTGCCAAAGTATTCCTCCAGCAGAGCGGCCAGCTCCTCGCTGCGCCTCTCGTCCCACACCTGCGCCTCGTGCTCGCTGCCGAGGATGTGAATCTGCCCCGCGCAGTAAAACGGCGCCTCGAAATCAAACAGGCCGCTTTCCGGCTCTCCCGGCTCCGGAATGCTGCGCAGCGTGCCGCGGACAAGCTGCGTATAGAGCTTTTCCCGTACAAGCCAGCGCTGCTTGTCCACAAGGGTCTGGAGCGAGTCCATATTCTGCATCAGCATGCGCTGGCTCTCGATCTCCCTCTTGATGCGCCCCAGCACCTCAAAGAGCTCGCCGGGCAGAAAGGGCTTGAGCAAATAATCCGTCACGCCCAGCGATATCGCCTGCCGTGCGTAGTCAAACTCATCATATCCGCTGATGATCACGGTCTTGACGAGCAGCCCCTCCGCGCGCGCCGTCTGCAAAAACTCGAGCCCGCTCACGGCAGGCATGCAGATATCGGTGATGATGATATCCGGCCTCAGCTCACGGCAGCGCTCAATGGCTTCGTCGCCGTCGCCCGCGACGCCCACAACGGCATAATCCTCCCCGTGCGCGCTGATCGTTTGGGCGAGAAGATCGCGTATCGGCGCCTCATCATCCACGATCAGAATCCGTATCATCGTCTTCCTCCTCCCATTCGAGCGCCGGCACCAGGAAGCTGACCGATGTGCCCACGCCCGGCTCGCTTTGATAGCAAAGCCCGCACTGCGCGCCGTAGTACAGGCGGATGCGCTCATTCACGTTGTAGATGCCGTATCCCTCGCTCTGCCGGGAAACCACGCGCTGCAGCTCGTCGTTCATACGCCGCAGCCGTTCCGGCTCGATCCCCGCGCCGTCGTCCTCCACGCAGAACGCCATCAGCAGGGCGCCGTCCGCCCCCTCCCGGGGCTGTACGGACACGCGGATGTGCCCCGCGCCCTCCTTGAGCTTGATGCCGTGGTAGATGGCGTTCTCCACCAACGGCTGCAGCACGAGCTTGATGACCGGGTAATCCTGAATCGTCTTATCCACATCCAATTCGTAGCTGAGCTTGTCCCCGTAGCGGATCTGCTGGATCAGCAGATAGTTGCGCACATGTTCGATCTCCTCGCGCACGGGAATGACCTCCGCCCCGCGGCTCAGGCTCAGGCGGAAGAAGCGCCCAAGCGCGTGCGAAAGCTGGCTGATCTTCTCATCGCCGTTTGCCACGGCCTGCCAGGTGATCGCGTTGAGCGTATTGTACAGGAAATGCGGATTGATCTGCGCCTGAAGCGCCCGCAGCTCCGCCTTGCGCTTCTGCTTTTGCATCTGTGCCACGCGGTCGCGCTCCTGCCGCAGCGCCTCAATGCTCTGGTTTTGCTTATCCATCAGCGTCTCGATTTCATCGAGCATGTAGTTGAAGCTGCCGGCGAGATCCCCCACCTCGTCCTGATAGGGATATACAAAGCGCGCCGTGAAATTCCCTTCCCGGACGCTCTGCATGCGCTTGGCCAGGTTGTACAGCGATCTGATCATCTGGTTGATGATCAGCATCAGCGCCGCCATGCTCAAAATCAGCAGGATGAGCATCGTCTCAATGATGAGCCTGCGCAGGGCCTCCAGGTTGTGCAGCAGCTCCGTTTTGTTTTTGAGAATGTAAATCTGCCATCCGTTCACCGATAGCGAGGAGTGCATCACCATGTACTCCTCCTGCGCGTATTTGATATCGGCCTCCCACATCTCCGTGCTGGGCTTATCGACCGCCTGGAGGCTCTCCCGCATGTCGGCATACCCCTCCTCGCTGCCGATGACCAGATTGCCGTAATTATCCGTCACGAACGTGTGATCGACGGAAACAAAGCTGTCCATCACGGCATTTTCGAGCGCGTTCTGGTCGATCTGTACGATGAGATACTGCCACTGATTCGGACGGCCCAGGTATTCCGCCAGGCTGAACCGCCATACAAAGGGGATGACCCATTCCGCCCGAGTAAAAATGCAGTCGCGCTGCAATGGAAACCATTGCAGCGACGGACTGTTTTCAAGGACATACGCCTCAGCAAACGCAGTATCGGCAAAGTTAAACGTGGACAGGCGGACGCGCGAAAAGTCATCAAAATCAGAGGACGCCGTATGAATATAGGCGGACTGCACCAACGGCTCATTCATTCGAAATTCGCTCAGAAAATCGGCCAAAGTCCCCAGACACTGTGTATAATTCTTCTCAGACGGCACGGTCAGATAATTCGTCAAAGCGGTAACAAACGTACGATTGGTCAGCATTGAATTTGCCCGGCTGATCACCGCGCTCATCTGCGACTCCAGAGAATGATTCATCTGACTCATCAGGTCGTGCGTGCTGACCCTGAAATTCTCCTCAATCTGCACAGCAGAGTAGTTGTAATACACCATGCCGCAAATCCCCGTGGTCATGAGCATCACCACCACAAAGACGACGAGAATCCTCTGGGAAAACCGCATGTTGCGCATGTACTTCATCTGTCCGCCCTCCCGCCCCGGGTGTCATTGATACGGGATCATTATATCACAGAAATACTTCGCACGTCACCGTTCTTTCGCTTATCCCTTCACCGCGCCGGCGGTCAGGCCCGCGATGAACTGCTTGTTGGCAAGCGCATAGACGATCAAAATCGGGATGATCGCAATGGATGCGCCCGCGAGCATGATGTGCCACTCCGCCGCGGCGTTGACCGAGTACTTGAGCTGCACGACGGCCACAGTCAGCGTCTGGAGCTTCGGGTTGGTGATGGTCATGATGAGCGTGGTCACGTAATCGTTCCACGAATTGCGGAACGCGAAGAGCGCCACAACCGCCAGAATCGGCTTGATCAGCGGCAGCACGACCTTGAAGAAAATGCCGTAGATCGTGCATCCGTCGATGGTCGCCGCCTCGTCAAGCTCCCTGGGAATTCCCTTGGTGAAGCCCATAACCAGCAGGACATTGGACGCCTGGCCGCCGCACAGCGCGAAGGTGAGGCCCCAAATGCTCTTGTGCAGCCCAACCGAGCGCAGCAGCTCGTAAATCGGATAGAGCGTCACCGAGCCGAGGGAGACGAACATCATCGCCATATACAGGCTCAGCCAGAGCTTCTTGCCCACAAACTGCTTGCGCGCCAGAATGAAGCCGGCCATCGCGCAGGTCACCGTCGCCAGAATGGTGGTGATGCCGCTGGTAATCACGCTGTTCTTGGTGTAGGTTTTGAAATCTGCCTGAATGAAGGCCGTCTTATAGTTTTCAAACAGCCATTCCTTGGGGAAGAAACTGCCGCCGGAGGTCAGCTCCGCATTGGATTTGAGCGAGCCAAGCACGGTATAGATGATCGGATAGAGCGTGAAAACGACCATGACCGTCAGGAAAATGATTTTAAGCGCCGTTCCCACCGCCCTCGTGGTTCGCACGGATTTTCTGTTGCGCGTTTGAATCGCAGCGCCATTCATGCCGATGCCTCCTTTCTCAATAGACCTCATCCAGTTTCTTGGAAATTGCCAGGTAGATCAGCGTCACGATGCCCGCGATCACGGCGGAAACCACGCTGACCGCGGCGCCATAGCCGTATTGCGGGAGGATTGAAGTCGTCGCTGAAACCGGGAAGAAATACTGATAGCCATAGAGCGCCATGACCATGGTCGCATTGGTCGGGCCGCCCTCGGTCAAAACCATGACATTGGTGATATCGTGGAATGCCGTCGTGATGGAGAGCATCAGAATGATCTTGAGAATGGGGCCCAGCATCGGCAGCGTGATGTACCACACCGTCTGCACGGCGTTCGCGCCGTCAATCTGCGCGCTTTCCAGCGCGTCCTTGGAAACCTGCTGCAGTCCGGCGATGAAATACACCATGTAGTTGCCCAGGCCTCCCCATACGGCCGTGATGATCAGCGTCTGCATGGCATGATCGCGTCCCAGCCAGTTGATCGGGCGGCTGATAACGCCCAGCTTCATCAGAATCACGTTGATTTCGCCGTTATAGGCGTTAAACAGCAGGTAGAACACCAGACCCATGACCGCGGAGCTCATGATCGTCGGCAGGAACATGACGCTCTGCAAAATGCCGTTGCCCTTGCGCTGCTTGCTCAAAAGCAGGGCGAGAATGAAGGCGATCGGCAGGATGATGATGACCTTTCCAAATCCGTAGACAAACGTGTTGACCACGCTCTTCCAATATACCGCGTCCCGGAATACGCGCTCGAGGTTCGCCAGCCCGACCCAGCGCGGCGCAGCCGTGCCCAGTCCGCTGTACTGATAGAACACAAACCTCAGCGTCCAGATGACCGGATAGAGTGAGCAGCAGATAAACAGAATCAGATTCGGAATCATGAAGGTATATGCCTGCACGTTGCTGATCAGCATGCGGCGGCGTTTAACCGGGCTTATCGCTCGCTTCTGTTTCATGGAGCCTCTCCTTTCACATCACAGCATTGAAAGCGATGGGGGCTGTCGAACCCGACAGCCCCCATTTTTCATTTCAGACGATCAGGACGGATTCATCGGATCGTAGTTTTCGATCTTGAGATCCTTGCCGATGCCCAGTTCAATGCCCTCACGATAGGCTTTGTTGTAGCGCTCGGTCAGATCCGCCAGCGTGGATTCCACATCCGCGCCGCCGTAGTAAATGGACTCAAAGGTCTTCCACATGTCCTCGCCCTCGATGATCACAGCGGCGCTGTTCGCCGTGTTCGGGGACTTGGGCAGGATGGTGTCGATCACGCCGATTTGCAGCCACTCCTTGGTCGCAAAGTCTTCGCTCGGAGAGGCCTTCTCGCTAATGCTCGGCAGCAGGGTCACGCCGAAGCCACCCTCATAGTAGCCGATGAGGTATTCCTCATTGGTGAAGATCGCCTTGTACGCCTTGAATGCATCCTCAAGATGCTCGCTGTGCGCGTTGAGCAGGTAGGAGCTGGTGCCGGAGTAATACTGCTTGCCGACAACCTTACCGCCCACGGTCGGGATCGGTGCGACGCCCCACTTCTCGCTGTCCATCGGGAACTGGTTGGCATAAACGCCCGGCTCGGCGTGCACGTAAGAGAAGTACATGCCGATCTTGCCGTTGGCGAACTGCGTGCGCAGCGGATCAATATCCAGGGACTCGCAGCCCGGGAACGCGCAATCATCGCTCAGCAGCTTCGTCCACAGACGGAGGGACTCGGCGTAGGGCATGAAGTCGTACTCGCCCTTGGCGAAGTTGAAGCCGTCAACCATGCCGCTCTCGCGCTGCATGCCGACGAACAGAGAACGGTTCAGCGCGGAGGAAGCACTCTTCATGTTCTGCGCAAAGCCGTAGATGCCTTCCTTGGAAAGCTCGCTGGTAATCTTCTCGGCGTATTCCACCATCTGCTCCAGCGTCTCCGGGGCGCCCGGCAGACCGCAGCGCTCAAAGATCTCCTTGTTGTAGAACAGGCGGCAGGTCGTGCCGGTGGTCGGAATAAAGTAGAGCTTGCCGTCGATATCGTTGTAATCCTTGAAGATGACGCTGGAGAAGTATTCCTTCATTTCGTCGTCCATCATCGGATACAGATCGGCCCACTGGCCGTTGAGATAGTACTTGGTGAAAACCTGATCCTGGAAGACCAGCACATCCGGCACGTCGCCGCTCTGAATCGCCATGTCGACGGCCTGCACGTAGTTGTCGGAATAGATGCTATACTGCACCTCGATATTATCGGTATTGGTCGCGTTGTACGCGTCGATTTTGGACTGCACGTAGTCCGCATCGTGACGATCCTTTGACCAAATGGTGACAATCGTCTTGTCGCCGTCGGCCAGCGCGGCCACGCTGATCAGGCACAGCATCATGACCAGAGCGAGGGTCAAGAAGCGTTTCATGGTGGGTACCTCCTTATGTTGTTTTGATTAAATTTATTATATCGAAATGTGTTTCCTTTGTGAATCTCTTTTCAGAGGGTTTGATGTTCAGTTTCCGAGGTTATGATAATCGAATATCAAACACCCTGTCGTGCATGGTGCACGCCCCAAAACCGCCTCCGCTCCACATTCCGAGATCGTTGGCCCCCGCCCCGCCTCGCATGAGGATTTCAGTGAAAAAAAGCCTTTTTCTGTCCCCCGGCCCATCATAAAACACGTATATCGCCCATCCCCTTTTCTCACGCCGGTCATCCCATCAAGCGGAAATTGCGCTTATCAAAAAAGAACCCATCTGTCATTCAGATGAGTCCCTTTTCCATAGAGAAGGCTGCCGGGCCATTTACCGCCCCGGCAGCCCTTCATTCATGCGTTTTTCAACTTAACGGCCGAACTGCATATCGTTGTTGCCGGACGTGGTTTCAAACATCTCGATCATGTTGATCGGGTCGTTGAAGTCGGCCAGCCAGCCCTCGCGGGCGATGTCGAAGTTGCCGTTCTTGCGGTCGTTGAGCAGCACGTTCCAGTCGCAGGTGCGGATGGTCATGTTGATGCCCACCGCGGCCAGATCCTGCTGGATGCACTCGGCGATCGCCACATGAGCCGCGCCCTCATTGGTGAGGTACTCGAAGCTGATCGGGGTGCTCGCGGAGAGCATGCCGTTCGCGTCGAACTCATATCCGGCTTCCTTGAGCAGCTCAATCGCGCCCTCGACGTCCACTTCCTCGCCGTAGTAGCCGTCGCCCACCGGGTAGGTGTAATCGTCGTCGTTCTGCTTGAACACGCCGTCATGGCCGTCCAGCATGCCCGCCGGGATGTAGGAAGTCGCGATCTTCTGGTCGCACTGGGCCACGGTGTCGATGATGTACTGACGGTCGATCAGCAGGCCAAAGGCACGGCGCATCGCGCTCGCCTGCTCGACGGTCTTGCCGTCAAAGAGCTTGCTCTTGACGTTGAAGCCGACATAGTAGGTGCCCAGGTTGTCGATGATGTAGAACTCGGGATTCACGCCCTTGAGGTTGGCGATCTCGTCGGTCGGAACGGTGTCAATGAAATCAAGGTCGCCCGCCTGATAAGCGGCATAGATGACGGTGTCATCCGCGGAGAGCATGAACTCAAGGCGCTCGGTCTTGACGTTCTCGGCATCCCAGTAGTACGGGTTCTTGGTGTAAACCATGGACTCGTTGTGCTTCCACTCGGTCAGCGTGTACGCACCGGAGGTCACAAAGCCGGCCTCCGTCGCCCAGGCGCCGGGGTTGAGCACGTTGCCGTCGGCATCGAGGTAACCATCGGCGCCCTCAATGGCCGCCTGATTCACCACGTAGAACGTCGGGAACGCGCACAGATCGAGGAAGTACGCGCACGGCGCGGCCAGCTCGACGGTGAAGGTGTTGCCCTCAGCCTTGACAGCCAGATCGTCCGGATAGCCCTTGATGCCATTGAACATGTAGCTGTAGTCCGCAGCGGTCTCGGTAGCGGCCGCGCGCTTCCAGCTGTACTCGAAGTCCGCAGCGGTCAGATCGGTGCCGTCGGACCACTTGAGGCCGTCGCGCAGGGTGAACACATAAGTCAGCCCATCCTCAGAGACGGTGTAGCTCTCGGCCATCTCCGGAACCGGCACGCCTTCCTCGCTGTAGGTGAACAGGCCGGAGAAGGAGTTCGCCGCCAGAGAAGCGCCGTCCACGGAGCTGTTGAGCGCCGGGTCGAGCTTGTCCGGCTCGGAAGCCAGGTTGATGCGCAGGGTATCCGTGCCGTTGGTGGCATGCAGGAAATACTTGTAGCCATACAGATTGGCGTAGAAGCCTTCCACGTTTTCACGCATCATGTACAGATCGTTGTAGTAGTAGATCGGCACCACAGCGCCGGTTTCCATGAGGATATCCTCAGCCTTGTGCAGCAGAGCCTCACGCTCAACAAAGTCCGTCGTGGATTTGATCTGGGCGACGAGCGCATCGTACTCGGTCCAGTCAGGCTCGGAACCAGCATCCGCCGAAGCGAACGCAGCGCAGGCCAGGATCATCACCATGGCCAGCAGAGCCGCAAGAAACTTCTTCATTGTCTTTTCCTCCTTTTTCATAAGAGAAGATCTATCCAAAGGCGTCTCCGCCCAAAGGATCAGTAATGGGGATTCCAGCACGCAATCCTGTGCCCGGGCGCGGCCTCTTTCAGCGAGGGGCACTCCCTGGCGCACTGCTCCGTCGCATACCGGCAGCGCGTGCGGAAGGGGCAGCCCGTAGGCATGTGCAGCGGGCTGGGCACATCGCCCTCCAGCGGAATGCGGTGACGGGTGCGCGCCGTCTCCGGGTCCGGAATCGGAATCGCGGAAATCAGCGACTGCGTATACGGATGCATCGGGTTGGTGATGATCTCGTCCGATGCGCCGATCTCCACCACGCGCCCCAGATACATCACCGCAATGCGGCGGCTGATATGCTGCACCACCAGCAGATCGTGCGCGATGAACAGATACGCGATGCCCAGCTGCTGCTGCAGCTCCTCAAAGGTATTGATCACCTGCGCCTGAATGGAAACATCCAGCGCGGAAACCGGCTCATCACATACGATGAACTTCGGCTCCACAGCGAGCGCGCGGGCGATGCCGATGCGCTGGCGCTGTCCGCCGGAAAACTCGTGCGCATAGCGGCGGGCATGATCGCTGTTCAGGCCAACAAGGTTCAAAAGGTGCGCAATCTTGTCCGCACGTTCCCTCTTGTTCGCGTACAGATGGTGAACATCCAGCGGCTCACCCACGATATCGGAAACCGTCATGCGCGGATTCAGCGAGGAATACGGGTCCTGAAAGACAATCTGCATGTCCTTGCGGTAATCCTCTATATTCTTCGGCGTAATCCTCTGGCCGTTATAAATGACCTCGCCGGACGTGGGCCTGTACAGGTGCAGGATCGTGCGGCCCACGGTCGTCTTGCCGCAGCCGGACTCGCCGACCAGGCCGAGCGTCTCCCCCTTGTCGATCTCAAAGGATACGCCGTCCACCGCCTTCAGCGGGATTGAACCGAACCAGCCCGAGCGAATAGGAAAATACTGCTTGAGGTCACGAACCTCCAAAAGATGCTCGCTCATTCCGCGCTTCCCTCCTTCGCCGCATTCACATACACATCGCGCACATTCATCCAGCAGGAAGCCATGTGCTCATCGTTGATGGGCAGCTCCTCCGGAAGCTGGCTCAGGCAGATCTTCATCGCCTTGTCACAGCGCGAGGCAAACGCACAGCCCTTGGGCATGCACGTCAGATCCACAGGGGAGCCTGCAATAGGGATCAGCTTTCTGTGATTCGTATCCAGTTTGGGAATGGAGCGGAGCAGCCCCTTGGTGTACTCATGCTTCGGATTGTAGAAAATCTCATCCACCGTGCCGCGCTCGCAGATGCGTCCGGCATACATGACGATGATTTCATCGCACATATCCGCGATGACGCCCAGATCATGCGTGATCATGATGATCGCCATGCCGAGCTTCTTTTGCAGCTCCTGCATCAGCTCGAGAATCTGCGCCTGAATGGTCACATCCAGCGCGGTAGTAGGCTCATCCGCAATGAGGATATCCGGCTCGCAGGCCAGCGCCATGGCGATCATGACGCGCTGGCGCATGCCTCCGGACAGCTCGTGGGGATACTGCTTGAGGCGCTTCTCAGGCTCGTTGATGCCCACCAGCTGCAGCATTTCGATGGCGCGGGCGGTCGCCTGCTCATTCGTCCTGTCCGTGTGTAGCAGGATGGCCTCGCGGAGCTGATTGCCGATGGTGTACGTCGGATTGAGGGATGTCATCGGGTCCTGGAAGATGATGCTGATCCGCTTGCCGCGGAATTCGCGCATCTGCTTCTTGCTGAATTTGACGATGTCCTCGCCGTTGAAGAGGATCTGGCCGCCCGTGATCCTGCCCGGTTCCACAAGGATGCGCATGATCGAATAGGCCGTAACGCTCTTTCCGCTTCCGGATTCTCCGACAATGCCGAGCACCTTTCCCTTTTCCAGATTGAAGGAGATGCCGTTGACCGCGCGCACCTCGCCGGAATCGACGTCAAACGATGTGGACAGATTTTTCACCTGCAAAAGTGGTTCGCTCATGAATCCATTACCTCCTCAGCTTCGGGTCGAAGGCGTCGCGCAGACCGTCGCCCAGCAGGTTGAAGCTCAGCACGATCAGGCAAATGCCCAGCGCCGGGAAGAGCATCTTATAGGGGTACGCCTGCATGCCGCCGCGCGCCGCGTTAGCCAGCGAGCCAAGGGAAGGCATGGGAGCCTGAACGCCCAGGCCGATGAAGCTGAGGAAGCTCTCGGTAAAAATCGCCGAGGGAATCTGCAGCGCCACCGAGATAAAGATGACCGACATACAGTTGGGCAGGATATGCTTGCGAATGATGCGCCCCGGCTTGCTGCCGATAGCGCGCGCCGCGAGCACGTATTCATTCGTCTTGATCGAGAGGATCTGTCCGCGGACAAGGCGGGCCATGCTCACCCAGTAAAGCAGGCCAAACACCACGAACAGGCTCACCATGTTGGTGCCGATCTTGGCCAGGAACGTCCCCTGGAGCGTATTGCTGATGACCTGATTGAGCACCACGGACAGCAGAATCACCATCAGCGTATCCGGCAGCGAATAGATGATATCGACGATGCGCATCATGACCAGATCGACGCGCCCGCCGCAGTAGCCCGATATGGAGCCGTACAGAAGGCCGATCACCAGCACGATCAGGCTGGCGAACAGGCCCACCGTCAGGGAGACGCGCGTGCCGTAAACCACACGGATGAAGTAATCGCGGCAGAGCTCATCGGTGCCAAAGATATGCGGGAAGATCTCCTGCCCCTCCTCGATAGCCGCCAGCTCATTTTGAGAGTATTCAAACGGCGCGAGGTTCTTGGCCGTCTTATCGCGCTTGCCGTTCACCTCGATCATCTGGGAATAGCTGTACGGATAGAACATCGGCACAAAGACGATGGTTACCAGCAGCACCACCAGCACGATCAGGCTGGCTACCGCCATGGGATTCTTGAAAAGCCTGCGCATGCCGTCCCGGAAAAAGGTGGTGGATTCGCGCATCCTCTCGTGCTGCGCCTTCTCCTCCTCGGACGCGGCCTCAAACTGCGAAAGATCGAGCTGCATGCTCAGGAGGCGCTTTTTAGGCAGCTTATCTGCATTGTACTGCTTCATGATTGGCCCTTCCTCCTCAGTCAAAGTTGATGCGCGGATCGACAACCTTGTACACCAGATCGCTGATCAGCGTCGCCAAAACCATGAGAATCGCCAGAAAGATGGTCGTACCCATGATCATCGGATAGTCCTGATTGTTGATGGCACTGACGAACTTCGTGCCCAGGCCGCCCACGGTGAAGACCGTCTCCACCACCATGCTGCCGGTGAGGATGTAGGCCGTCATTGGCCCGACATAGGTGATCACCGGGATCAGCGCGTTGCGCAGGGCGTGCTTGAAGATGACCAGCATCTCGCGGACGCCCTTCGCGCGCGCGGTGCGGATGTAATCCTGCCCGAGCACATCGAGCATGCTCGACTTGGTCAGCCGCGTGATATAGCTCATCGGATAGAGGGCCAGGGAGATCACCGGCAGAATGTAATTCGGATTAGAGGTGCTCCACACACCGATCCACTTGAGCTGCAGGCAGAAGACGAGCAGCAACAGCGTCGCCAGGATGAAGCTGGGGACGGAGACAAACAGCGTCGTCATGAAGATGATCACCCTGTCCGGCCATTTGCCGCGCGTGAGCGCCGCGATGGCGCCCAGCACCAGACCCACAATGACCGCCAACAGGGCCGCCATGCCGCCCAGCTTGGCCGATACCGCAAAGGATTCGCCGATAACGGTGGAAATTTCACGGCCGGTCTTGAGAGAAATCCCGAAATCTCCGTGGAGAATATTGCCCAGGTACATGACAAACTGCTCCGGCACCGGCTTATCCAGGCCAAAGCGGCTCTCAAGCATGGCCTGCACCGCGGGATCGACCGCCTTCTCCTTGGAGAACGGGCCTCCCGGAATCGCATTCATCGCAAAAAATGTAATGGCCGCTATGATAAAAACGGTCACAATGGCAAGCAGAATTCGCTTGACTGCATATTTGAGCATCAGCTCACCCTTTCCGGTTGTATGGTTCTGTCTCTGATGGAACGTTAATTATTTTAACACCATTCGTCCAATTATGCAACAGATGATCTCATATATATGCAAATTCTCTATACATACCCATGTAAAATCGCCGCCATTCTGCAAATCATTGTCAATTCTTTGCATTTAAAAGCAGATCATGGACATCTTCAGCGTTGACAGACGCTCATGCAAAGAAGAGTGAATAAAATCTCCGTTTTTATACGCAATTCTGTATGATCAACAGAAAAAGGATTGTCAGGCCAGAATTTTCTAGCTTGGCAATCCTCTTATTCATATTCAAAATTGATTTCAGCGGTCGATACTCCCGAATATTTTGGGGAATAACCTTCACTAAACGCCATTGCTTTGGGGAAGAAAGCAGAGGCAGAACTCGCAGGGAAAAAGATTCAGCTTTCGTGTCGCCAGGAGGCCTTGGGCCGGTAAAGGATGACAACATCCATTTGTCTGCGTATTATCGAATCGGGTTTCGCGATGTTGAATGCAAAGAGATGCAAGAGAACTTCCGTAAACACATGGGCAGGGCCTCATCTGAGGAAACGCCTGAATCCCCCATGCTGCCCTGGAGCGCCAAACGCTTCCTCGGACTGGATCGAGCGATTAACGCGAAGCCGTGTATCCAATTCAGAAACAATGCGCTCCTGAGCGTCGGCTCCGTATGCCCGGAGCGCTGAATCGTTCTGCAGCAAGCGGACTTTATGCACAGCCTCCATATCGGACAATCCATGCAGGCATTGCACCTGTAAACAGAAACCTCGGAGATAAAAACGACTTACTTTTGAAACGTCTTGCCGCAGAAAGCCTATGCGCAGGGTTTTGGGCATTGACGGCTTTGCCGGATTTCGCTGAAACCGGTTTGTGTCCGGCAGCGCTCGTGCAGGAAGGCGATATCAGGCAACAGCACGGAGGCTCATCTTTGCAATCCGTCTTGGATAGCTGAGGGTCCTGAAGAATCTCC
>JAUNJB010000071.1 GCA_030535375.1 Clostridia bacterium | reverse complement strand
AAAAGCGGCGCCGCCCATACCGGGACAGCGCCGTTCAACTCTTCTTTTATATCCGAATCCTTCAGCGCTCGCGCGGCGGTTCCGTCTTCCGGGCCGCCGGCCGAGCGTTTTTTCCATGAAACGGGCTTACAGCATGCTTGCCAGGAACGCCTTGAGCCGTTCCGACTTCGGCACGCCGAGCACATCCCCGGGCGTTCCCTGCTCGCAGATGACGCCCTGATCCATGAACACCACCTGATTGGCCACCGCGCGGGCGAAGCTCATCTCATGGGTGACCACCAGCATGGTGAGGCCCTCCTGCGCCAGATTCTGCATCACGGAGAGCACCTCGCCGACCATCTCCGGATCGAGCGCGGAGGTCGGCTCATCAAAGAGGATGACCTCCGGGTCCATGGCCAGTGCGCGGGCGATGGCCACGCGCTGCTTCTGCCCGCCGGAGAGCTGGCGCGGCTTCGCGTTCACATACGCCGCCATGCCGACCTTTTTGAGATACTTGAGCGCGTTCGCCTCGCTCTCCTCGCGGGAACGCTTGAGCACCTTCATCTGTCCCGTCATGCAGTTGCCCAGCACGTCCATATTGCCGAACAGGTTGAACTGCTGGAAGACCATGCCCACCCTGGCATGATACTGTGCCATGTTGACGTGCCCGGAGAGGATGTCCTCTCCATGGTAGAGAATCTGCCCGGCGTCGGGCGTCTCCAACAGGTTGATGCAGCGCAGCAGCGTCGACTTGCCGGAGCCGGAGGAGCCGATGATGCACGTGACCTCGCCCTTATTCGCGCTGAAGTCGATGCTGCGCAGCACCTCATGGCTGCCAAATGACTTTTTGAGGCTCACGACCTCGATCACGCGTTCCATCGCTTTGTCGCCTCCTTCTCATTCTCCACGGAGACCACGATATCCGCGCGGCTGTCGCTCTGCGAGCCGTGGATGACGTAGTTGTCCGGGCCGTCCATCTTGCGCTCCACCCAGGCGAGGATGCGGCTGACGGACAGCGTCAGGATCAGATAAATCACCGCGATGATGAAGTACACCTCAAAATAGCGGTAGTACGCGCCGGCGGCGCTCTTCGCCTGGAAGAACAGCTCGGAGACGGAGATGACATTCAGCACGCTGGAGTCCTTGATGTTGACGATGAACTCGTTGCCCACGGACGGCAGAATGTTGCGGATGGCCTGCGGGAGGATGACGGTGGTCATCGTCTGCCAGTGGGTCATGCCGATGGCATGCGCCGCCTCAAACTGCCCCTTGTCCACGGAGACGATGCCGCCGCGGATGATCTCCGCCATGTACGCGCCCGTATTGATGGAGATGATGAAGATCGCGGCGAAGGTCGTGTCCATATAAATGCCGGCATACTGCGCGCCGTAATAGATGACGACGGCCTGCACGATCATCGGCGTACCGCGAAACACCTGGATATAGACATTCATAAGGATCTGCACAAGGCGCAGCAGCGCGCGGCGCACGGCGAGCGACACGCGCTCCATCTCGCTTTTGCACTTGATGCCCTTGCTCCTGGGCGATGCAATCGTGCGCACAATGGCGACCAGCAGGCCGATGATAAAGCCAAGAATCGTGCCCGTCAGCGCGATGAGCAGCGTCATGCCCGTGCCGCGCAGGAAGAGCACGCCATACTTTTGCAGCAGGAAGGCGACCCAGCCGAAAAAGGATGTGGAAGCTGTTGGCATGGTAAACTCCTTTTACACTCTCAGATCACGCCCATTTCAGGGGAACAAAAGCCTCTCTTGCAAATGAGCTGAAAACGCAGAAAGGGCTGCCGGGGGACCTCCCGGCAGTCCATATGCATGGTCTTGCTTACTCGCTCAGCGGCTGGGCGGCGACGGCGGCCTCCATGATGGCGCTGCGCTCCTCCTCGCTGATGCCGGCAAGAATCTCGTTGATCTTCTCCTTGAGTTCGCTGCCCTGGCGGATGCCCACAGCGATCTCCTTGTCATCCGGGGAGACATCAAAGCCGCTGCCCTCCTCAAAATTGATGAAGGTCAGATCCGGGTTGGCCTGCACAGCGGAGATTGCGCCGGGAAGATCGGCGATATATCCGTCGATCGCGCCGGAGCTGACGGCCACGATCATCGTGGGGAAGGTGTCCTGCGCGGGCATCTTGACGACGCCCTCGATCTGGTCGATCATGTCATAGTGGAAGGTGCTCATCTGGCCGGTGATCTTCGCGCCGGCAAAATCGGCCAGGCTGGTGGCGTTCGCGTAAGCGCCGTCCTTGCGGACGACCACGGTCAGCTCCGCGACATAGTAATTGTCCGTGAAATCGATGGTCAGCTTGCGCTCCGCGGACGGGCTCATGCCCGCGATGATCACGTCGATGTTGCCGGAGAGAAGCGCCGGCGTCAGGCCGTCCCACTCGGTCTTGACGATCTCCAGATCATAGCCGAGCTTTTCGGCGATGATCTTGGCGATGCGCACGTCATAGCCGTCGGCATAGCCGCCCGCGGCGATGGCCACGGCCTCGTCGCTCGCTTCGCTCTGCGTCCAGTTATAGGGAGCGTAATTGCATTCCATGCCGACACGCAGCGTCTCGGCCAGGCCGAGCGCGCAGCAGCTGACGAGCACCAGGGCGAGCGCCAGCACAGCAAATTTCTTCATGATGGATATCCTCCTGTTTCGCGGTAAAACCGCAGCTTTCCCTTGAATGTGAATATCTTACTCTGGCGCGGCGCAGATGTCAACAAAAATACAAAGCAGGAGGATGAATTTTGGATTTTTTACAATCAAAGCGGTCAAATCGCTCAAAGAATCCGACCATTTGCTATTCATGCCGCCGTCATTCGCTTCAAAATCCGCCGCAAAGCGAGGAAGGATGTCTGATACTATCCTCAAAAAGGAACGGGCTGTAAGGGCGAAGCGAAGAAGGTTTGGAACCGGAGCCTGCCGCCGCCCTTGGCAGAAGCAGGCGGGCGAAGCATCTGAAAGCGAAAAGGAACGCTTGCGCGACAATTTCGTTTTCCGGGCCGGCAGCCCAATGTTCCCCGCAATCAAATCCCTTCAAAGCAAGAATCGCGGCGGAGCCGAAGGCATCAATGCGATTCTGTCAACCACGTTTTAAACAGGTTCAAGTTGAATTGAGAATAGTATGAGGGACGAAATCGCTCAAGCGGATTGGGCGGTGCCTTTTTTACAGCAGCGTCACGCGCGCCTCCCAGGCCCGCAGCGTGTCCGCGCACCCCTCATCCTCATAGTTGCCAATCAGCCGCTCGCCGCGCGTGGCCGCCTGCGCATCGAGCTTCGCCTCCTCGCCGGAAAAATTGCATGCCACCAGCAGCGTATGCTCCCCATCGCAGCGCGTATAGGCAAACACCTGCGGATCATCCGGCATCAGCAGCGTGAAATCGCCGTGCACAATCACCGGATGCGCCTTGCGCAGCGCGATCAGCCTTTGATAGAAGCTGAACACCGAGTCCGGATCGTCCACCTGCGCCTCGGCGTTGATCTCCGTGTGGTTCGGGTTGACCGGCATCCACGGCGTGCCGCTGGTGAAGCCCGCGTTTCTCCCCGCCGTCCACTGCATCGGAGTGCGGCTGTTGTCGCGCCCCTTGCGGCGGATGCAGGCCATCATCTCCTCCGGCGTCATCTCCCCGCGCTCGGTCACAAGCTCGCGGTATGCGCCGATGGCCTCGACGTCCTGGCTCTCCTCAATGGTCTTCATCGGGTAATTGGTCATGCCCAGCTCCTCGCCCTGGTAGATGTAGGGCGTGCCCTGCATCATGTGCAGGCAGGCGCCCAGCATCTTGGCGCTCCTGACGCGGCTCTCCTCGTCCGTGTCACAGCCAAAGCGGGAGACGATGCGCGGCTGATCGTGGTTGCACCAGTAAAGGCTGTTCCACGCCCTGGCGTGCATGCGCGTCTGCCAGCGCGCCATGACGGTTTTGAGCTTCCGTAGCTCAAGCGGAGCGGTCGTCCATTTGTGCCGCTCGCCGGCGTCCGCGTCCATGTGCTCAAACTGGAAGACCATGCTCAGCGCCTCGCCCGTCAGCGGCGCATACTCGAGCGCCTTCTCGACGGTCACGCATCCCGTCTCCCCGACGGTCATCACGTCGTAATGGGAGAGCACCTCGCGGTTCATCTCGCGCAGATAATCGACGACCAGCGGGCCATTGAAGCCGTTTTGATCGGGCGAGCCATCGCTGCGCAGCATCGCCTCCGGCTTGCCGATCAGGTTGATCACGTCCATGCGGAAGCCGTCGATGCCCTTGTCAAGCCACCAGCGCATCAGATCGTAGACGGCCCTGCGCACGCGCGGGTTATGCCAGTTGAGATCGGCCTGCTCCCTGGCAAACATGTGCAGGTAATACTCGCCCGTCGCCTCGTCCTTCTCCCACGCCGTGCCGGAGAACATGCTGCGCACGCCGTTGGGCACGCCGCCCTCATACGGCGGCCGCCAGATGTAAAAGTCGCGCTTGTCATTCGTCCTGTCCCGGCGGGACGCACAAAACCACGGGTGTTCCGTGGAGGTATGGTTGACAACCAGATCCATGACGATGCGGATGCCCCGCGCGTGCGCCTTTGCAAGCAGCTCGTCAAAGTCCTCCATGGTGCCAAATTCCGGAGCAATGGCGCGATAGTCGCTGATATCGTAACCGCCGTCCACGCCGGAATTCTTGTAAACCGGATTGAGCCAGATCACGTCGATGCCCAGCCGCTTGAGATAATCCAGCCTGCTGATCACGCCGCGCAGATCGCCCACACCGTCCCCGTTCGAATCCTGAAAGCTCTTGGGATACACCTGATAGACAACCGCGTCCTCGATCCACTTATTCATCCAGCACCCTCACATTCTCGCGCCCAAAGGCGTCGAACACCTTGTTCAAATTGTTCTGTGCCTGCTCCCTGGCCTCCTGCTGCGCGCGAAGCACGGCCTTGTCCGATTCAGCCACCGTGCCCTCGATCGCCGCCCGGAACGTGCAGGGATAGCCCGCCGCCGCCGTCAGCGCCGCGGCAACCTGCTCGTTCTTGTCCTTCATGCTCAGCATCTTGACGTATGCGCCGCCCGTGGCCCGATCGTATACGGCGGTAAACAGACCGTTTTTGCTGCCAGCCAGCCGCCCGAAGCGCACCATGCCGAAGAGCTGGGGCTTTTGCTTGAGCGCGCGCAGCGCATCCTGCCAGATGCGCTCGGCCTCCGGCGCGGGGCCCTTGGGCGCCTCAGCCATGGCCGCGGGCTGCGCATCCTCCCGTGCCCCGGCCTCCCCGGCGGGCGCCGTTTCCGCCCGGGCGCGCTTTTGCGCCGGGGCCACCGCGACGACGCCCTCCCGCAGCCTGCGCTCCAGCTCGTCAATGCGCGCCGTGAGCGCCTCCACCTGCACGCTCTCCTCCGGCGCGCAGGCGCGCAGCGTCGCCGTCTCCAGCGCAAAGCGCGGCTGCGCCGCCCACTTCATGTCCGTCTCGCTGGCCAGGAACAAATCGAGCATGCGCATCAGCCGCGCATGCGACGTGCGCCGCGCCTGCTGCACATACGCCAGCGCGTCCTCCTGCGTGGTATCCAGCAGCTGCGCCGCGTGCTCCTCGCCGCACACATCCGCCAGCATCAGCGCCCGCAGGTGCGCGCTGACATCGCGCACGAAGACCTGCACCTCGCGCCCCGCGCGCATCATCTCATCGACCATGGTCAGCGCGCCCGGCGCGTCCGCGTCGATCAGCCTGTCCGCAAAGTCAAAGAGGAAGCCCTTGTCCGCCGCGCCCAGCACGCGCAGCACGAGCGCCTCCGTCAGCCCCGCGCCATCCTCCTGCGCATAGCCCAGGCACATATCCATGATCGACCACGCGTCGCGCATGCCGCCCTCCGCCGCGCGCGCGATGCGCGAGAGCGCCGCGTCCTCGGCCTGCACGTTTCCCTCGTCAAGCGCCACGCGCAGGCGCTCGATGATCTGGTCGCTGGGGATGCGCCTGAAGTCAAAGCGCTGGCAGCGGGAGAGAATTGTCGCCGGAAGCTTCTGCGGCTCCGTCGTCGCAAGGATGAAGACGACATAGGACGGCGGCTCCTCCAGCGTCTTGAGCAGCGCATTGAACGCCCCCTGGGAGAGCATGTGCACCTCGTCGACGATATAAACACGGTACCGGCCGGACTGCGGCGGATATTTGACCTTCTCGCGCAGATCGCGGATCTCGTCGACACCGTTGTTGCTCGCCGCGTCGATCTCCAGGATGTCGAGGCTGCTCTCCGCCGAGAGCGCCCTGCATGCCGCGCATTCCCCGCAGGGCTCGCCCCTGTCCGGGTGCTCGCAGTTGACCGCGCGGGCGAACACCTTCGCCGTCGATGTCTTGCCCGTGCCGCGCGTGCCGCAGAACAGATACGCGTGCGCAATGCGCCCGCTCATCACCTGGCTGCGCAGCGTTCTGATCACGGCCTCCTGCCCCACAAAATCGTCAAACCGCGCCGGACGGTAGCGGCGGTACAGCGCCTGATAGCCCATAATCTGCCTCCGTGAACTCATGTCAATTCACGATTAGCATAGCACAAAAACGGTAACTTTACAACCATTGCCGTTTCGTGTACAATGAACCGTAGCCATCCGAAGCCTTTCCAGTTTTTTCTTTCTTGGAGGAAACAAAGATGAACCTTTCCGCCGTCATTTCCCAGCTGATCTCGCTGTTTCTGATGATCGGCGCGGGATATCTCTCCGCGCGCGCGGGCCTGATCTCTCCGGAGCTGAGGCCGAAACTCTCCGCGCTGGTGCTCAGTGTCACCTGCCCGTGCGTGATCATCTCCTCCGTGCTCAGCTCCTCCGGCGGCGGCGCGGATATGCCGCGCGCGCTGCTCACGGCCATCGTCTTCTTCGCGGCGATGATCGCCATGGCCGCGCTGCTCACTCGCCTTGCGCGCACGCCCGCGCAGGAAAGCCGGCTTGACCAGATGATGCTCGTGCTCACCAACCTGATTTTCATGGGCATTCCGGTCGTCCAGTCGCTCTACGGCGCGTCCGGCGTGGCGATGCTCTCCATGTTCATCCTGGTGTTCAACTTTCTGGTGTACACCTACGGTGTGCTCATGCTGTGCAAAGGGGCCAGGCTGCGCCCGCGCGACCTGCTCAATCCCGGCGTGATCTCCGCGCTGGCCGCGCTGCTCCTCGGCCTCACCCGTCTGCGTCTGCCCGGCCCGGTGGAAAGCGCGCTCTCCTCCGTCGGCTCCGTGACCACGCCGCTCGCCATGATGATCATCGGCGCCTCTCTGGCGCACAGCGATATCCGCGCGGCATTCACGAAGGTTCGTCTTTACCGCGTCAGCCTGCTGCGGCTGATCGTCATGCCGCTGTGCGTGCTGGCGATCGTCCGGCTGCTGCCCATCGACACGGCGCTCGCGGGCATCTGCGTCGTCGTCGCGGCCATGCCGATCGCGGGCAACTGCGGCATGCTGGCTGACGTCTACACCCCGGGAGATATGACCGCCGCCCATGCGATCATCGTCTCCACCCTGTTATGCGCCGCCACCCTGCCGCTGATTCTGGCCGTCATGGCCGTTGCGCTGTAACCCCCCCTTTCCCGTTCCAGGCAAATCTGCTATAATATGGAAAAACATCAACGATCAGCAAAGGAGACGATCCCATGCGTGCCTACGAACGCTTTTTAAACTATGCCAGGGTCTACACCACCTCCGAAGAGGATTCCTCCTGCGTGCCGAGCACGGCCCGCCAGCTCGACCTTGCCCAAAAACTGGCGGATGAAATGAACCAGCTGGGGCTGACGGACGTGCATGTCGATGAATTCGGCATCGTCTACGGCTGGCTCCCGGCGACGCCGGGGCTTGAAGCGCAGCCCGCGCTGGGCTTCATCGCCCATATGGACACCTCGCCCGCCTACTCCGGCGAAAATGTAAAGCCCCAGCTCATCGAAAACTACGACGGCGGCGACGTGCTGCTCGCGGGCAGCGGCGACATGCTCACCGTGGAGGCCTTCCCCACGCTTGCGAACCTCAAGGGCATGACGCTCATCACCTCCGACGGCACCACGCTGCTCGGCGCGGACGACAAGGCCGGCATCGCGGAAATCCTCACCGCGTGCGAGCGCATCATCGCCTCGGGAAAGCCGCACGGCAGGCTCTGCATCGCGTTCACACCGGATGAGGAGATCGGCGCGGGCGTCGATCACTTCGACGTTGAAAAGTTTGGCGCGGCGTTTGCCTACACGGTGGACGGCGGCGAGGAGGGCGAAATCGCCTATGAGACGTTCAACGCCTGCTCCGCCAGGATCACCGTGGACGGCCTGAGCGTGCACACCGGCTCGGCCAAGGGCACGATGATCAACGCCGCGCTCGTGGCCATGGAGTTTAACGCGCTGCTGCCCGCGGGCGACATCCCGCGGCTGACGGAAATGTACGAGGGCTTCTTCCATCTGGACAGCATGGAGGGCGACGTCAACCGCGCCGAGCTGCACTACATCCTGCGCGACCACGACCGCGCCGTCTTCGAGCACCGCAAGCAGGCGCTCGCCCACGCCGCCAAGACGCTCAACGAGCGCTACGGCAGGGAGATCGTGCACGTCGAGACCAAGGACAGCTACTACAACATGGCCGAAAAGATCGCGCCCCACATGGAGCTGATCGACAACGCCAGGCGCGCCGCCGAGCTCGCCGGCATGAAGCCCTTCACCGAGCCCGTCCGCGGCGGCACGGACGGCTGCCGCCTGTCCTACATGGGCCTGCCGACGCCAAACCTGTGCACCGGCGGCTTCGCCTTCCACGGCAAATTCGAGCATATCGCCGTGGAGAGCATGGATCGATGCACCAAAATGGTGGAGCTGCTGATGACCGAGATACGTTAACCCTGATTTGGAGCTGTCCAAGATAAGCCGAAAGAAAAAAAGAGCCTGTCCGGCCGGCTCCAGGCGTTCCAAGAAAGCAATTCTCATCAAGCGCTTTGCAAGCCTGACCCCTGCCCCGCCAAAGGGCTGTCGTTTTCTTCAAGCATCCGGATTCCCAGCCCCACTTTCCAACCGGATGAGAGGCGAAATTGCGCCGCCATACACAAAGGGAGAGCCTTCCACTTTCGGAAGGCTCCCCTTTTTGTCTTCAGGCGATATTTACATCAGCTTGAGGTACAGCTCCTTGATCTCCTCCACGCTGGTATCCCGCGGATTGCCCGGGCGGCAGGCGTCGGCATAAGCGGACTCCGCCAGGAAATCGAGATCGGCAGGATTGACGATCTCCTTGAGGTCGGCGGGGATGCCCACGTCCTGGCTGAGCTTGCGCACGGCGTCACACGCGGCCTTGCGATACTCCTCCTGGGTCATCGTCTCGACGCCCTCAACGCCCATCGCCGCGGCGATATACTTATACTTGTCGCCCGTCACCGGCGCATTGTATTCCATGATGGTCGGCAGCAGGATGGCGTTGGCCACGCCGTGCGGCGTATCATACACCGCACCCAGGCAGTGCGCCATGGAATGCACGATGCCCAGACCGACGTTGGAGAAGCCCATGCCCGCCACATACTGGCCCAGCGCCATGCCGTCGCGGCCCTCGTCGGTTCCGGCGACCGCGCCGCGCAGGGACTTAGCGATGATCTCAATGGCCTTGAGGTGGAACATGTCGGTCATCTCCCACGCGGCCTTGGTCGTGAAGCCCTCGATGGCATGGGTGAGCGCGTCCATGCCGGTCGCGGCGGTGAGGCCCTTGGGCATGGTGGCCATCATATCCGGATCGATGACGGCGATCTCCGGGATGTCGTGCACGTCGACGCACACAAACTTGCGCTTGCGCTCCACATCGGTAATGACGTAGTTGATCGTGACCTCGGCAGCCGTACCGGCGGTGGTGGGCACGGCGATGGTGAACACGGTTTTATTCTTCGTCGGCGCGACGCCCTCCAGCGAGCGCACGTCCGCAAACTCCGGATTGTTGATGATGATGCCCACGGCCTTCGCCGTATCCATAGAGGAACCGCCGCCGATGGCGATGATGTAGTCCGCGCCGGAAGCCTTATAAGCCGCCACACCGGTCTGCACATTCTCAATGGTGGGGTTGGGCTTGATTTCACTGTATACCTCGTAAGCAAGGTTCGCCTTTTCAAGCACGTCGGTCACCTTCTTGGTCACACCGAACTTGACCAGATCGGGATCGGAGCAGACAAATGCCTTGCTGAATCCGCGGGATTTGACCTCATCGACGATGGATTCGATCGCTCCGCGGCCGTGATAGGAAATCGGATTGAGCACAATGCGGTTCGCCATGGGAAACGTCCTCCTTCAGAACATATCAAAGTGATTCTGACAGCGCGTGTCAGTTTGTATAAAAAACTTCGACAATATTTCATCAATCCCTGCCTGATTCTGGAAAAAATAAAACCGCCCTGCGCAATTGAATGCCGCGCAGGGCGGTGTATGCTCTATGGCGTCGGGCCGCTCGGCCGCAAAAGCCCGCTCTGTTTTTGATATGCCGGGTGTTACTCCCCTTGGCAGCCGGGAAAAACGCTTGCGCGGCATTCCGGCGTCAAGCAATGCGCGCCGCGCGCAATAAGCCTCTCAGTCGAGGTAATCGCCCACCGGGCTCTGGTTGTATTGCTTGATGATCTTCACGATGACCGAGCCGTCGTCCTGGGGCAGCTCCTCCACAATGCGATACTTGGTGTGGTTGCGCTCCAGCGTCTTTTTATAATGCTCGACCTCCGACTTCACCTGCTGCGCCGCCCAGCTCTTCTCGACGTCCTCTTTAAGCATAAAATGCAGCGTCTGGCAAATGCATGCCGCCTTGATTCTCTTCATATCGATCAACCTCCAATGACAAATCTAACCGCGCGCCGGCCCTGCCGCCGCCGCGCCCCTTATTTGCATTATAGGTCAAAGGACTTCTCATTTTCAAAGGCAAATTCTCAAAAAAATCTGCGGATCGCGCCTTGTCATTTCCGTGCACATCACCTCTAGCCCGCCTGCATGCCGCCCACAATCCGGTGAAGAATCTCCAGATACTGCTCGCCCAGCGGCGTGGGCCGGTAGTCCTTATGCGTGATGACGCCGATACGGATGATCTCATCCACCTCAAGCGGAATGGAGATGATCTCCTCGCCGCGCAGATACGCCGGGCAGATGCCGGAGGAGATCGTGTAGCCGTCCGTGCCGACCATCAGGTCGATGATGGAGCTCTTATCCGTCACCTTGATGCTCTTGTTGTGGTTGAGCGTGGAGAGAATCTCCTCGGAAAAGTAGAAGGCATTCTGGTCGCCCTGTTCATAGGTCAGGCAGGGCAGCGGCACCAGATCCTCCAGCGTCACCGAGGTTTTGCCGGCCAGCGGATTGCTGCGCCCGATAAAGATGTGCGGTCTGGCGGAAAACAGCTCGGAAAAGATCAGATTCGCCTCGCGCAGCGTCTTGCGAATCACGACCTCGTTGAAGTTGCTCAGATAGATCACGCCCATCTCGCTGCGCAGATTCCTGACGTCGTTGATCGTCTCATACGTTTTTCCCTCGCGCAGGATGAACTCGTAGGCCTCGCCGCCCTGGGCGCGCACCAGCTCCACGAACGCGCTCGACGTAAACGAATAGTGCTGCGTGGAAACGGAAAAACGCTGCTTGACCGCCTGGCGGGCGATGTACTTTTCCTCGATCAGCGCCGCCTGCTGCACCACCTGCCGCGCATAGCCCAGGAACTCCGTTCCCTCCGGCGTAATCAGAATGCCGCGGCTGTTGCGCTTGAAGATCGTCGTCGCGGTCTCCTCCTCCAGATCGTGGATGGCGGCGGACAGGCTGGGCTGCGCGATAAACAGGGATTTGGCCGCCTCGGTGATCGATCCCTTATCCGCCACTTCGATGACGTATTTGAGCTGCTGAAGCGTCATGCGGGGTTCCTCCGGCTTTTGATGATATCCTCCGCATTATAGCATAAAAACGGCCCCGCTTCAACCCATTCCATAGTTTTTACCTATGGCACACCATATTTTAATCGTGTTTGCCTATGCGATTCAAATGCGCTATAATAGCTCATGTCATCAGAGAGGACGACACATCACAACCGCTGAAAGGAGAGGCGCAATTTGCCGCTCATCGAACTTAAACATCTGACCAAGACCTTCAGGGGAAAGACCCAAACGGTCGAAGCCCTACGGGATATCAACCTGCAGATCGAACAGGGGGACATCTACGGCATCATCGGCATGTCCGGCGCGGGCAAATCGACGCTCGTGCGCTGTATCAATTTCCTGGAGCGCCCCACCTCCGGCTCCGTCATCATCGACGGCAAGGATCTGGCATCGCTCTCCCCCAGGGATCTTCGCCAGCTCAGGCAGCAGGTCTCCATGATCTTCCAGCACTTCAACCTGCTCCAGCAGCGCAACGTGCGCGGCAACATCTCCTTCGCGATGGAGATCGCCGGCATGAAGCGCGCGGACATCGACAGGCGCATCGACGAGCTGCTGGAGATCGTCGGCCTGACCGACCGCCAGCACAACTATCCCAGCCAGCTTTCCGGCGGCCAGCAGCAGCGCGTCGCCATCGCCAGGGCGTTGGCGACCAACCCCAAGATCATCCTGTGCGACGAGGCGACCAGCGCGCTTGATCCCACGACGACCACCTCGATCCTCAACCTGCTGCGGGAGATCAACCGCAAGCTGGGCATCACCATCGTCATCATCACCCATGAGATGAGCGTGGTGGAAAGCACCTGTACCCACGTCGCCATCATCGACGACGGTACCCTCGCGGAGACCGGCACGGTCGAGGAGGTCTTCTCCCATCCCAAGTCTTCCGCGGCGAAGAAGCTCATCTTCCGCAAGTCCGGCGCGGACAGCACGATCATCGGCCAGCGCATGATCAGAATCGTCTTTGAAGGCAACGCTTCCAGCGAGCCCATCATCGCCGACCTGATCATGGAGTGCCACGTCTCGGTCAACATCCTGCACGCCGATATCCGCAATGTAAACGATAAGGCCTTCGGCCAGATGATCCTTCAGCTGCCGGAGGACAGGCTCCAGCAGGAAAAGGTCATCTACTATCTGCAAAGCAAAAACCTGCGCGTGGAGGAGGTGAGCGGCGATGCCCATTGAAAAACTCGTTCCTCTGCTCCTGGACGGCGTGCGGGACACCCTGTATATGACCACGGTTTCCACGCTCTTCGCCTATGCGCTCGGCCTGCCGCTGGCCATTCTGCTGGTGCTGACGGCGCCCAGCGGCCTGAAGCCCATCTCCGTGCTCTACCGTGTGCTTGATTTCGTGGTCAATATCTTCCGCTCCATTCCGTTTCTCATCCTGATGATCCTGGTCATTCCGGTCACGCGATTCATCGCGGGCAAGGCATACGGCTCCACGGCCACCATCGTTCCGCTGGTCATCGCCGCGGCGCCCTACGTCGCCCGCATGATCGAAAGCTCCCTGCTCGAGGTTGACCCCGGCGTCATCGAGGCAGCGCAGTCCATGGGGGCCTCGATCCCCACGATCATCTTCAAGGTGCTCATTCCCGAGGCAAAGACGTCGCTGATCGTCGGCGCGACGATCTCCTCCGGCACCATTCTCGGCTACAGCGCCATGTCCGGCGCGATCGGCGGCGGCGGTCTGGGCCAGCTTGCCATCAGCTACGGCTACAACCGCTACCAGACGGACGTGCTGTTCATCACCGTCATCCTGCTCATCGTGCTGATGCAGATCATCCAGATTGTGGGCATGTTCATCTCCCGCAAGACGGATAAGCGCATCCGCGAGTAACCCGCAGATAAAGCCTACGGCTTCATCGATACATCCCAAAATCATCATGAAAAGGAGAAATTCATCATGAAAAAGCTGATTACCGTCGTTCTTGCCCTCGCGCTGATCGCATCCGTCGCCTGCGCCAGCGCCGCCACCAAGCTTGTGATTGGCGCTTCCCCTGTTCCCCACGCGGACATCCTCAATTCCGACGTCGTGAAGGAGGCCCTGGCCGCCAAGGACATCGAGCTTGAGGTCGTCGAATTCGACGATTACATCCAGCCGAATCTCCAGCTCGAGGCCGGCGATCTGGATGCGAACTACTTCCAGCACATCCCGTATCTTGAGAGCTTCAACGCCGACAACGGCACGCACCTGGTCAGCGCCGGCTCCGTCCACTATGAGCCGATGGGCATTTACACCAATCTTGACAAGGCCTACACCATCGATACCATTCCGGACGGCGCGGTGATCGCTGTGCCGAACGATCCGACCAACGAGGCCCGCGCGCTGGAGCTGCTGCAGGCTCAGGGTCTGCTGACGCTGAATGTGGCCGCCGGCCAGTCCGCGACCAAGGTCGATATCGTGGAGAATCCGAAGAACATCGACGTGCAGGAGTTTGAGGCCGCCACGGTTCCGCGCATGCTGGCCGACGTCGATCTCGCCGTGATCAACTCCAACTACGCGCTCCAGGCCGGTGTGGACGTCGTCGGCACCGCCATCGCCGTGGAGGGCACCGAAGTCGCCTATCCGAACATCATCGCCATCCGCGAGAACGACGACCGCGAAGAGCTCAAGACGCTGGTCGAAGTGCTCCAGAGCGACGAAGTCGCGAACTACATCACCGAGACCTACGGTACCGCCGTCGTCCCGACCAAGTAATTAAAAAAGGCCGAAGCGGCAATCGCTTCGGTCTTTTTTTATTTGATAGGAAACTGCGCAAAAAACCGGGCAGCGAGCACAGAAACACTTTGGAGTGTGATGTACTTCGGAAGTGGGAGCGCGCACGGCGCGCACCTGGAGGTATTGGACACATCAGGCCCTTTTCACCAATATGCACAGGCTTCCCTTGGGCTGAAAGCCTACCTGCATATAGCATGCGTTGGACGCAGCATAGTCCGCATCCGTGTAAAGTGCAGGCATCAGCCCCTGCCTGCGCAGAGCCTTGCTGACCTCATAGATCATGCTCGCCGCGTAACCGCGCCGCCGTGCCTGTGGCCGGGTATACACGCAGGAGAACGTGGCCACATTTCCGTTTATGCGCACATAACACATCGCTGTGCAGCCGCCGTTCTTCCAGATAAACAGCTGCTTTTTCTCAATCAGCTCCGTCAGCTCGGCGCGAATGGAATCATCCGGAAGGATTTCGGCGCCGCATTCGCGCCTCATCTCCCCCTCCCATGCCGTTGCCAGCTTGAGCTCATCCATAGACGCCGTACAGAGGCATCCCTCGGCGCGCCGTCCTGGCGGCACGGGCTCCGGACAATGATAGGCCAACAGGTTCTTTTCAACCGCAAGCGTCTCTCCCTGCGCCTCGGCTCTGCGCATCACGTACTGCGCAAAATCGGATCTCGCGCAATAGCGGAATCCCTCCCCATACGGGAATTCCGCACAAAGGATCTGCCAGGCGCGCTCCATCTCAGCCTCGGATGCATCCTCCGGCATCCAAATCCAAACCGGGAACGGGCTTTGGGAATAGCAGATCACCAGACGCTCATGGTCGGTCATGATCAGCTCACACGTTCCCTGAAGGATACGGCTGAGCACGGAAAACGTGTACTTGTCCTTCTCAAGCAGCGCCGCGGCCTGCGGCAGGCTTGCATGGGTGTATGTCTGCATCGCTGTACGCCTCTTTTCGCAGCAGAAAAAGCCTGTAAAGCCCTCCGCCGTTTTTATAGAATAGCTCATTATACAGCGAAACAGACCCATTCGCAAGCGTGGAATTCCCGCTCCTCTTTACTCGATCCGCTCAAAATCCTCCGCGCCGTGCTTGCACCACGGACAGATGAAATCCTCCGGCAGTTCCTCTCCCTCGTAGACGTAGCCGCAGACCACGCAGCGCCATCCCTTTTTGTGCTCCTCCTTCGGTTTGGGCTTGACATGATCGCGGTAGTGCTCATAGGTCATCGTGCTGACCTCGCTGAGCAGCTTACCCTGCGTCATCGGGCCCGCAAACAGGGTGTGCGTGCCCAGGTCGAGCGTCTTTTCCACCCTGCAGGAGAATACCGCACTGACATCCTTCGTCAGGTACAGCAATCCATTCTCCGCGCGCTTCACATCGGGATAGTCCTTAAACTTGTCCTTTTCCCGCCCGCTGACAAACCCGAATCGCTCAAATACCGCAAACGGCGCGTTCTTCGTGAGCGCGCTGGCCGTCCAAACGCCGGTACTGAGCACCATGTCGTGCGTCAGCGTCCGCTTGTTGACGATGGCAATCAAGCCGTTGGGCGTATTGGTGGACTGAAGCACCGTATTGATGATGCTGCCGTTGTCGCGTCCATCCTGCCGGGCCGTGAGCACAAACATGCCGCACGGCACCTGAAACAGCGCGCGATCCTCTTCTTTCTGCATAAAACATCCCTCCCGTCTGTAGTCTGTCCACTCGGACAGACCGCATACGGGAGGGATACCAGTTTTAAATCACATTCGTCAGCCGCAGCGTAGCCAGAGTCATCAGCGCGATGCTCATGACGGTGGCAGCCGGTGCGCTCACGCAAAATACAGCGTGCTTTGTCTTATGGCGGAATACCTTCATCCCCAGCCATGCGCCTGCGCCGCCCATAAGCCACGTGCTGAGCAGCAGCGTGCGCTCCGGAATGCGCCACGCGCCGCGGCATGCCCGGCGCTTATCCAAGCCGTAAAGGCTGAAGGACAGCACATTCAGCGCGCCATAGAGTATCCACAGGGCCGTGAGAATCACTCGTCGCTCACCGCCGCATCGCCCTGATCCTGCGCCGCCTGCCCATCGTTCTCCGGCTGTTCATCAAACGTGGAGGGCAGCTGGTTGGGCGCCAGCACGGCCATGAACTCAATGCCGGTGATGGTCTCCTTCTCCAGCAGGATCTTGGCAAGCTCATGGAGCTTTTCCTTGTTGTCGGTGAGAATCTGCATCGCGCGCTCGTAGCACTGACCGATGATCTGCTTGACCTCCACATCAATGCGCGCCGCCGTCTGATCGGAGCAGACGAGGTTGGCATCGCCGCTGAGGTACTGGCCGGACTGCGTCTCAAGCGCCATCATGCCGAAGGTTTCGCTCATGCCCAGGCGGGTGATCATCGCACGCGCGAGCTTGGTCGCCTGCTCAATGTCGTTGCTCGCGCCGCTGGTGATGCGCCCGAAGATCAGCGCCTCAGCCGCACGGCCGCCGCAGTATGTGGTGATCTTGTCGAGAATCTGCTCACGGGTCATCAGCAGGCGCTCCTCCTCGTCCACCTGCATGGTGTAGCCAAGCGCGCCGGACGTGCGCGGGATGATGGTGATCTTCTGCACCGGGGCGGCATTCTCCAGCTTCGCCGCGACCAGCGCATGGCCGATTTCATGGTAGGACACGGTCAGCTTATCGCGCGGAGAGACGACGGCGTTCTTGCGCTGATAGCCGGCGATGACCGTCTCGATGGCCTCCTCCATATCGCGCTGGGCGACGACCTTGCGCCCGTCCTTGACGGCTGCGATTGCCGCCTCGTTGATGATATTCGCCAGTTCCGCGCCGGAGCATCCGCTCGTCGCGCGGGCGATCTGCGTATAGTCGATATTGGGCTCGGTCTTGACCTCCCGGGCATGCACGCGCAGGATGGCCTCGCGGCCGGCCAGGTCGGGCAGCTCCACCGGAATACGGCGGTCAAAGCGGCCCGGGCGCAGCAGCGCCTTGTCAAGGATCTCCGGGCGGTTGGTCGCCGCCAGGATCACGACGCCCTTGCCCGCGTCAAAACCGTCCATCTCGGTGAGCAGCTGGTTGAGCGTCTGCTCGCGCTCGTC
>JAUNJB010000070.1 GCA_030535375.1 Clostridia bacterium | reverse complement strand
GGAAAATGGATTTATCCCCCTGCCGGATTGGCGGGACGCGCTGAGACGGTATTTGCGCGAGCTGGACGCATAAATGAGAGAGCATGAAAAAAGTGCGTCATTCCTCCGGTGCATGGGGAAGGGCGCGCATTGGTGTTTGCGATGTTCCGGACGGATGGGCTCCAGCTCCAGCGTCCAGGAGCCAAAGATAAGGTACAATAAATTGCGCAAATCCCAAATGACATATTCTCTGGGGTATTCCTGAATTTTGTGTAAATTTCAAATGTTGGTGTGAATGATGGAATAGTGGTTTGAGGCGGCGAGCGGGGCAACCTGTTCGCTGCTTTGTCTGCCAATAAAAAAGACTGTAGGTTGTAAAAAGGACGGTACCGTCAAGAATTATGCGCAAAATAGTTTGCAATTCCGGCAGAATGTAATCTGCGGAGGGCGGGAAACCGCCCTCTTGTTTATCCAGAAGCAGGAGGGAGTGCCTGCGACAAGGGCGGCGAAGCCGCTTGAGAAGTCCTTGACGCCAGGCGCTTCCTTCTGCTATTACCCGGCCATGTTTTCCTCCATGCTTTCAAGATGCTTCATACTCATATATTTCTTGCTGCCCCATTGCGTACCGGCCACATGGCGCAGTCTGGCATAGACCAGCATAGGGGCGGAATTGCCATCGGGAAAGATGCCAACAATGCGTGTCCTGCGCCGGATCTCGCGGTTCATGCGTTCAATAACATTATTGGTTCAGATCTTTGCCCAGAGTTCAGAAGGAAAACTCATATACGTCAGCGTTTCTTCAACGCTGTCGCTCGGGCGCCCGCAGTGCGGGAAACAGCCCGGTGCAGAACGCCCGGGAGAGTAGGATGTTGCCGGATCCCAATGAAAAGAGAATTCAGCAAAAGCTGGGTTCTTTTAGAGAAGAAGTTAGGCCTTTCAGCGTCGATGGGACTTGGTTGGGTTTGAGGCTGCCGCGCCCGATGGGCGATGAAGGTGGCTGAAACACCCAAGCACTCGCAGCGTGGGAAGCGATTAATCGCGAGGTTTGCATTGATTGAGAATGCTGACCGCACGATCTGGATAATTGGAAATGATGCGGTCGCATCCAAGAGAAATGCATTCGCGAATGTCGCCTGTATCGTTGACGATCCACGGGTTGACCTCCAAATGAAGCAGGTGTGCCTCTTTAACCTCACTGCGTTCGATCAGCATGGGCTCGGCGTACTGAGGATGAAGCGCGTCCATGCCAAGCGAGGCTGCATAGCGCCAGGGATGAACCAGCGATGCTTCATATAGAATGCCGCAGAAAGCGCCGGGCTGGAGCGCCTTAATGTGCAAAAGGCTGTAATGGTTGAAAGAGGAATACATGGTTTGCTCGACCATATCAGCTTCCCTGACCGTTTGAAGAACCTCCTCTTCCATACCGGGATAAGGATTGCGGGAATTTTTAAGCTCAACATTGAGCCTGAGACCACGCTTGCGAAGCAACGTCAGCACATCGGAAAAGAGCGGGATGGTGTCCTCTTCGGTTCCGTCGACCGCATACAGAAGGGGATATTTTTTTAGTTCATCATATGTATATTCGGAGATCAGTCCCGTCCCCTTGGTCACACGTTCAAGCGTTTCGTCATGAAAGACGACGAGCCTGCCGTCTTTTGTGCGTTGGACATCGATCTCCACGCCGTCAGCGTGCATATCTGCGGCCAGATCAAAGGCGCGAAGTGTATTTTCGGGTGCATATCCGGATGCGCCGCGATGGGCATAAATCATCTGCATGAGATTCCCTCCAATATTGCTGTTCGGTAAGATGGATCAGAATATATGCAGTATTCGACGGAGCTTGGAAAAAATCCTCTCCGATTTGCAGGAAAATGGAAAACGTTACCAAACATATGGCAAGAAGAGACGAAAACATCAAGGCGGCGAAAAATAACAGCAATTTTACGACGATTTTTTTGATAAAAAAGAAATTTTGACTAGGATTTAAAAAATGTTATTGACAATATGGACAAAGAAGGCTATAATACAGACAGATACAGACGAAAGCATACGGGGTGGGAAAAGATGGCGGTAACAATCGGGGATGTCGCTCGGGAGGCAAACGTTTCCATATCGACGATATCCCGGGTTGTCAACGGTTCGAAATCGGTGAGTTCGGAGCTGCGCCAGCGCGTCGATCAGGCAATTGAGAAGACGGGCTATCGCCCGAATGCGCTTGCCCGCAGTCTGATTACCAACAAAACCCGGACGATCGGCCTCGTGGTTTCGGATATCTCCAATTCCGTGATGGCGGTCATTGCCAAGGGGATCAACAGCGTATGCCAGAAAAACGGATATACCGTGGTGATGTGCGAGACCAGCGGCAAGACCGAGAAGGAAATCGCTGTGCTCGACAAGCTCGGCGAGCATCATGTGGATGGACTGGTGTTTGCGGGCGTCAATGTAAACCGCAGGCTGGCAGATAAGATGCTGGACATGGATTATCCGGTCGTGCTTGTCAATCAGGAGGAATCCTACGGCGAGACGCGGATCATGACCATTTCATACGACAATTATCAGGCCATATATGACACGGTTACCCTCTTGATCAGCTCGGGGCATCGGAGAATCGCCACCATTGGCGGCCCGGAAAACGATTATTCGGCGGGAACTCAACGGCTCAGAGGGTACAAAAAGGCGCTTGAAGAGGCTGGGATCGAGGCGGTCGAAAGCTATATTCAGCGCGGGGATTTCAGCTTTGAGGCCGGTTATCAGGGCATGCAGCGAATCTATGAGGAGAGCTTTGAGCTGCCGACGGCGCTGGTTACGGGGTCTGATCTGGTGGCCATCGGCGCGATGCAGAGTGCGTTCAGCTTGGGATTGTCGGTGCCGGGCGATATTTCGATTATCGGGTTTGATGATTCGGAGATGGGACGGTATACGAGACCCACGCTTTCAACCGTCAGGATCCCCTATTTTGATGAAGGGGTTCTGGCGGCGGACACGCTGCTGCGCATGATGGACGATCCGTCTGTGAAACCGGAGTTTATCTGCGTGAAACACAAGGTCATTCGAAGAAAGAGCATGGGCTTAGAAAAATAAGAGGAAGAGGGTTTGAAGGCCTTCTTCTCTATATCCACATTAAGAAAACCTTTTCCTATTTTCGGGATACAGCCCAATACAGCCCATTTTGAGAGGGCGTTTTACATTCTCGGAGAACAAGAGAATGTAACGATATTTTTTCCAAGAAAGGATGGTACCCCTTAATGAAAAAAGTTTCTTTCCTGTTGGCTCTGGCTATGATGCTGAGCCTTACGGCAGTCGCTTCCGCGGATGCGACGACGGTAACCGTGTGGGTCTCCGATGGCGCTGAGAGCGTTATTTACGGAGAAATGTTCGACGACTTCAATGCCAAGCATGAAGGCGAAATCGTGGTGGACGATCAGTATTTTGCTCAGGACGAGCTTCTGAACAAGCTGCAGACCGCCCCGATCGTCGGCGACACTCCGGAGCTGATCATCATCGACGGCCTGCAGATCCCGTATTTCCAGGATCTCGACATGATCGCCTGCCTGGATGACTACATCCCGGAGGAGATGAAAAGCGACGTGATCTCCTCCGTCTGGGCGGAGAACACCTACGACGGCAGCATCTATGGCGTAGCGCAGTTTGACTCCGGCATGGGCCTGTGGACCCGCAGGAGCATTCTTGAGCAGATCGGCGCCCGCATCCCGACCTCCTATACCGAGGCCTGGACGCTTGAGGAGTTCGAAGATATCCTGGCCAAGTGCAAGGAAATCGGCTACGAGTATCCGCTCTACATCCGCCAGAACAAGGTGACCTCCCTGTACTTCAACTGGATGCCTGTGATCGCCTCCTTTGGCGGCGACTACCTCAACCGCGACACCATGACCGCTACCGGTACGCTCGACGGCGAGGGCACCATCGCGGCCTATGAGTGGATGAAGAAGATGATCGACGAGGGTTATGTGAATCCGGCCTGCGACTATGAGGACGCGTTCTATGGCCGCGAGGAGGCTGCCTTCTCCATGCTCGGTCACTGGAAGTACAGTGATCATGTCGGCGCGTTTGGCGACGACGCGATCATCGTGCCGATGCCGGACTTCGGCGGCGGCGTGTACACCTGCTCCGGCTCTACGGTCGACGTCATGACGACCGCCGCCGTTGAGCGCGGCAAGGCCGACGCGGCATGGACCGTCCTTGAGGCGCTCATGAGCCCGGAATACATCACCATGGTCTGCAACGTGAACGGCGGCGTGCCGGCGCGTTCCTCCGTCATGGATTCCATGGAGCAGTGGCAGGAGGGCGGCCGTCTCTACCTGTATCGTGAGCAGCTGGAGGCGGGCATCAGCTATCTGCGCCCGATCACCCCGGCGCACTCCACCGTCTACAACGCTGTGGCCAATGTCTGCACCAACGTCATCGCCGGCGGCGACCCGGCCGAGGAGCTACATGAGGCGGCTGAATATGTGGACGAGATCATCTACGAGAACGGCTGGAATATCGAGTAATTCCTGATCTGAGCTGACGATACCCGGCCGGAAGATTTTCCCCTTCCGGTCGGGTATTGCTTTCATTCGGTCGGGATGTTCTCTGTATCAAATCAAGAAATGGGGAATGCATATGAGTGAGGCAACCTTGAGGAGGACTGCGAAGCGCAGAAGCAGCAAGCTGGCCCGGTCACAGGCGAGGGCTGCCTGGGGATTATCCGCGCCGGCGCTGATCATCATGTTTGTGTTCATGATCCTGCCGTTTTTTATGGCCATTTTTTATTCCTTCACCGACCGCAAGCTGGTTGTCAGCGCGAAAAAACCAACCGCTTTCGTCGCGTGGGACAATTATATCAAGCTCTTTACCAACAAGACGGCAAAACAGGCCTTTTTTAATACGTTTGAATACACCATCATTCTCGTGCCGGCCGTTCTGGTGCTGGCCACGCTCCTTGCGCTGCTGATCAACCGCAAGGCGAAGGGCGTCACATTCTTCCGGATGATTTATTTCTCTCCGCAGGTCGTCACCATGACCGTTGTGACGGTCATCTGGGGCTTCTTCTTTTCCAGCACCACGGACGGTCTGTTCAATTCGATTCTCTCCTTCTTCGGTTTGCCCACGCAGAGGTGGCTTCAGGATGCCAATCTGGCCATGCCGGCCATTGCCATCATGTCGATTTGGCAGTGCCTGGGCATGCAGATGATCATCGTGCTCGGCGGGCTTCAGTATATTCCGGAGGAGCTTTACGAGGCCTGCACGATCGACGGTGCGAACAGCTGGCAGCAGCTGATTTACCTCACCATTCCCCAGCTCAAGAATACGCTGGTTTATGTGTTTATTTCCAACACCATTTACTCTCTGAAGATGTTCACGCAGGTGTACATGCTCACGCAGGGAGGCCCGAATCACTCGACAACCACGCTGGTTTACCTCATGTATGAGGAGGGCTTCACCAACAACCGTGTGGGCTACACCTCGGCGATCGCCGTCGTATTCTTCCTGATGGTGCTCGTGATTTCCCTGATCCAAAATAAGGTTACGGGAGGAGACGACTGATATGGCTGTACAGAATAAAGCCAGAAAAACGGCGGTATCGGCCGTTTTCTATGTGATTTATGTAGCGGTTGCCATCGTTTTTATTGCGCCGCTCGTCTTCCTGTTTGTGTCCTCCTTCAAGGAGGAGACGCAGCTCGTCTCGGATATGGCGACGCTTCGCGCCTTTATCCCGTATGGGAACATGACGCTTGACAACTATGTGCAGGTGTTTGAAAAGCTCGATTTCCTGCATTATTTCCGGAATTCCGCGCTTAACACGGTGATTCAGGTGTTCTTTGGCATGTTCATCAACGCGATGATGGGCTATGCGCTGGGCATGCTGGATTTTAAGGGCAAGAACCTGCTCGTCTCGCTGATGATCGCGCTGACCATCATCCCGACGGAGGCCGTCATCATCAACCGGTTTATGGTCACGTTCAATCTCGGGCTCATCAACACCATCTGGGCGCTGGCGATTCCGAATCTGGCGACGCCGATGTACGTGTTCCTGTTTTACCAGCACTACCGCGGCATGCCCAAGGAGCTGCTTGAGGCGGCCGTCATCGACGGCGAGGGCTACACGGGCATTTTCTTCAAGATCATGACGCCGCTGTCCAAGCCCATTTACGCTACCGTGGCCATCATGTCCTTCATCCGCGCATGGGGCGATCTGCTCTGGCCGACGCTCGTCACCCGCGACAACACATGGCGCACGCTGCCGCAGGCGCTGCGCGGCCTCAACGATTCCGTGTATACCTTCTGGGGCCAGATCTTTGCGTTCAGCGCGATGATCACGCTGCCGATCCTGATCATCTTCCTCATCTTCCAGAAGCAGTTTGTCCAGTCCGTGGCGGCGACGGGCGTGAAGGGCTGAGAGCGAGGCGCGCGATATGAAGTACAAATATCTGGGTACGGGCGCGGCGGAGGGCATGCCCGCGACGTTTTGCGCCTGCCCCGTCTGCCGGCGCTCGCGGGAAGAGGGCGGGAAAAGCCTGCGCATGCGCTCCTGCACGCTGCTGGGCGACGGGCTTTTGATCGATCTCTCCCCGGATATCCACGCGCAAAGCCTTCGCTTTGGGCTGGAGCTTTCACGCGTGAAGACCATCGTCTTTACGCACGCGCATCCCGATCACGAGGATCATTACGCTTTGCAGATGCGCGGCACGGCCTCGTGCGCGATTTTGCCGGATATGCCGGAGGAAGAGAATGTGCTCGATCTTTACGGAGAGCGCTGGGTGAAGGCGCGCTTTGAGGAGGTGCTCCGGGAGGAGCGCGTGCTTTCCTCGCGCTTTTGCTTTCACGAGGTCAGGCCTTTTGAGCCCTTTGAGGCGGGCGGCTACACCTTTTATCCGCTCAGGGCGAACCACCGGCCCGCGCATGTGGAGGAGTGCCTGATCTATGCGATCTCGGATGGCAGGACAGCGATTCTCTATGCCAATGACACGGGCGAGCTCAGCGAGGAAAACGACGCCTATTTGCAGGCGCAGGGGCTGTCTTTCTCCGTGGTGAGCATGGACTGCGCGCGGGGGCTGCTTCCGGGGGACGGGCATATGGGCTTCAAGGAGTGCCTTGCCCTGCGCGAAAGGCTGCAAAAGCGCGGCCTGGTCAAAGAAAATACGCGCTATATCCTCAATCATCTCTCCCACATGAACGACATGACACACAGTGAATGGGAAGCGTTTGCCGCGCCCTACGGCATCGAAATTGCCTATGACGGGCTTGAGGTGAACGCCTGATCCTCGACGAGAAGGGAGCTGAATCATATGCGGCGCAAGGAGTTTGAACGGTGCACGCCGGAGGCGGTGGGCATCCCCAGCGGCGCGATAGAGGCGTTTCTTAATGCACTTGAGTATGGCGGATTCACGCAGATGCACGGCCTGATGATCATGCGTCACGGCAAGGTCTGCGCGGAGGGGTGGTGGAGCCCGTTTGCACCGGGGCTGCATCACTGTGACCATTCGCTGAGCAAAACCTACACGGCCACCGCCGTCGGCATCGCCGAGCGCGAGGGGCTGCTCCGCCTGACGGATCAGGTGATAGGCTTTTTCCCGGAAAAGGCGCCGGAGCATCCCTGCGAACGGCTTGCCCGCATGACCGTGCGCGATCTGCTGATCATGGGCGCCGGCATGGAAGAGGAGCAGGCGGATTATCCCGAGGACTGGCTCGACATCCTGCTCGCCCTTCCGATCGAGCATGAACCCGGTACACACTGGCGCTACAACAGCCACGTGACGACGACGCTCTCCGCCATCGTGGAGCGTGTGAGCGGCGTGTCTATGGTGGAGTATCTGACGCCGCGCCTGTTTGACAAGATCGGCATCGACGCGCAGCATGTGATGTGCAACCGCGCGGGCGACGGCACATGCATCGGCGGCTCCGGCATGTTCACCACGACCGAGGACAACCTGCGCCTGATGAAGCTCTATCTCGACGGAGGCGTATGGGAGGGAGAGCGCATCCTCGGCGAGGACTTTGTGAAGGAGGCGACCCGCAAGCAGCTGGATACCCGGGCGGCACACGCGCATACGCCGTGGATTTACGACAACTGCGTCGGCTATGGCTATCAGATCTGGATGTGCACGTGGCCCGGCGCGTATCGCGCGGACGGCGCATACGGGCAATTCAGCGTGGTCATCCCGGAGCTGGACATGATCGTCTCCATCCATGAGACCGGCTATCTCGGGGACCACATGGCGCATTCCGAGATCCACATGCTCAAGGGCAAGGTGGGAGAGGAAGCGCCCGTTCACGGACCGCAGGCGACGCTCAACGCGCTCTTTGAACTCCTTGCGCCTGCCGTGGAGAAGGAACCGCTGCCGCAGAGCGAGGCGAGCGCGAGGCTCAAAAAGCGCATGTCCATGCTCTGCGTGCCGCATCCGGCCGTCCCCAAGTGCACGGACTGGACGCAGCGCAGCCTGCGCTGCGTGCTGGAGTCCCGGGGCGGGGAAAAAGCCTCCTTTGGTCTGCTCTTCGGCATGGCTAAAAACAGAAGGGATTACGGCGGCACGTCCAGAATTGAAATTTATATGAAGAACGGCAGGTGCTTCCTCTCTTTTGAAGAGAGCGGAAGGGAGCAGTGCCTTGAGGTGAACGTCATGGGCGGCTGGCAGACGGGCAGGCTCCATTATAACGCGATTCACGAGAGCGTGGTTGCCGCAAGCGGCTGGTGGGAGGCGGAGAACCGCTTCTGCATCTCGCTGTACTGGATTGAGTCCGAGGCGGAGAACCGCTTTGCCTTCACCTTCGACGATGGCGAGGCGACGGTCGAGGAGTGGAACGCCGCGGGGGTTTTCGGCGCGCAGGGCAGAAGAACGGCGCGTTACGCCGCGATGATCGAATAGAGGGAAATATATGGAAAAGCTCTACAATGGCATCGTCCTGCCCAAGTCATGGCCTCCAAAGGGGATTGACGAGGGGACGCTTGACGGAATCCGTGTGCCGTATTTGGACGCCCCTCCGGATGTGATCGATATCGACCTGGGACGCCAGCTCTTTGTGGACGATTTTCTGCTGGAGGAATGCTGGCTTGAGCGGCGCTATCATCAGGCCCGATTCAGCCCGGACAGCCCGGTGCTCTCGCCGCAGACGCCGCTGGAGATGAACCGCGGCGTCGCGCCTGTCGCGGCCCCGTTTACGGACGGCTGCTGGTATGACCCGCAGGACGGCGTGTACAGGCTCTACTATCATGCCGGCTGGTTTGACGGGACCGCGTTGGCCGTCTCCGCCGATGGACGGCATTTTGTGCGCAAAAATCTCGACAATCAGGTGGGAACCAACCGGATTTTTGTGCCCAAACCCGGCTGGCAGCGCGACGGCTCGTGTGTCTGGCTCGATCAGCAGACGGATGACCCCCGGCAGCGTTACAAGATGTTCCACTATTTCAGAACGCCGCAGGGCGACGTGGCGCAGGTGGAGGTATCCGCCGACGGCATGCACTGGGGCGAGCCCAGGACGACGGGCGTTTGCGGGGACAATACGTCGTTTTTCTACAATCCGTTCAGGAAGAAGTGGGTTTTTTCCATTCGCACGGGCCTGCCGACGAAATGGTACAGCCGGGGGCGCAGCTATTACGAGTGCGACGACTTTATGGAGGGCGCGGCCTTTACGCAGGAGCAGCTTGTCTTCTGGCAGCGCTGCGACGAGGCGGATCTGACGGCGTGCGAGCCGGGCACGATATACAGCCGGCATCTGCCGCCGCAGCTTTATCATGTGAATGCGGTGGCGTATGAGAGCGTGATGCTTGGCCTGTTTGCGATTGTCAAGGGGCTGGATCAGGCGCACAATGCCGTCTGCGAAAACAGCGGCGTGCCCAAGCACATTGATCTCCACGCGGCGTTCAGCCGGGACGGATTCCATTTCAGCCGGGATTTTCGCGCCCCGTTCATCCGCTGCACGGACGCGGAGGGGGACTGGAACCGGGGATATCTGCACGCCTGCGGCGGGCTTTGCCTCGTCTCTCAGGACGAGCTGGCCTTCCCGGTGGCTGGATTCTCGGGCGCGTCGCCCGCGGAGGGGGCGCACCTGTATGGCGGCGCATCCACGGGGATGGCGCTCCTGCGGCGGGACGGCTTTGCCTCGCTGCACGCCAACGGCACGCTCCAATATGCGCTGACGAGAAAGCTGCGCTTTGCGCATGGAAAATATCTGTTTGTGAATGCCGACGCGCTGCGGGGATTCGTCCGCGCGCAGATTGAGGATGAAGACGGCAGGCCGTTTGAGGGTTTTGCCTTTGAGGACTGCGTGCCGGTCGTCGCGGATAGCACGAAGGCGCCGCTTCGCTTCCGCGGCGGCGATTTGGGACGCTTTTGCGGCAGGCCGATTCGGATTCGGTTTGAGATGATCTCGGTGGATCTGTACGCATTTTGGGTGAGCGGGGATATGAGCGGGAAGAGCGGCGGCTATGTCGCCGCGGGCGGCCGCGAATATCCGGGCGACAGGGATGTTTGACGAGGTGTCGTATGCGTCTGTTGATTTTATCGGATATCCATGCGAACATCGCGGCGCTTCGCGCGATTGAGCGCGACGCGGGCGCCGTCGACGCGATTTACTGCGCGGGGGATTATGTCGATTATGGCACGGACCCGCACGAGGCGATTGCGTGGGTGCGGGAGAGAAACGCGCACTGCGTGATCGGCAACCACGATACGCATCTGCTTGGCGTCCTCGCCTCCGGCGAGACGGAGTGGCTGCGCGGCACAAACGGCTACAAATGGGTGCATGACAACTGCGACCGCGTCTCGCAGGAGGATATCGCTTTTCTGCGCGCGCTGCCGCGTCACCTGAGCTTTCAGGCGGACGGCGCAGCGTATGTCATGCAGCATCAGGTGAGAGAAAACTCCTACGAGATGCCCGAGAGCATGCAGGCCTTTGACGCGCTCTGGGGACAGTGGTACACCGGGAGACGGCCGGAGGCGGGGCGGCGGATGATCTTCGGCCACACGCACAGGCGCTGCGTGCACGGACTTGCAGACGACGCGCTTTGGCTCAATCCGGGCTCGGTTTCCTACCGCCGCCCGGATGACAAGGACAAGCGCGCGCACTATATGATTATCGAGGATGGGGAAATCTCGTTTCACGCCGTGGCGTACGACCGCAGCGCGATGCTTGCCCGGGCGATGGAATACGTGCGCGCGGGCACGATGCTCACCACCGATTTGCAGGACGCGATGTTCTTCTTCGGCGATGCTGCGACCAGCAGGGAGCCGCTTCCGAAAGGCTGAGGAGGGAAAATTGAGCATGAGAGATATACAAATCGTTTCCCATCGCGGCCGCTTTGGGGGAAGTATTGTGGAAAACACGCTGGCGGCTTTCGAGGCAGCACTTTACTGCGGCGCTGATATCATCGAAATGGATGTGCGCAGGACACGGGACGGTGTGCTGATTTTATTTCATGATCCGTCACCCCAAAGACTTCTCGGGTTAACAGGCAAGACAGAGGATTATACGCTTGCCGAACTGCGCGCTCAACCGCTCATTAACCCCATTGGGGAGAAAAGCGCGTTCTATGTGACGACGCTTGACGAGGCGCTTGATGCGCTGAAAGGACGGTGCATAATCAATCTGGATCAATGCTGGCGCTTTATTCATGAAGCCTATGTACCCGTGCGTGATAGGGGAATGGAGGAGCAGGTGCTCATTAAAGGGCGTGTACCCTACGATGAAGCAATTTCTTGGCTTGGGGAAAATGACTTTATACCACGGTTTGTTCCGGTCGTGACTTGCGAAAAAGAAATTGCGGAGCTTGCGAAGTTACCAGAAAAGGCCTGTATTCCAGCTGTAGAGGTGTTCGCGCATGAGGATCATGATGCGGTTATCGGTACGGAATTTGTAGACAGTGTGCATGCCGCGGGCAGAAAGCTCTGGATTAATGCGCTGACATTCAGTGATCAGTTTACACTGTGCGCATGGCACGATGATAACACATCTGTCATGGGAAACCCACAAAACGGCTGGGGTTGGCTGATTGAACATGGTGCAGATATACTTCAGACGGACTGGCCGCGGGAACTGGCTGATTATCTTAACACGATTTGAACAGGAGAAATAATATGGGAACGAATGTTTTGCGCGCGACCTGGACTGCGCCCAAGGTGCCGGAAGGCATCACGCATGGCGATATGCCGGGGGACGTGATTTGCATAGATGCGCAGCACATTGGCAAGGCGGAGACGATTTTTCCGGCGCTCAAGGAGATGGCGGCGGATCAGATGGAGAAAAACCCGAACGGCCGCGTCGTGATCAGCGTGTGCGGCGGCTCCGGCGTGGGCAAGTCCGAGATCGCGTCCATCCTTTCCTACTATTTCCGCGCGTTGGGCGTGGGCGCCTATACGCTCTCCGGGGACAACTATCCCCGCCGCATCCCGATGGACAACGACGCGGAACGCGCGTGCGTCTTCCGCAACGGCGCTTTGCGCGGGCTTGTCTCGAGCGGCGCGTATACCGGTGAGATGGCGGATGTGCTCAGAACGCTTTGGGCGCAGGACAGGGACGCCGATCCTTCGGTATTTGCCGAATATCCGTGGATGGAGATCTATCGTCGTGCCGGGTATGAGAGCCTGATGGGGTACCTTGGCACGCGGGAGGAGATCGACTTTGACGAGGTTTCACAGATCATCGCGCGCTTTAAGCAGGGGGCGGAGGAGATCGCGCTCAGGCGCATGGGACGTGAGCGTGAGGCCCTCTGGTATGAGCCCGTTGACCTGCGCGGCGTACAGGTGCTCATGATCGAGTGGACGCATGGAAACAGCGATCTGCTTCGCGGCGTGGATATCCCCGTGCTGCTCAACAGCACGCCGCAGGAGACGCTCGCGCACCGCAAGGCCCGCAACCGCGACGGCAAGCTCGATTCCGCTTTTACGATGATGGTGCTGGAGATCGAACAGCGCAAGCTCGACAGCCAGGCGTGGAAGGCGAAGCTCATCCTCTCCAAGGCGGGCGAGCTGCTCGATTATCACGCATATCGCCGCGCGATGGCGGATGCATAAGGAGGAAAGACGATGAACAGCGGAGCGATGCTCAACGCCTATCCGGACAGCATGGGAGGCAATCTGGGGGAGATTGCCGCGCTGCTTAAACGGCCGGAGATGAAGGATGCCTTCCGTTCCTTCTATATTCTGCCAAGCGTGTTTAACACGGATCTTGACCGCGGATTTTCCGTGATCAGCTATGATCTGAATCGCGTCTATGCCAGAGGTGGGGATCTCGAGCGCCTGCGCGAAATGGGCGTGGATCTCAAGCTCGACTTTATTCTCAACCATCTTTCCGTGCTCTCGCCGCAGTTCCAGGATATTTTAAAGCGCGGCGACGCCTCGCCGTACCGCAACTTCTTTATCGACTGGAATCAATTCTGGACGGGATACGGCGAGATGACCGAGGCGGGCTATATCCAGCCGAACACCGAGATGATACGGAACATGTTTTTCCGCAAGCCGGGGCTGCCCATTCTGATGGTCCGTCTGCCGGACGGGCGCGATGTGCCCTACTGGAACACCTTCTACCAGGAGGTGCGCTATGACGAGGTGGACGCGCAGGACCTCATGAGGGGGATGGAGATTCAGTACGGCGAGGCCGTGCTGCTCGCGCAGGCGATCAATGCGGAGCTGCGCGAGGGAATCTGCCCCGCGCAGATGACGCTGGCGGGCTTTGAAGGCTACCGCGAGCGCGCTGTCGGCCTCATGGAGACGCGCCGCAAGTATCTGGGGCAGATGGATCTGAACCTGAGAAGCGATCTCGTCTGGGCATATTACGATGAGACGCTTGCGCGCCTCAAGGAGTATGGCGCGTCGATCGTCCGCCTTGACGCGTTTGCCTATGCGCCCAAGACGCCGGGGCTGCGCAATTTCCTCAACGAGCCGGATACGTGGGATGTGCTCGAGCGGGTGCGCGGGCTGGCGCAGAGGCATGGCCTCACGCTCCTTCCGGAGATTCACGCTTCCTATGCGGAGGGGAGCTACAAGGTCGTCGCGGACAAAGGATTTATGACCTATGATTTCTTCCTCCCGGGCCTGCTCATTGACGCGATTGAGAATCGCGACGCCCAGACGCTGCTCTCATGGGCCATGGAGATGAAGGAGAAGAACATCCGCGTGGTCAATATGCTCGGCTGCCATGACGGCATCCCGATGCTCGATCTCAAGGGACTGATTCCGGAGGAGCGGATTCAGGCGCTGATCGACCTGATCGTCAGCCGCGGCGGCCTCATCAAGAACCTGCACGGGCAGAAAAACGTGTATTATCAGGTGAACGCAACCTATTTCAGCGCGCTGGGCGCGGATGAACGCAAGATGCTGCTCGCGCGTGCCGTGCAGCTGTTTATGCCGGGCAAGCCGCAGGTTTGGTATCTCGATCTGTTTGCCGGCGAAAACGATCTTGAAGCCGTAAATCGCGGCGGCGCGGCGGGACATAAGGAGATCAACCGCACGAACCTGAGCATGCCGCAGATCGAGGAGGCGCTTGGCCGCCGGATCGTCCGGCAGCAGATTGAGCTGCTGCGCATCCGCAACACCTGCCCGGCGTTCGGCTTTGAGGCGCAGATGGACATTGAGCGGCAGGACAAGCAGCGCTTTTCGATCGAATGGAAAAAGGACGGCTGCGCGGCGAAGCTCAGCGCCGATCTGGGGCGGTGTGCGTTCACCGTCGAGATCGACGGAGAGACCGTCTTTGTGCAGGTGTAAAAGGGGGAATGCGTGTGCGGCTGATGATCGATGAGCGCTATGAGCGCATGCCGTGGGACGAGCTGGACGCCGTCGTCTTTGACGTGGGCGACGTGCTGCTGCATTATTCGCCCGAGGCGGAGCTGGAGCATTTCTTCCCCGGCGACCGGGAAAAGCATGAGCGCCTGATGCGCAAAATCATCCGAACGCCCTATTGGAACATGCTCGACCGCGGCTCGCTGACGCTGGAGGAGGCGATCGCGGCGATGACGGGGCGGGATGCGGATTTGGCCGGAGATATCCGCACGGTGATGGAGAATTTCTTCTGTTTTAATACCGTGGTGGAAGAGGGCGTGCGGGCGCTCTATGCCTGCCGCGCGCACGGCAAAAGGACATTCGTGCTTTCCAACTATCAGGACAAGGCGTTTGACCGCGTGCAGATGCAGTATGACTTCTTTGACCTTTTTGAGGCGAAGATTGTATCGGCGAAGGTGGGGATGATTAAGCCTAATCCGGAGATTTATGCCTATGTAACCGAAACGTACGGACTTGAGCCGTCCCGCACGCTCTTCATCGACGACACGCCCGCGAATATCGAGGGCGCGATGCACATGGGATGGCAGGGATTTTGTCTGAACCGGCCGGGAAAGCTGAGCGGATTCTTCGGCGAAGAGGCATAAGGAGGAAAGCATGATGGAGAATGAAGGCGTGCGGCTGGATGAGCGCTTTCGCACGATGCCGTGGGACATGATCGACGCCGTTGTTTTCGACATTGGCAATGTGCTGATGCGCTACGCGCCGGCCGAATTTGTGCGCGCCAGTTTCCCGGATGACGAGAAGAAACAAAAGGAAATGCTCGCTCGCGTTTTTGAAGGGAAATACTGGAGGGATCTGGACCGAGGCTCGCGCACGCATGACGAGGTGGCGCGCCTGCTGGTGAGCGAATATGGCGGCAGCTACGAGGACTATCTGTTCGTCATGACCGATTGGTCGGAAAAGTGCGTCCTGCTGGAGGAAGGCTGGCGCGCGGCCGAAAGGTGCAAGGCCAAGGGAAAGGGGATCTACCTGCTTTCCAACTACAACGGCGTGTCGTTTAAACGGCTGATGGAGAGATTCGGGAATCGGTTTTCGATGTTTGACGGCGGCTTTATTTCCTATGAGGAGCTTCTGCTCAAGCCCGAACGCGCGATCTATCAGGCGCTTGTGAATCGATATGCGCTGACGCCCGGGCGTCTTCTCTTTATCGATGACACGCTGGATAATGTGGAGGGCGCCATGCGTGCGGGGCTGAACGGCTTCCGCATGAATCGGGAAGGGAAGATGGACGGTTTCTTTGTGGATTGACGGTTTTCCGCCAGATACGGCGCACGCCCTTGCATCGCTGTGAAATTACTGGATTGGCGGATAAAGAAGGAGGCAGGGCAAAATCTGGCTTGTGGTCTGTATTCCGAAAAACAGACAATGAAAAAAGAGACCTTCTGCTGTAGAATAGAGAAAATCTACAACAGAAGGTTTCGCTATGTCCAGAACATATGGGAGAGTGGAGCAACTCTTCATGGCAGCGCCATCCGAAAAATCATATACACCACCAACTCCATAGAAGCTTCGAATTCCAGCTTCCGTAAGGTAACGAAGAAAGGTTCTTTCCCCCAGTGAAGATAATGTCTTGAAAGCGCTAAACTTACGCTTCACGGAGCTGTACAAGAAGTGGGCAAACCGGCCGGTTTCCAACTGGGCCATGGCCGAAATCGACTCTCAATGGACACGGGGATGCAGGCCAGAATCATGAAATACGAGAAATACTGATCATCAGTCGATGTCGACCGTACGATTTTTCCCCCTTCCACTCGGGGCTATGCTTCTCGCTCCAGGTTGAAAAAGAACCAGACGAGCATCAGCCAGAATGTGGAAGAGAAAATTCTTTCTATGTATGCGAAAGGAATGACGACGTCGGATATCGAGACCCATATTCACGATATCTACGGCCTGGAGGTATCGGATACCACCATTAGCCGGATAACGGATAAGATTCTGCCCATCGTTCGGGAATGGCAGCAGCACCCCTGGAAAGCGTCTATGCGATCGTATTCGTGAACGCGATTCATTACCATGTGCGAAGTGGAGGCCAGATTGTCAAGAAGGCGGTCTACATCGCAATGGGTATCGATTTGGATGGTCGTACAGGATATCTTTATTGCCTGTACGGATAACCTGACTGGTTTTTCTGTATGCCCCGGTGCTGAACAAGGACTACGATAAAATACTGGAGGGCGTGATTGTTTATCTCAATCCACTGCGGCTCTTTGGTAGATGCCATCCCCTCAGCATAGATATACTGGGAGTAAGGGAGCACGGCCACAAATACAACGACATCTACCAACTCGCCGGTGAGCCGGTCAACAAACTGGAAGGTTTGTCCGGCAAAGTCTACCTCCATCTTCTGACCGGGAACAGCGGTGAAGTGAATGGTCTGCTCATGATCCGCACGCCACTTGGCGTACTGCTTGTAAAACCGGCGGTATTGATAGGGCTGTTCCTCCTTGCCTTCGCAGCCCTTTGCATAGTGGTTCCAGATGTAGACAAGGGTCATGTTCTTCCGGGTGCTTATAGTCCTATGGACATCCTCGAAGTGAGGTAAAACGAATTCAACAGTTCTCCCGTGAGAAAGCTGAGCAGGGCTATACACATGGTTGGCGATGGTGTAGTTTGTGGTGCCTTCCGGCAGGGGGAAGTCGAGCGCCTTGCACTCCTTGAATGCGGCGAGAAAACTATTTACCCCTGACTTGCTGACGCCAAGTACCTGCGCAATTTCGCGTCTAGTTTCCCATCGATGGGCCGAAGAAACTCGGAACTTTTGGCGCAAGTTATCTGTATCCGATTTTTGTCATGTTGGGTCTTATTATCAGGGAACACTCTGATGGAGTAAAAAACGATATGATATCCTCCAATACTTGTATTTCTTCCGAAGTTGTGTATAATA